>NZ_JBEZYN010000015.1:0-229460 GCF_040638605.1 Streptomyces sp. NPDC026092
TCCCGGTCCGTACGGGGTCGAAGGCGGCCCGGTCGTGCACCTGGACCTGCACCCCGCCGACCGTCTTCCCCTGGAACTTGGAGAACGTCGGGGCGGAGCGGAATCGGCGGAGCCGACGCGACCGCAGGGAGCGCCCTTGACGCACCCCCTCCGGCCGCCTGCTTTTACTCGGGGGGCGGCCGGGGGCGTGGCCACGGGGGAGGCCGGGGATCGCTGCGGTGGCGAGTCCGGCTTGCGGGCCGGTGGGGTGGGGGCCGGGTATCGCTCCGGCATGGGGGCGGCCTGCTGCTCGGTGGGGTGGGGGCCGGGTATCGCTCCGGTCGGGCGGATGCCTTGCCCCCGGTGGGTGGGGGCTTGGGGATTGGCTGGGCGGGGTGGGTCCCTCGCGTCTGGTGGGTGGGGGGCCGGGTATCGCTCGGGTCGCGCGGGTGTCTCGCCCCGGGTGGGTGGGGGCTCGGTTTGTGGCGGGGGTGGGGGAGTTGGTGGCGGTCGGCTCGGGGTGCGCGCCAGCACCTCAAGCGTGCACGTTTGCCCCCGAACTCGCCCCCGCGTAGCCGATATCCCCGGCAATTGCCGCCGTCCGTGTGCGGCTATGCGGAGTTCGCTGCACTTAGGTACCAAAAAGTGGCTCCCGCAGGGGATTGGGGACCCGCCGGGAGTAGTCAGCGGGGCATGAGGCCCAGCCGAGCCTCGGCCGGTGGCCGCTGAGCCGGGGCCGTCACCGCCCCATTCCACTGCCGCGCACCCAGAGCCGACCGGCACCAGCTTCCCCACCTCGGCTGCGAACCGAGCCCCCACCCACCGGGGGTGAGGGATCCGCCCGACCGGAGCGATGCCCGGCCCCCCATCCGCCGGGCCGCAGGCCGGTCTCGGGGCGGAGCGATGCCCGGTCTTCCCCGTGGCCACGCCCCGGGCCGCCCTCCGAGAGTGTTTTCGCGCCTGGAGGCGTCGGGTCAAGGGTGGCCGTAGGCCATCGCGGAGCGACGCGACCGGAGGGAGCGCCCTTGACGCGGCGGTGGAAGGTGCGACTCTCGGAGAGAGGGCGGCCCCACCAGAAGCTCGCGGCCGCGTTCGGCCCGAGAGCTTCTCAGGCCTCCGTTCCCTGACCCTCGTCCGTCGGGAGTGGGTCGGCGACGAACGTGCCCTTGCCGTGAACGGTCAGGATCAGGCCTCGCTCGCGCAGGACCCGGGCTGCGCGACGGACCGTGAGGTAGGCGACTCCGTACTCCTCCGCGAGGTCTCGCTCGGCCGGCAGTCGGGCGCCTGGACTCAACTCGCCGGCCGCTATACGAGCGGCGATGTGGTCGGCCACCGCGACGTACACCAGCTGCGGGCCCTGCGGGTCGAACTCGGGGATCTGGTTGCGGTCGGTCACCCGTCCAACGTAAGCATCGAAGACCTGTGCGAACCACTGGTGAGCTATACAGAGCTATACATGCCTCGTAGGCTCGTGTGACACGAAAACCCCGGCGAGGTGGCTAGACCTCCCGGGGCATGGCCACCAACTGCCACAGGAGTTGATGACGTGCGGAACCCTATCGCGCGCCTACTGATCTGGCTGCTCGTCCTGACCCTGCCGCCCACCGGCAGGCACCGCCCCCGCCCGGTCCTCCGCCCCCGCCCGGTTCCCCACCCCCGCCCCACACCCCCACCCTCCGCGCCGCGCCACCACACCCCCACCCTCCGCTCCCCCTACGCCCAGGAGCAGACGCTGCTCCTCGACGGCGCCCGCTCGCCCCTGGAGCGGCCCTACGTGCAGCGCAGGCGCCGTCAGGTGTTGTGGCTGGCCACGGTCGGGGTGGATGTCGACCGGCGGAACATCCACGCAGGGGGCGTCCGTTGAGCCGTTGCGGGGCGCGGCGGCCCGTGGTCGCCGTCGTGGAAGTGATGCGCGCGGTGTGCGCGGGCTCGGTCTGCGTCCTCGCGCCGGGGCACGACGGTCCGCACCGTGACCGTGCGGGGGACGCCTGGTGGGTCACCCCGGAGATCGCCGACGCCGTGAGCGTCTCCCTCCTGACCCGCGCCCTCGCAGGCGAGCCCGAGCCGGAGTTCCGGTCGCCCCGCTGCATCGTCGGCCGCCACGACGGCTGCCGGGACGGGGTGCACCGTGACAGCGGCGCGGAAGGAGTTCGCCATCTCGTCTGCGGGTGCTTCTGCCATCCGGCTCACGGCGCTTGATCGGCTCGGCTGTTCGACGACGCGGAAGCCACGCGCGTCAGTCGAACCGGCTGACGATCTCCCGGAGTTCGCGGGCGCTTCGAGGCGACAGGGCCCCGATCACGGTGTCGAGGAGTGCGCGGGCTTCGAGAGGGTCGCCGCAGCAGTACCCGTGCGCGTCGCCCCTCTCGTCGTCCTGCCACAACTCGCGCGCGGGACGGCGGGCGTAGTCCTTCCACAGGTGCAGAGCCAAGATGACGTCTCCTGGCTGGAGATAGTTGCGGGAGTCCTCGAGATGGAAGATCTCGGACACCGCACGCGCGGACAGCCCGTCGAGGGCCGGCCGGCCCTTTCGTGTCCGGTGGCGGGTGACCCCGGCCCAGGCGTCCCCTCGCCGCCTACGCGGCATGGACCTTTCGGTTCGTCGTCGTCATGCCGCGCATCGTGCCATGGCCTCGACCGTCGAATCGAGCGGATTACTTGCCGGCGGGCGGGCCACCGGCAGCGGTCGGACCAGTTGCCGCCGATCGGCTGAAGTCCCGGAACGTACCGGCCAGGTGTGCGGAGCACGCGCCGCGGGTGGTCTTGGCTTGCCGAGCAATCCGCCGTTCTACCGAGAGGTCTCCGCCATGCGTTCCCTGCTGACCGCCCTCGCCGCCGGTGCCCTTGTCCTCGGCACCGCCGGGGTCGCGAGCGCCGATGTGTATGTCAACTACGAGCCGGAGGACTCGCACACGATCGTGTTCGGCGACTGGCTCCAGTTCGCCGAGGACGACGTGTTCAACGCCGGTCACGACAACACCGTGGGCTCCGACAACTGAGCCCCATCGGCCGGGCCGATGGGCCCATCGAGAGGACGCCCCGCCGGCTCCTGGACCCGCCACCGGGGCCGTTCGTACCGTCGGGGGCATGAGAAACGAGAGTGGGACGCAGGCCCGGGGAACCGTCGAGTTGACCCTGGCCATGGTGCTCTCCGGCACCCTCGGCATCTTCGTCGTCGAGTCCGGGGCTTCGCCCTTCACCGTGGTGTTCTTCCGGTGCCTCTTCGGGGCCGTCGCCCTCGGGGTGTACAGCCTCCTGCGGGGGTACTTCCGCGGGCACGGGTTCACGGCGAAGAAGCTGGGGATGGCCGCCCTCGGTGGGGTGTTCATCGTCTTCAACTGGGTGTTCCTGTTCGAGGCGTACGAGGCGACCTCGATCTCCTTCGCCACCGTCGTCTACCACACCCAGCCGTTCTTCCTGGTGGTCCTCGGCGCCGTGCTCTTCCGGGAGCGGATCACCGCCGCCAAGTTCGGGTGGCTGGGGGTCGCCTTCGTCGGGCTCGTGCTCGTGTCCGGCATCCGGCCCGGGGACACGGCCTCCCTCAAGGGGCTCGGGCTCGCCCTCGCCGCCGCCGTGCTCTACGCGCTCTCCACCGTCGTCACCAAGCGCGTCAGCGGGGTACGGCCCCATCTCATCGCGCTCGTGCAGGTTCTTGTCGGGCTGCCGCTGTTGCTTCCCTTCGTTCGGTTCGGGGAGACCGCCGGCCTCGGCACGGGGTGGGCCTGGCTTGTCGGGCTCGGGTTCATCCACACCGGGGTCATGTACGTGTTGATGTACGCCGCCTACCAGAAGCTGCCCACCGCCAAGATCGCCGTGCTCGCCTTCACCTACCCCGCCGTCGCCATGCTCGCCGACTGGGCCGTGTACGGGCATCACATCGGGGTGGTGCAGGCCCTCGGGGTTCCGCTGATCGTGCTCGCGAGCCTCAAGGTCACGCTCGCTGCTCCGACACCAGTCGCCGCGCCTGCTCCACGAACAGCCGCACATGCGCCGGAAGCCGCTTCCCCCGCCTCCACGCGATCTGCGTGAAGAGCGTGAACGGGACCTTCCAGTCCAGCTCCACCAGCACCCCGGACGACAGCTCCTCCGCCACCGTGATCCTGGGGACCAGGGCGATGCCCAGGCCGCTCGCCACGCCCCGCTTCGTCGCCTCGATCGTGCCGAACTCCATGAACGGCGGCGCCCACTCGCTCAGCGCCGCCTCGAACAGGTCGCGGTACGGGCAGCCCGGCTCGGTACCGACCAGTTGCGCGGCCGCCAGGTCCGCCGCAGTCAGGGACGTACGGGCCGCGAGAGGGTGGCGGGGTGAGGCGACCAGGGCCAGGGGTTCCGGGGCCAGGATCTCGCTCTCCAGGCCCGCGTGCTGCGTGTCCGGCTCCATCAGGAAGCCGATGTCGTACGTCCCCTGGCGCAGCGCCTGCCGCGTCTCGTCGCCGAGCGTGGTCCGCAGCGACAGCTGGACCTTCGGGTAGCGGTGGTGGAAGAGCTCCAGCAGGGGTGGCAGACGGTAGGAGGTCAGGGACTCCATCGTGCCGATCGCGATCGTTCCCGCCGGTACGTCCGTCTCCGCGACCGCCGTCCGTGCCTCTTCCGTCAGCTCGATGATCCGGCGGGCGTACGGGACGAGGCGTTCACCCGCCTCCGTGAGGCGGATGCGGCTGCCGAGCCGCTCGAAGAGCTCCACGCCGAGCGAGGACTCCAGGGCGCGGATCTGGCTGGTCACGCTGGACTGGGCGTACCGCAGTTCCGTCGCGGCACGGGTGAAGGAGAGGACGGTCGCGACCTTCTCGAAGGTGACGAGGAGCCTCAGCTCCATCAGCCGTTGTCCTTGTCCTTGTCCCCGCTCTTGCCCTCGTCCTGTTCGCGGTTCTTCAGTTCCTCCTCGCGGCGGCGCAGGTCCGCCTCCCAGTCCTTGAGGAGGGACTCGTCCTTCTTGTTCTCCTCGCGGATGGACTTGAGGAACTCGGGGTTGTCGTCCGGCGCGACCCACTCGGTGCGGTGGTTGCGGTGCCACTCCGAGGGCGTACGGCCGCCGGCCGGGGCCTTGCGCATCTTGCCCGCGGCGAACCAGACGATCGGGCCGACGATCCAGAACAGCAGGATGATGATGACCCAGACGACCTTCGGCAGGTGCTTGGCCTCGTCCTCGGGGGTGTTGAGGCAGTCGATGAAGGCGTAGATCGTCAGCGCCAGCGGCAGGATGAACATCAGCGCCCTGAGCATGTGGGACAGCCCCCTGGAAACAGTGGCGGGGAACGTTTCGTCGGCCCCGGTGACAGGTCAAGCCTAGCCGGTGACCGATACTTGCCCCTATGGCTTACGACGATCTCCGCTCGCTGCTCAGGGCGCTGGAGCGCGAAGGCGACCTCAAGCGCATCAAGGCCGAAGTCGATCCGTACCTGGAGGTCGGGGAGATCGTCGACCGGGTGAACAAGGCGGGGGGTCCGGCGCTTCTCTTCGAGAACGTCAGGGGCTCCGCCATGCCGCTCGCGATGAATGTCTTCGGCACCGACCGGCGGCTGCTCAAGGCGCTGGGCCTGAAGTCGTACGAGGACATCTCCGACAAGATCGGCGGGCTGCTCAAGCCCGAGCTGCCGCAGGGCTTCGTCGGCGTACGGGAGGCCTTCGGCAAGCTGGGCTCGATGGTCCACGTGCCGCCGAAGAAGGTGAAGGCCGAGAACGCCCCCGTGCAGGAGGTGGTCCTCACCGGCGACGACGTCGACCTGGACATGCTGCCCGCGCTCTTCACCTGGCCCAAGGACGGCGGGTCCTTCTTCAACCTGGGGCTCACCCACACCAAGCACCCCGAGACGGGTGTCCGGAACCTCGGGCTCTACCGCCTCCAGCGGCACGACAAGCGCACCATCGGCATGCACTGGCAGATCCACAAGGACAGCCGGAACCACTACGCGGTGGCCGCCGCGAAGGGGGAGCGGCTGCCCGTCGCCATCGCCTTCGGCTGCCCGCCGGCCGTGACGTACGCGTCGACGGCTCCGCTGCCCGGTGACATCGACGAGTACCTGTTCGCGGGCTTCGTGCAGGGCAAGCGGATCGAGATGGTCGACTGCAAGACCGTGCCGCTGCAGGTGCCGGCGCAGGCCGAGGTCGTCATCGAGGGCTGGCTCGAGCCGGGCGAGATGCTCCCGGAGGGGCCGTTCGGCGACCACACCGGGTTCTACACCCCGCAGGAGCCGTTCCCCGCGCTGAAGATCGACTGCGTCACCATGCGGAAGCGTCCGCTGCTGCAGTCGATCGTGGTCGGTCGCCCGCCGACCGAGGACGGTCCGCTGGGCCGCGCGACGGAGCGGTTCTTCCTGCCGCTCCTGAAGATCATCGTGCCGGACATCGTGGACTACCACCTGCCCGAGTCGGGCGGCTTCCACAACTGCGCGATCGTCTCGATCGACAAGAAGTACCCGAAGCACGCGCAGAAGGTCATGCACGCCATCTGGGGCGCGCACATGATGTCGCTCACGAAGCTGATCATCGTGGTGGACAAGGACTGCGACGTCCACGACCTGCACGAGGTGTCCTGGCGGGCGCTCGGGAACACCGACTACTCCCGCGACCTGACCGTCGTCGAGGGTCCTGTGGACCACCTCGACCACTCCTCGTACCAGCAGTTCTGGGGCGGCAAGGCGGGCATCGACGCGACGAAGAAGCTCCCCGAGGAGGGCTACACCCGGGACGGCGGCTGGCCGGACATGGTGGAGTCGGACCCGGCGACGGCGGCCCTCGTGGACCGCCGCTGGAAGGAGTACGGCCTGTGACCACCGCGGCCGTACCCGGCGCCCGGCCGGGGCGTACGAAGGCGTTCCTGCGCCTGGTGATGATCGAGCACTCGGTGTTCGCGCTGCCCTTCGCGTACATCGCCTCGCTGACCGCGATGTTCCAGCTGGACAAGAACATCCACTGGGGCAAGCTGCTGCTCGTCACCGTCTGCATGGTGGGGCTGCGGACCTTCGCGATGGCCTGCAACCGGATCATCGACCGGGAGATCGACGCCCGTAACCCGCGGACGGCCGGCCGCGAGCTGGTGACCGGCGCGGTGTCGGTGCGGTCCGCGTGGACGGGGGCGGGGATCGCCGTCGTCGTCTTCCTCGGGGCTGCGGCGCTGCTCAACCCGCTCTGCCTGGCGCTCGCGCCGCTCGCCGTGGTGCCGATGGTGGTCTATCCGTACGGCAAGAGGTTCACGAACTTCCCGCACGCGATCCTCGGGCTCGCGCAGGCCATAGGGCCGATCGGGGCCTGGCTCGCCGTGACGGGCACCTGGTCCTGGGACGCGGTGATCCTCGGGCTCGCGGTCGGGATCTGGATCGGCGGCTTCGACCTGATCTTCGCCTGCCAGGACGTGCAGGCCGACCGCGCCGAGGGCGTGAAGTCGGTCCCGGCCCGCTTCGGCGTCCCGGCGGCGCTCTGGGCCGCGCGGGGCTCGGCGGTCGTCACGACGGGCCTGCTGGTCTGGTACGCGCTCGCCACCGACGCCGGAACGTTCTTCTGGGTCGGGCTCGTGATCGTGGTCGCCGCGTTCTGCTACGAGCACACGATCGTCAAGCCCCACGACCTGTCCCGCCTGAACCGTGCGTTCTTCACGACGAACGGGTTCATCGGCATCTCGCTGTTCCTGTGCGCGCTGATCGACCTGGTGATGCGGGGCCTGACGGTCTAGCGAGTCCGGAGTCTCCTAGTCGATCTCGAAGCGCGGGCGGGCCGGTGCGGCCGGCCGGGCCGGCGGCGCGGCCGCTGCCGCGTTCTCGGCCTCGGGCGCGTTCAACTCCCGGAGGCCGCCCGTCGGGTTCTGAACGGCCCAGAGGTCTACGCTGCCGTCCGAGTCCGAGTTGTAGTCCGAGTTCGACCCGACGTCCGCGCTGATGTTCTCGCCCTTGCGCGGAGCGCCCTTCTTGTCGTTGCGCCGCTTGATCGAGTCCTGCAGCGTGTTCGGGTTCTCGAGCAGCGGGAGACCGAGGCCGGGGGCGGACTCGCCCGTCGCGGCCTGGAAGACCGAGCGGGCGAAGGTGGTGCAGTTGAACGTGGCCAGGTTGTAGGAGTGGCCCTCGTTCGACCGGATGAACTCCCTCGCCTGGTTGTACTGCTCTTCCGTGAGCTCCGCGGTGAGCTTGGAGGTCGCGTTGCCCGGTTCGTCGTGGTTCCTCTTGACCACGCCCTTCACCGACTTGAAGGGCTTGTCGTGGGGGACCCGCTCGGCGGGGAAGAAGCCGTACGACTTCCACGTCCCCCTTCCGCCCTCCTCCTTGTAGAGGGCGACCCAGGCGTGACCGAGTGAGAGGTTCGCCCAGTAGTCGAGGTTGTGGGTGCGGCTGTTCTTCGCCGTCTGGATCTGGATCCGGTACCGCGGCTTGGGGGGCTCCTTCTTCTTGGCGGCGGCGCCGCCGGCCTGCTCGTCGGCCGGCGTGCTGTTGGCGATGGCGAGCGCGCCTGCCTGCCGGCCGGTCTCTTCGACGGTCTGCTCGCCGGCTTGCTCGCCGGTCTGCGCGGGGGCGGGCTGGCCGGTCTGCTCGACGGCGGGCGCGGCCGCCCGCTCGCCCGCCTGCTCGCCGCCTCCGTGCGCCCGCTGGATCGCGTGCTGGACCGGGTGCTGAGCCGGGTGCTGCCGGCCGAGCGCGCGGACGGCGGCCGCGTTCCCCGCGCTGCGCTGGATGGCCTGGAGGGCCGCGGGCGTGAAATGCCCCGGGTGCCCGGGGTGATGCGCGTGCTCCCGGTCCGCGGTCCGCTGCTCATGCCCGTGGCCCTGCGTGGCCTCGGTCGCTCCGCGGTCTCGATGGGTGAACATGGCCGCTCCGGAAGGGTCCGACGTCATGACGTGCGCCCCCACAGTCTTCTCGGGGGCCGGTCGACCGGCCCAGGCCCCCAAGGGCAGAGCCAGGGGCACCCCTGGGGGTACGCCGGCCCGGCCAGGCGGTCACCCGGTCACCCGGTCATCCCGTCAGGGCTGTCCTCGCGTCCTTCGCCTTGGGCCGGAAGAGGAACGCCGCGCCCGCGCCGGCCACCAGGCCGACGAGATGGGCCTGCCAGCTGACGGTCGTGTTCGCGGGGGAGATGCCGGCGAGGATCGCGCCGCCCCAGATCGCGGCGATCGTGACCCCCACGGCGATGCCGAGGAGCTTGCGCTCCACGAAGCCGCGGACCACGAGGTAGCCGAAGAGGCCGAAGACCAGGCCGGACGCGCCCGCGGTGATCGAGTTCGACGGGGAGATCAGCCAGACGCCGACGCCGTCGGCCAGGATGATCAGCCCGCAGACGGCGAGGAAGCGGCGGATGCCGCCGAGCGCCGCGACGAAGCCGAGGACGAGCAGCGGGATGCTGTTGGCGGCGACGTGCCCGAAGCCGAAGTGCAGGAACGGCGCGGCGAGGATCCCGCCGAGGCTCTCCGGATCACGGGCGACGATGCCGTACGCGTCGAGCGCGTGACCCGTCGCGTAGTCGATGCCTTCGAGGGCCCAGAGGGCGGTCACCCAGACGAGCATCAGCTTCGTGGCGGCCTTGGCCCGGTCCGTCGAACTCCACTCGTCGATCCGCGGATCAGTCATCGCAGCCCCCTGCGGTCAGTGCGCCTCCCCCCGGAAACGTCCGGGACACCCTACCCAGTTCCTCCGGGTGGGCCCCGGCCGGAGGAACTCGGGAGCCGGAGCCGGTCCGGCGCACCCCGAGGCCTGCATTCATCCGGAAAGAGCGAAGGAGAACCCGTACAGACCCGCAGGTTTGTACGGTTTCCGTATGGACACCTATCCGCTCGTGGAAGCCCGCAACCAGCTGGGCCAGTTGGTCGGCCGGGTTCGCCACGGCCATGAGCACATTCTGATCAGCGAGTACGGCAAGCCCGCGGCGGCACTCGTGCCCATAGAGGAACTCGCCGAACTCCAGCGCCTGCGTGACGAGGCGGACATCGCCGAGGCCGCGCGCCGCGAGGCGGATCCGGGCGGGGTGCCGCTCAGTCACGAGGAGTTCATGGCCCAGTTGGAGGCCGAGGATCGCGAGGCTCAGCGGTGACTCATGCCGTGGTGTGGGAGCACCTTGCAGTCGCGGACTGGCGCGTGCTCTACCGCCCGGACGACGTGACGATCACGGTGTACGTCGTCAAGGTCGGAAGGGCGGCCTGAGAGGGCGGGGCGCTCGCGCCGCCGGATAGGCTCGTCGGCGTGGAGCGGGTAGTAGAGGAACAGCAGCGTCGTCCCTGGGTGGTCGGGGTGTCCGGGGCGTCGGGGACGCCGTATGCCGCCGCCGTGCTGAGGGGGCTGCTCGCGGCGGGGGAGAGCGTCGACCTGGTCGTGTCGCGGGCGTCGCGGCTGACGCTGCTCGACGAGACCGGGATCGCCTTCCGGGACGCGCACTGGCGCGAGGACCTGGCGACCTGGCTGGCGCGGGGCGCCGACGGGAAGCCGGAGACGTTCGCACCCCGGATCGACGACGTGCGGTACTGGGCGGCCGGGGACCTGGCCGCCGGGCCGTCATCGGGGTCGTACCCGGTGAAGGGGATGCTGATCGTGCCCGCGTCCACCGCCTCGGTGGCGGGCGTGGCGCTGGGGCTTTCGAAGGACCTGCTGCAGCGGGCGGCGAGCGTGACGCTCAAGGAGCGGCGGCCGCTGGTGGTCGCGGTGCGGGAGACCCCGCTGAACGGGCAGACGCTGAAGCACCTGGTCGCGCTGGACGAGGCGGGCGCCGTGGTGCTGCCCGCCTCGCCGGCGTTCTACGCGGGGGCGACGCACATCCAGGATCTGGTGGACTTCGTCGCGGGGCGGGTGCTCGACGCGGCAGGGGTGCCGCACAAGCTGTACCGCCGTTGGGAGGGGGAGCTCGGTGGAGCAGCCTCCCCCCGGGGGGATTAGGGCCGTGATCAGCGCTTCTTCGCGGTGCGCTTCTTCTCGGCGCGCCGGGCGGCGCGGGACGGCTGGTGGGCACGCGAGCGGTCGGCCAGGTCCTGCAGCTCGCGCATACGGGCGTAGGCCATCTCGATCGTGTACACGGTGAACACCACTCCTGAATGATCGTCTTTGTTCAATTGAAAGATTCACAGGGTGTCGACCCCTGTGTACCTTAGATTCTATACCTAAACTCGCGGTATCGCTGGACAATGGAAGGTTTCATACCTATGGACGCCGTGGACAGGCAGCTCATCCAGGCTCTGCGCGAGAACGGCCGCGCTTCGTACGCCGAACTCGGCCGGCTCGTCGGGCTCTCCGGCCCCTCCGTCACCGACCGCATCAACCGTCTGGAGGCGGCCGGCGTCATCACCGGCTACCGCGCGACGGTCGACGCCGCCTCGCTCGGCCTCGGCGTGACCGCCCTCATCGGCATCTCCCTCTCCGACGCCGCCGACCACGAGGACGTGGCGCGCCGTCTGAAGGACCTCGCCGAGATCGAGGACTGCTGGTTCATCGCCGGCGACGACTCGTACATGCTCAAGGTGCGGGTGGACGACGTCGACGGGCTGGAGAAGACCATCCGCCGTCTCTCCGGCACCAAGGGCGTCTCCCGCACCCGTACGACGATCGTGCTCTCCACGAAGTGGGAGAACCGGGTCGGGGATCTGCCCGAAGAGGGCTGAGAGTACGGTGGGTGGAGCCTGAAATCGTCAGACATGGGAGGCGGCCCTAGATGGACGCGGGACTCAAGCGCGAGCTGGAGCAGAAGGTCCGTTCCGGAGAGCGGCTGAGCCGCGAGGACGGCATCGCTCTGTACGCGTCCGACGACCTCGCCTGGCTCGGCGGCCTGGCCCACGAGGTCCGGACCCGCAAGAACGGTGACGTCGTCCACTTCAACGTCAACCGCCACCTCAACATGACGAACGTGTGCACCGCGTCCTGCGCGTACTGCTCGTTCCAGCGCAAGCCGGGCGAGAAGGACGCGTACACGATGCGCATCGAGGAGGCCGTCCGCCTCGCCAAGGCGATGGAGAACGAGAACCTCACCGAGCTGCACATCGTCAACGGGCTCCACCCCAACCTGCCCTGGCGCTACTACCCGCGCTCGCTCTCCGAGCTGAAGAAGGCGCTCCCGAATGTCTCCCTCAAGGCCTTCACCGCCACCGAGATCCACCACTTCGAGACCATCTCGGGCATGTCGGCCTCCGACATCCTCGACGAGCTCATCGAGGCCGGCCTGGAGTCCCTCACCGGCGGCGGCGCGGAGATCTTCGACTGGGAGGTCCGCCAGCACATCGTGGACCACCGCACCCACTGGGAGGACTGGTCCCGGATCCACCGCCTCGCGCACGAGAAGGGGCTCAAGACCCCCTCGACCATGCTGTACGGGCACATCGAGGAGCCCCGGCACCGCGTCGACCACGTGCTGCGCCTGCGTGAGCTCCAGGACGAGACCGGCGGCTTCCAGGTCTTCATCCCGCTGCGCTACCAGCACGACTTCGTGGACATGCAGGACGGCAAGGTCCGCAACAAGCTCCAGGCGCGCACGACGATGGCGACCGGCGCGGAGGCCCTCAAGACCTTCGCCGTCTCCCGCCTCCTCTTCGACAACGTGCCGCACGTCAAGGTCTTCTGGGTCATGCACGGCGTCCAGACCGCCCAGCTCGCGCTCCAGCACGGCGCCGACGACATGGACGGCTCGGTCGTCGAGTACAAGATCACGCACGACGCCGACAACTACGGCACCCCGAACAAGCTGGGCCGCGAGGACCTGCTCGAACTGATCCGGGACGCCGGCTTCCGCCCGGTGGAGCGGAACACGCGGTACGAGATCATCCGCGAGTACCCGGGCCCGGACGCGGACCGCCGCGAGTCGCCGCAGGCGATGCGGGTCTGAGGTACCGGCACCGATGTCCCTGAGGTTCGAACTCGACCCCTCGATCACCCCTGAGGTACGGGACGGGGTCCTGCGCCTGTGGACGGACGTCTCCAACGCGGGCGGAGCCGTCGGCTTCGTCCCGCCGGTCACCGTGGACGACGTCCGGTCCGAGCTGGTCAAGCACCTCGCCGCCATGGCCGAGGGCCGGATGCGCCTCCTCGTCGGGTACGAGGAGGACGGCACCGTCGCCGCCACCACCTTCGTCGCGTACAACACGCACCGGCTGATGCGGCACTGGGTCTGGCTCTACACGGTCATGGTCCACCCCTCCCACCAGGGCAAGGGGTACGGCCGCGACCTCATGGCGGCCGTCGAGGACGAGGTGCGCGGCTTCGACGGGATCGACGCGATCCGGCTCACCTGCCGGGGCGGCACGGGCGTCGACCGCTTCTACGCCTCCTGCGGCTACAAGGAGGTCGGGAGGGTGCCCGGCGCGATCCGGGTGGCCGAGGGCGACGACCGGGACGACATCTTCATGCTGCTCCCGCTGAATTGATCCATTTCGACCCGTGCTTCACTGATGGGGCGAACTGACACAGACAGAGAAAGGGGCCGTCGTGGCCGCGAACGGGACGGGCGCTGCGACCCTCCGCTACACCCTCATGCGCCTCGGCATCTTCGCCGGGTGCTTCTTCGCGCTCTGGGGGCTCGTCTACGTGGGCGTGCTGCCGCGCGGCCTCGGCGACTCCAACCTGCTCTGGGTGCTGCTTCTCTCCATCGTGATCTCCGCGCCGCTCAGCTACGTCCTGCTGCGGGGCCAGCGGGACGCGATGTCCGAGCAGATCGTGGCCAAGGTGGACCGGGCGAAGGACCGCCTGGCGGAGAACCGGTCGCGCGAGGACGCGTAGCCGCGGCCGCGAGGACGCGTAGCCGCGGTGCGGGCGCGTCAGGCCGGGTAGGACCTGTGTAAGGCCTGGGTAAGTTTCATCACAGTACAAACACCCCGGTCGGAGCTTCGAAGGCTCTTGACCGGGGTGTTCTGCGTTTCGGAGGCCAGGGTGGGCTCCGGGAGCCTCAAAGAATGGCTTTGAGGTTCTCAAAGTTCAAGTGTTAACGTACCTGCCATGACGACAGCAGTGCGCCCCCTCGATGCCGTGAGCATTCCGCTCGTGGCGCGCCTGCATGTCGATCTGTGCCGCTGTATGTCCGCGGTCTGTTGCCGCGAGCTCTGACCCCGGCATCATGCAGCGGTACCGCTTGAACGCGTGTGTACCGCACCCCGTCCCCGTATTTCCCCGATACGCACCGCTGGAGTGTGTCTGTGTCCGCGTCCGCGTCCACGCCCGAGACGAAGTCCCCGACTTCCTCCCGCATACCCAAGATCCCCTTCTGGGCCCAGATCGTCGCCGGTCTCGTGCTCGGCGTCCTGCTCGGCTGGCTCGCCCGCAGCCAGGACATCAGCTGGCTGAAGGACACCCTCGGCCAGGTCGGCGACATCTTCGTCCAGCTCCTGAAGCTGGCCGTCGCCCCGCTCGTCTTCTTCGCGATCCTGGTGTCGATCACCAACCTGCGGAAGGTCAACAACGCGGCCCGGCTGGCCGCGCAGACCCTCGTCTGGTTCATGATCACCTCGCTCATCGCGGTCGCCATCGGCCTCGCGCTCGGCCTGCTCACCAACCCGGGCGCCGGCACCGGCCTCACCCCGCAGGACGGCAAGCTGCCGAAGCGCGAGGGCACCTGGATCGACTTCCTGACCGGGATCATCCCGACGGACGTCATCACCCCGTTCACCGAGCTGAACGTCCTGCAGATCGTCTTCATGGCCGCCGTCGCCGGCGTCGCCGCCCTCAAGCTCGGCGACCGCGCCAAGCCGATCCTGTCCCTCTCCGAGTCGGTCCTGGAGCTCCTCCAGAAGGCCCTGTGGTGGGTCATCCGCCTCGCCCCCATCGGCACCGTCGGCCTCATCGGCTTCGCCATCGCCGACTACGGCTGGGAGCTGATCGGCAAGTACGCGACCTTCACCGCCGACGTCTACATCGGCTGCGCCCTGGTCCTCTTCGGCGTCTACCCGCTGCTGCTCGCGACGGTCGCCAAGGTCAACCCGATCCAGTTCTTCAAGGGCGCCTGGCCGGCCATCCAGCTGGCCTTCGTCTCCCGCTCCTCGGTCGGCACGATGCCGGTCACCCAGAAGGTCACCGAGCGCCTCGGCGTCCCGAAGGAGTACGCCTCCTTCGCCGTCCCGTTCGGCGCGACCACGAAGATGGACGGCTGCGCCGCGATCTACCCGGCGCTCGCCGCGATCTTCATCGCGCAGATCTTCGACGTCCAGCTGGGCATCCAGGACTACCTCCTGATCGCCTTCGTCTCGGTCGTCGGCTCGGCCGCCACGGCCGGTCTGACGGGCGCCACGGTCATGCTGACCCTGACCCTCTCCACCCTGGGGCTCCCCCTGGAGGGCGTCGGCCTCCTGATGGCGATCGACCCGATCCTGGACATGATGCGTACGGCCACGAACGTCGCCGGCCAGGCGCTGGTCCCGGTCGTCGTCGCCGCCCGCGAGAAGATCCTCGACCTGGACGCGTACAACTCCGCCTCGTCCTCCCCGGTCGACGAGCGCGAGAGCACCCGCGAGACGGTGGCCGTCGCCGCCTGACCCGCACCCGCACGCCCGTGATGCCCATGTCCCCGCGGGGGCATGGGCATCACGCGTTCCCGCGGTCCGTGGCGGTGGACATAGGCTCTCCCCCGAGTCGGCGGGCAGGGCGGGCACGGGCGGGAAGGGCGGCGGTCGTGATGGGTGGGGTGAAGGGGAAGCGGATGCCTCGGGAGGTCCGGGAGCGGCAGATGATGGATGCCGCCGTGCGGACCTTCGGACGGCTGGGGTACCAGGCCGCCTCGATGGACGAGATCGCCGAACTCGCCGGGGTCTCCAAGCCGTTGGTCTATCTGTACCTGAACTCCAAGGAAGAGCTCTTCACCGCCTGCATCCGGCGCGAGGCGCAGGCGCTGGTCGCCGCCGTCGTGGGCGGGGTCGACCGGGCGGAGCCGGCCGAGGAGCAGTTGTGGGCGGGGCTGCTCGCCTTCTTCACGCACACCGCCGAACACCCCGACGGGTGGGCGGTGCTGAGCCGGCAGGCGCGGACGCACGGGGAGCCGTTCGCCGGTGAGGCGGGGCGGATGCGGGACGAGATCGTCGCGTACGTGGGGACGCTGATCGGGGCCGCCGCCCAGGAGACCCACCGCGCGACGAACCGCGACCCGGAGCTGGCCGAGCGGGACGTCGCGGGGCTCGCCCAGGCGCTCGTCGGGGCCGCCGAATCGCTGGCCGGCTGGGCCAACGAGACGCCGGGGATGACGGCCTGGGAGGCGGCGGCGACGCTGATGAACTTCGCGTGGGCCGGGCTCGGCAATCTGATGCGGAGTGAGCGCTGGTCCCCTCGGGGATTGTCCTCACCCTCTCATCTCTCCTAGATTTACCCGGAGTTACCAAGGGCCGAAGGGCCGAGGAGCCGCACGTGTCCGTCCCCGAGCCCCATCCTCGGATCACCCTCGTCGCCGGCGCCGTACGGGAGGCCTCCGTACCGCCGCTCGTTCCTCCGGTCCGCCACGGGTCGCTCGCCGATGTTCCGTACGACAACGCGTCCGCCGAGCCCGACGCCGTCGTCTTCGGGCGCAAGCGCGCCGACGGCGGTTGGGACGACGTCACCGCCGCCGCCTTCGCCGCCGAAGTCCACGCCGTCGCCAAGGGGTTGATCGCCGCGGGGCTGCAACCCGGCGACCGGCTCGCGCTGATGGCCCGTACGACCTACGAGTGGACGCTGCTCGACTTCGCCGCCTGGGCCGCCGGCCTGGTCACCGTCCCCGTCTACCCGACCTCCTCCGCGTTCCAGACCCGCTGGATCCTCCAGGACTCCGGCGCCGTCGCCTGTGTCGTCGAGGACCCCGCGCAGGGCCGGCTCGTCTCCACCGAGCGCCGCGGACTGCCCGGGCTCGCGCACCTCTGGGTCCTCGACGCCGGTGCCGTCGACCAGCTCAGGCGGGCCGGGGCGGACGTGCCCGACGAGGCCGTGACCGCCCGGCGCGCGCTCCTCGGCCCCGAGACGCTCGCCACCCTCGTCTACACCTCGGGCACCACCGGCCGCCCCAAGGGCTGCGCCCTGACCCACGGCAACTTCTTCGCCGAGGTCGACAACGCCATCGCCTTCCTGCACCCGGTGTTCCGCGAGATCCTCAAGGAGGCGCCCGCGACCCTGCTCTTCCTGCCCCTCGCGCACGTCTTCGGGCGGATGGTCGCCATCGGCTGCGTACGGGCCAGGGTGCGGCTCGGGCACGCGCCGTCCATCGAGAACGGCGACCTGCTCGCCGACCTGGCCGGCTTCCGGCCGACGTTCCTGCTGGCCATCCCGTACGTCCTGGAGAAGGTCTACAACTCCGCCCGGGCGACCGCCGAACGGTCCGGCCGGGCCTCCTCCTTCGACCGCGCCGCGCGCGTCGCCCAGCGGTACGGCCACGAGGACGCGCCCTCGCTCGGGCTGCGGGCGGCCCGCGCACTGTACGACCCGCTGGTCTACCGGCGGATCAGGGACGCCCTCGGCGGCCGCGTACGGCACGTGATCTGCGGCGGCTCCCCGCTGGGCACCCGGCTCTCGGAGTTCTACTCGGGCGCCGGCATCGACGTCTACGAGGGGTACGGCCTCACGGAGACCTGCGCGGCCTCCACCGTCACCCCGCCCCGGCGGCCCCGCACCGGGACGGTGGGCCGGCCGCTGCCCGGGACGGCGGTACGGATCGCGGACGACGGCGAGATCTGGCTCAAGGGCGGCCACATCTTCGCCGGCTATTGGGACGCCCAGCGCGGGGTGGCCGTGCCCTTCACCGACGAGGGCTGGTTCCCCACCGGCGACCTGGGCGCGCTCGACGAGGACGGCTATCTGCGGATCACCGGCCGGAAGAAGGACATCCTCATCACCTCGGCGGGCAAGAACGTCACCCCCGCCCCGCTGGAGGACTGGCTCCGCGCCCACCCGCTGATCGGCCAGTGCCTGGTCCTCGGCGACAACCGCCCGTACATCACCGCGCTGCTCACCCTGGACCAGGAAGGGCTCGTGCACTGGCGGCGGATGCGGAAGAAGGACCACCTCCCGCTCCGGCAGCTCGCCGACGACGAGGAACTCCTCGGTGTGCTCCAGCGCGCCGTCGACGACGCCAACCGGCTGGTCTCCCGGGCCGAGTCCATCCGCGCGTTCCGCGTCCTCACCACCGAGTGGTCCGAGGCGAGCGGCCACCTGACGCCCTCGCTGAAGCTGCGGCGCGCGGCGGTGCTGCGCGACTTCGCCGACGAGGTCGAGGGGATGTACGGGGGCGAGGACGCGGCCGTCACCCCCTGAGGGCCGTCACGCCCTGAGGGACCCTGAGGGTCGTCACACCATGAGGCTCACTTCGTGGATCTCGTCGGCCGCGTGGCCCGTACGGGCGTGAATGCGCTGGACGGCGTCGGCCGAGGGCCCGTGGGACAGGCAGTAGACCGTGCCGGAATCCGGGTCCGCCCACGCCTTCTCGAAGTGGACGCCCTCGTCCTTCTCGATCGCCAGGTCCGCCGCGTGCGCTTCCTTCAGCTCGTCGGCGGTGATCCCGACCATGTTCCGGTGGACATCCATGTACGTACCCATGGTTCTCCCACCTCCTCTTCTCATGGTGCGCCCCGGCCCCCGGTCACGGCCAGAGCAGCTCCCGTACCCAGCCGCCCGTCGCCTCCCTGCGGTACCGGAGCCGTACGTGCCGCCGCCGCTCGTCGCCCTGGAAGAACTCGACCTCGGCCGGCTCCAGGACGTACAGCGTCCAGCTCTCGGCGTGCGCCCCCGGCTCCGCCTCCGCCCGCTCCCAGGCCGCCCGGGACACGCGGGCCAGCGTGTCCAGGTCGTCGAGGACCTCGCTCTGCCGCCCGACGAGCGCGGAGGCCAGGGCCCCGGTGGTGCGGGCGTGCAGATCGGCGTACGCCTCGTCGCGCGGCGAGGTCGAGACCCGGCCGCGGACCCGGACCTGGCGGCCCTGGACCGGCCAGTAGAAGCCGAGCGCGGCCTCGGGGCGGGCGGCGAGCTGGCGCCCCTTGGCACTGGTGGCGTGCGAGGCGAAGTGCCAGCCCCGCGCGTCGGCCCCGTGCAGCATCACGGTCCGCACATCGGGCCGCCCACCCTCGTCCACGGTCGCCAGCGACATGGTGTGCGGCTCCACCTGCCCCGCCTCGGCCGCGGCCACGAACCACTCGTGGAAGAGCGGCAACGGCTCGACGGGCGCGGTCTCGGGCGCGAAGACCGGCAGGGTGGTGTCCCAGACCTTGAGGGAGCGGAGGGTGCGGTCGAAGTCGGTCATGGGGGAACCCTAGGCCGGAGCGGACGCGTGTCTGCGCGCGCCGTGTCGCTCCGGCCGGGCACCGTGCTCGTGCCCGTACTCCTTCAGCGGGATCGCGTTCGCCGCGCGCTGGATGTCGTCGCGGATCTTCTTCGCGATCAGGTTCTTCCAGGGGGTGCGGGGGAGGGTGCGGACCATGGCCATGCGGAGGGCGATCTTCCAGCGGGAGGAGACCGTCATCTCCTTCGCGAAGCGGGCCGCGAAGCGCTGGTTCAGTTCGACGCCCGGGCGCATCACGCGCTCGTACGCGGCGAAGGCCGTGCGGTGGTCGCCGTGGGCGGCCGCGAGTTCGCCCGCGAGGACGTACGCGCCGATGAGGGCGAGGCCGGTGCCCTGGCCGGCGGCGGGGGAGACGCAGTGGGCGGCGTCGCCGACGAGGACGACGCGGCCGGTCGACCAGCGGTCCATCTCGACGAGGGAGATCGTGTCGAAGTAGAAGTCCTCGGCTTCCGCCGCGTCGGCGATCAGGCGCGGGATCTCCCAGTCGTCGCCCGCGAAGGCCTCGGCGAGCAGCCGCTTCTGCGCCGCCGTGTCCCGGCGGTCGTAGGAGAGCTCCTCGGGCGCGGAGAAGACGAAGAGGTTCTTCGCCGTGTGCGCCTGCTCGCCCGCCGTGCTGTAGACGGAGATCAGCTTCTTCGGGCGGGCGTGGTACGTCTCCCAGCGGGTGAGGCCCAGGCGGTTGGGGGCGGAGAAGATCGAGATGTACGCGCCCAGGTAGCGGGTGAAGCGCCGCTCGTCGCCGAAGGCGAGGCGCCGGGTGTTCGAGTGCATGCCGTCCGCGCCGACCACCAGGTCGAAGCGGCGGCGCCGCCCGCTCTCGAAGGCGACGTCCACGCCGTGGCCGTCGTCGTGGAGGGCCTCGATGGAGTCGCCGAAGACGTACTCGACGTCGTCGCGGGTCCGCTCGTACAGGATGCGGGCGAGGTCGCCGCGCATGATCTCGTCGTCCCCCTCGGTCCGCCCGCCGAAGATCTCGGCAGGCAGCACGCCGATCGTGCGACCCTGCGCGTCGACGTACGAACCGCCGTCCATGTCCGTGGAGTTGGCCCGTACCTCGTCCAGGATCCCCAGGCGGCGGCAGACCTCGATGGCGGTGCCCCGGATGTCGACCTTGTAGCCGCCGGTGCGGAGTTCGGGGGCGCGCTCGACGACGGTGGGGGTGAAGCCGTGGCGGTGGAGGAGGAGGGCGAGAGCGGGGCCGGCGATCGAGGCGCCGGAGATGAGGACCGTCTTGCTCGAGGGTGCGTGCGTCATGGCAGGACTCCTGGTCGCGGTCGTGGGTGCGGAGCCGCGTCGGCCCTGCACCCATGACTATACGGATGTCCTACACGCTTGTCTATGACGGATGTATAGATCTGGCGGCCGGCTTCCTGGCGGCCGGCTTCCTGGCGTCCGGCTCCTCGGCGTCTGGCTCCCTGGCTCCCGTCTCAGCCTCGGCCCAGCACCACCGTCCCCGACGAGCAGAACCAGCCCCCCGTCCCCGACGCCACCGCCAGCTCCGGGAGGCTGCCGTCCGGGCGTCGGACCTGGAGGCCCGGGGCCTCGCCGCGGAGCTGGCGGACCGCCTCCACCAGGAGGAACAGGCCCCGCATCCCCGGGTGGCAGGCCGAGAGGCCGCCGCCGTCCGTGTTCACCGGCAGGTGGTCCTTCGCCTCGACGAACGCGCCGCCCTCGCCCTTCGCGCAGAAGCCCAGGTCCTCGAGGGTCACCAGCGTCATGTACGTGAAGGCGTCGTAGACCTCCGCGAGGTCGATGTCCGCCGGAGTGACCCCCGCCCGCTCGAACGCGAGCCGGCCGCTGACCGCCGCCGGGGAGACCGTGAAGTCCTCCCACTCCGACATCGTGGTGTGCGAGACGTGCTCGCCCGTGCCGAGGACCCAGACGGGCGCCTTCGCCGTGTCCGGTACGTACTCCTCCGCCGCGAGCAGCGCCGCGCAGCCGCCGTCGCTGCGGATGCAGCAGTGCAGCTTGGTGAACGGGTCCGCGATCATCGGGCCGCCGAGCACCTCGTCGACCGTGATCGGCTCGCGGAACATCGCCTCCGGGTTGAGCGCCGCGTTCGCCCGCGCCTGGACGGCGACCTCGGCGAGCTGCTCCAGGGTCGTCCCGTACTCGTGGATATGGCGACGGGCGGCCATCGCGTACTTGGAGATCAGGGTGTGTCCGTAGGGGACCTCGAACTGCATCGGGCCGCGCGCACCGAAGGAGAGGTTCGAGGTGCGGCGGCGGGCCTTGATGTCGGCGCGGGCGGTCGAGCCGTAGACGAGCAGGACGGCGTTGGCGTGGCCCGCGGCGATGGCGTCGGCCGCGTGCGCGGCCATGACCTCCCAGGTGGCGCCGCCGACGGCGGTCGAGTCCACCCAGCGGGGCCGCAGGCCCAGGTACTCGGCGACCTCGACCGGGGCGAGGGTGCCGAGCCCCGCCGAGGCGAGGCCGTCGATCACCGAGCGGTCGAGACCGCTGTCCGCGAGGGCGCGGCGGGCGGCCTGGGCGTGCAGAGTGTAGGGAGTGGCCTCGTCGACCCGGCCGCAGTCGGAGAGGGATATGCCGACGACGGCGACGCGTCGCCCGGCGCGGTCGCGGTTCCGTGAAGTGGTGGGCATGAATCTGACGGTACATCAGATAGGGAGTTTCGGGATGGCGCGAAGCACGGCCGAAGACGTCGACACCTACCTCACCGAGGTCACGGACCCGGACCGCCTCACCGCACTCGTCCGGCTGCGCGAGCTCTGCCGCACCGAACTCCACGGCTTCGAGGAGGTCATGGCGTACGGCATGCCGACCTACCAACGGCCTGGCGGCGAGCCGGAGATCGCCTTCGCCTCACAGAAGCAGTACATCTCCTTCTACTTGATGCGACCGGACGTCCGGGAGGGCTTCGAGGAGCGGCTCGCCGACCAGGACATGGGCAAGGGGTGCCTGCGCTTCCGCCGCCCCGAGCGGGTGGACTTCACCCTCGTACGGGATCTGCTGCGGGCGACGGCGAAGGCGCCGGGGGAGGTCTGCTGAACCGGTGCTGGTTCCGGGTGCTCCCGGCTCTGGGTTTCTGGCCCCGTCCGCCCTAACATGACGGACCGTCAGATACGGAGGGGAGCTCCATGGACGCCGCCTTCACCGCGGAGCAGGACGAGATCCGCCGCACCCTGCGCGAACTGCTCGCCAAACGCTCCGGGCCCGCCGAGGTCCGCGCCGCCGTCGCCACCCCCGAGGGGTACGACACCGACCTGTGGAACCGGATGTCCGGCACCCTCGGACTGCCCGGGCTCGCCCTGCCCGAGGAGTACGGAGGGGTCGGCTGCGGCCCCGCCGAACTCGCCCTCGCCTGCGAGGAGACCGGCCGGGCCCTCGCCCCGTCCCCCCTCCTCGCCACCGCCCTCCTCGCCGCGCCCCTGATCCACGCCCTCGGCGCCGGGCCGCAGCGCGCCGACCTGCTGCCGCGCATCGCCGACGGCTCCCTGACCTGCGCACTCGCCGTCCCCGGCGGCTCGCTGGCCCTCGCCCTCGGCCTGACCGGCGACAACGGCTCCTGGGTCGCGGGCGGCGGGCGGGCCGGCGGCGTCCAGGCGCGGGCCGCCGCGGACGGCGGCTGGCAGCTGTACGGGGAGGCGACCCAGGTCCTCGACGGGCACAGCGCCGGGCTGCTCCTGGTCGCCGCCCACGCCGGTGGCTTCGCGCGCAGCCGGACCCTGCTCTTCCTCGTACGGGGGGAGGCCGCCGGACTCGTCCGCGCACGGCAGCCCGCCCTGGACGCGACCCGCTCCCAGGCCTCGATCCAACTGCGAGACGTGGACGCCGAGTTGCTCGGCGAGGAGCCGGTCGACGTGCTCGGGGCGCTCGCCGCGACCGGGCGGGCGGTGGCCGTGGCGCTCGCGGCCGAGGCCGTCGGCGCGGCGCAGGCGGCCCTGGACCGCACGGTCGAGTACGTCGGCTCCCGCGAACAGTTCGGGCGGCCCGTCGGCTCCTTCCAGGCGGTCAAGCACCGGGTCGCCGACCTGTATGTCCAGGTGGAGGCGGCCCGCTCGCTGACGTACGGCGCCGCCCGCGAACCGGGAACGGGTGCCCTCGCCCTCGCCGCGGCCCTGGAGGCGCTGCGGACGGTGGCCGGCGAGACGATCCAGCTGCACGGCGGCATCGGCTTCACCTGGGAGCACGAGGCGCATCTGTACTTCAAGCGGGCGACGGCGGACGAGCTGCTCTTCGGGCCCGCGCGGCGGCTGCGCGAGCGGGCCGCCCAGGTGACAGGACTCTTCGGAGAGGTGGCGGCCTGATGCCCCCCGTCGGCGTACGTCTGATGCAGAAGGTGTCGTCCACGAGGACGTTCGCGAAGGTCGCCCCGCACTTCATCCCCGCGATGGACCGGGCCGTGCACCGGCTGACGCGCGGCAAGGTGATGCTGAGCGCCCAGATGCTGCCCGGGCTGATCCTGACGGCGAAGGGCGCCAAGTCGGGGCAGCCGCGGGTCACGCCGCTCGCGTGCATGCCCGAGCCGGCCGGGACCTGGCTCCTGATCGGCTCCAACTTCGGCCGTGACGGGCATCCGGCGTGGACCGGGAACCTGCTGAAACACCCCGACGTGGAGGTGAGTTGGCGCGGCGAGACGATCCCGGTGCGGGCGGAGCTGCTCGCGGGGGAGGAGCGGGCCGCGGCCTGGCGGGCCGCGCTCGGGTTCTGGCCGCCGTACGCGACGTACCAGGCGCGGGTGGAGCGGGAGATCAGGCTCTTCCGGCTGACGAGGCGGTGACGGGCGGGGCGTACGGGCCCTGGAGAGTACCGGCCCTGGGCAGTACCGGCCCCGGACAGGGGAACGCCGGCGGCGGTCTCGTGGAGAGAGCCGCCGCCGGCGCGACAGGACGGACGAAGCGCGGGTGGAGCGTGTGTCCGGGGGCAGGGGCAGGGGCTACTTGGTCGGCTTCTTGCCCGTGATCCCCAGGTGCACCAACAGTGCCAGGTTCGGCTTCAGTTCGGCCTGCTTCACGCCCCAGGTCTGGAACCCCTTCTGGTGGCCGGCCACCGAGGCCAGCATCGCCACCAGGGAGCCCGCCATCGCCGCGGGGCTGACGTCCTTGTCGACCTTCCCCTTGGCCTGGAGGTCCTTCACCGCGTCCGTAAGGGAGTTGGTGACGGAGTTCAGGATCTTCATGCGGATCTTGTAGAACCGCTTGTCGCCCTCGGCGGCACCGAGGTCCACGACCCGCAGGATCGCGTCGTGCCGGCGCCAGAAGTCCAGGAAGCCCTCGACCAGTTCCTCGGAGGTCTGCCAGCCGGCCTTGCCGACCCAGGAGCGGCCGGAGACCAGCTCGGTCAACGCGGCGCCCTCCTTGGCCATTTCCTCGGCGATCTCGAGGACGGCACCCTCGACGTCGGGGAAGTACTGGTAGAACGTCGCGGGGGAAGTGCCCGCCTTCCGGGCCACGTCGATGACCTTGACGTCCCGGTACGGCGAGGAGCTGAGCATCTCGCTGAGGCAGTCGAGCAGCTTCTGCCGCGTCGCCTGACCGCGTCGTCCGGCCACGCGGCCGTCGACGGTGCGTACTTGTCCTGTCATGCCGTCAGCTTACCGAGGGGTGATCGGCGCGCGATTCGGCCGACTGCAAATGGGGTGCACCCCCTCCGGGGCGGCACCCGGGTGGCCCCAGGGGCCCTGGAGGCGGGCGGCGGGCGGGCGGCGGGGGCACCGGCGGGGCCCGGCCCAGCGACGCCCACTCGAATAGGCTTATTAACAGCCTGTGGACAACTTCGGTGGACAACTCTGTGGAGGCCGGGGCGGCCGCCTCCCTATATGGCGGTATGTTCGATTATGGGGCGTGCGGGGAGGGGTGCCGCGACCTAGCGTGGAGCCATGGCGGTATTCACAGAGGGCACCCCCTGCTGGGTGGAGGCGCAGCTCCCCGACCTGGAGGCGGGGAAGCGGTTCTACGGCGAGCTCTTCGGCTGGACCTTCGACCCCGACCGCGACGAGGCCCTCAGCGACGGCAAGCGCGTCGCCGGGCTCGTACCGAAGAGCGACGGCCGGATGCCCACCACCTGGACCGTCTACCTCGCCACATCCAACGCCGGCACTCTCGCCGCCCGGATCAAGGCCGCCGGCGGCCGGATGATCATGGATCCGTACCCCGTGGGCCCCTTCGGCGTCCTCGCACTCGCCGCCGACCCCGGCGGAGCCGTCTTCGGACTGCGCCAGGCGGGCGACGACGACGGCTTCGAGAAGACGATGCTCCCCGGCTCCTTCTGCTGGATGGAGGTCTATACGAGGGAACGCGACGCGGTCGACACCTTCTACGCCTCCGTCTTCGGCTACCTCGGCCGCCAGGTGGAACCGGGCGAGGAGGGCAGGGAGAGCGACTTCGACTACCGCGTCTGGTCTCCGCCCGGCTCGCGCGCCGGTGACGACACGTCCTTCGGCGGCCGGGCCGTCCTCACCGACGCCTTCCCGGCCGCGATGCCGGGCCACGTCCTCGTCTACTTCGCCGTCGCCGACTGCGACGCGACCTGCGCGACCGCCGTGGCCCAGGGCGGCCGCATCACGAACCCCCCCTTCGACACCCCCCACGGCCGCATCGCCGTCCTCCACGACAACCAGGGCGCCCGCTTCGCGATCCTCGCCGAACCGAAGGACGAGGGCGCCGTGCCGGACGCCTCCGCCTCCCAACCGGTCGAACCCGCCGAAAAGCCCCCCGCCCCCTCCGGCGAAATGAACTAAGACACCCCGATCCGCCCCCGGGTTCGCAACCGTCGCCCCGGACAGGAAGAATCAGGGCCACGGGGCCGTACCCTCATGGCCCGTACGGGGAGGTGGCAGGCAAGTGGAGCAGCTGACGCAGCACGACCCGAGACGGATCGGGCCCTTCGAGGTGCTGGGCCGGCTCGGTGCAGGTGGCATGGGGCTTGTCTATCTCGCGCGCTCGGCCTCCGGGCGGCGGGTGGCGATCAAGACCGTGCGGACCGAGCTCGCCGAGGACCAGCTGTTCCGTGTCCGTTTCACCCGTGAGGTCGAGGCCGCCCGGGCCGTCTCCGGTTTCTACACGGCCGCCGTCGTCGACGCCGACCCGCGCGCCGCCGTGCCGTGGCTGGCCACCGCGTACGTTCCCGCGCCCTCCCTCGAAGAGATAGTGAACGAGTGCGGGCCGCTGCCGGCCCAGGCCGTCCGCTGGCTGGCCGCCGGGGTCGCCGAGGCCCTGCAGTCCATCCACGGCGCGGGCCTGGTCCACCGCGACCTGAAGCCGTCGAACGTCCTCGTCGTCGAGGACGGCCCCCGGGTGATCGACTTCGGTATCGCCTCCGGGGTCTCCAACACCCGGCTGACCATGACCAACGTCGCCGTCGGCACGCCCGCGTACATGTCGCCCGAGCAGGCCCGCGACTCGCGCAGCGTCACCGGCGCGAGCGATGTCTTCTCGCTCGGGTCCATGCTCGTCTTCGCCGCCACCGGGCACGCTCCGTACCACGGCGCCAACCCCGTCGAGACCGTCTTCATGCTGCTCAGGGAGGGGCCGGACCTGGAGGGGCTGCCGGACGAGCTGCGGCCGCTCATCGACTCCTGTATGCAGATGGACGTCTCGCGGCGTCCCACCCCGGCCGATCTGCAGGCCCAGCTCGCGCCCCATCTGTTCGGACCCGGCAGCGACGACAGCGGTACGGCTTCGGCCTGGCTGCCGCGGTCCGCCGTCGAGATGATCGAGCGGCGCCGCGGCGGCCGGACCACCGTCCCGCCGCCCCCGGCCAGCCCGCCCACCCCGCCCCGCCCGCCCCGGCAGCCGCCGGAGTGGAGCGGCGACGGGCGCGGTGGCCAGGGCGGCGGCGGCCGGCACGCGGGGGCTCCCGCCGAGGTCGGCGGTCCCGTACGCCTCGCGGGCGCCGGCGTGCAGATCGGCCCCGGCCTCCGGGTCGCCGACACCCGCGCCGCGCTCGGCCCGGTCGTCGACGCGAGCACCGCCACCGGCTGGGTCCGCCCGCCGGGTGGCACGTACCCCCACGAGCCGAGCCCCCAGCCCGACACCCGGCTGCCCGTACCCCCGCCGACGCAGGAGCCCGAGCCCGCGCACTGGCGGCCCTGGCGCTTCCGCATGTCCAACGACGTCTGGGGCACCCCGGTCGTCGCCGGCGACCTGCTCTACGTCACCTCCTTCGAGGTGCACGCCCTCGACGTGGCCAGCGGCCGCCGCCAGTTCAAGACGCGGGACGTCGCCTGGTCGATGGCCGTGGCCCAGGGCCGTATCCACGCATCCGACGGGCCCACGCTCTACGCCCTCGACGCCACCGACGGCAGCGAGCGCTGGCGGCTCCAGACCGACGCCTGGGTGTACTCGCTCAAGGTCGACCGGGGCACGGTCGTCACCGGCACGCGCGGCGGCGGGGTCCAGGGCTGGGAGGCCTCCAACGGGGCCAAGCTGTGGGAGATCACCGGCGCGCAGACCGACTTCGAGACCCCGGAGGCGGGGCCCGCCGTGCACGGCGACACCGTGTACGTGTGGCGGGACGCCCGACTTCAGGCGCTCGACGCCCGTACGGGTGCGGAGCGCTGGTCGTACCCGGTCGGCGACGCCGCCTCCTGCGGCAACGTGCCGGTGCGGGTGGCTCCGGCGGAGGACGGCTGCGTGTACGTCGCGGCCGGCACGCGCGTGCTGTCGATCGACATCGCGGGCGGGCACGTCCGCTGGCACTTCGAGGCGCCCGCGGTCTTCCTCTCCCCGCCCGCCTTCGCGCCCGGGCCCGCCGTCACGGGCGGCGGGGTCTACCTCGCCGACTACCTCGGCACGGTGTACGCGCTGGATGCCACCACCGGCCAGGACCGGTGGCGTATCGCGACCGAGTCCCGGCAGTCGGGCGAGCCGGTGCTCGTCGTCAACGGGAACGTGCACGTCGGCAGCGGCAGCGCGCTGTACACGCTCGACGCGGTCACGGGCACGCCGAAGTGGCGGTTCGCGGCGGGCGGCGAGCTGATCGGTACGCCGGTGGTGGCCGACGGCCGGGTGCACTTCGGTTCGGCGGACCACGTCCTGTACACGCTGGACGCGGCGGGCGGCCAGCTGCGCTGGAAGCTGGCGACCGGTGGCGAGATCACCGGCTCGCCGGTGGCGCGGGCCGGGGTCGTGTACGCGTGCAGCAAGGACCGGTGCGTGTACGCGCTGGACGCGGTGAAGGGCACGGCCACGGGACGGGGCGCGGCGCCGAGGGCGTGACGCGGGGGGCCTGAGCGCTTACGAAAGGCCCTACCCGCGGTCGTTCCGGCCAGGGTCCGGGGCCTGGCCCTGGTTCCAGTCCTGCCCCTGGTGCCAGTCCTGGACCTGGGTCCGGTCCCGGTCGGGCGCCTGTGCCGGGGGCCAGTCCTGTGCCTGCGTCCGGTCCCGGTCCGGGTCCCAGGTCGGGACGTCCATCGTCCGGGTCGGCTCGCCGCCGCCCGGCGCCCCGCCGTCGTCCAGCGTGGGGTACATGGGGCGCATCGGGTACGTCGGCTCCGGCTCGATGGGCACGGTGTGCGCGCGGGTGCGGCCCGACATGACGAGGGCGCCGAGGAGCAGCAGGAGCCCGCCTCCGAAGGCGTACGCGAGGCCGTCGCCGAGTCCCGTACCGTCGCCGCCGACCGTCAGGCTGCCCTCGGCCTGGCCGACGCGGACCATCCACAGGATGGTGAAGCCGAGGACGACGAGGCCTGCGAAGGCCACGAGCAGCCGGGAGCGCAGCACCACGCCGAGCAGGGTGACGAGGGCCGCGAAGGCGAACGGGAGCAGGATCGAGCCGATCACCTCGGCCTTGGCGTCGGTGATGCCGCCGAACAGGTCCTCGATGCGGTAGTCGCTGCCGTGACGGCCGTCGTACCAGGCACGGAAGGGGCTCCAGACGGCGGCCGTCGCTCCGGCGAGGGCCAGGACCGAGCCGATGACGTTGCGGACCATCGATCGGCCTCCTTACCGGTCCGGCTCTCGGTCTTGACGCTACGCCGGGTACGGGGGGCACGCCACGCGGCGCCGGCGAGCCACCCACTAGGGTGGCGCGGACACGACAGGAGGAGCGGAATGGCAACGGGGAAGGCGCGTCGCAGGGGGCTCAGGCTCGCGGCGACGCTCACAGTGGTGGTGCTCGCGCTGACGGGGTTCCAGACGAGCAAGAGCGGCGGCAGCAGCGGGGGCAAGAGCAAGGGCAAGAGCTCCGGAGGGGGCTGCTCCAGCTCGAAGAAGAAGAACAACGACTACGACTACGACGACAACAACGACCTCGGAAGTTCGAGCGGCGGCAGCGACTACACGACCGCCCCCACGCCGAGCGTCACCTCCTCCCCGTCCTCCACGGTGGACGTGGTGGTCGTCGACTGTGTGAAGCCCGCGCAGAAGAAGCGGAAGGGCAAGCCGGCCCGTAAGGCGGACACGACGGCGACTCTGAAGATCACCTCGCGCGAGGCGTTCACGGAGACGTTCAAGGTCGAGGTCGACTTCGAGGGCTCCGGCGGGGTGGACGTCGACGACGCGTCGAAGCTGGTGACGGTCGAGCCGGGGGAGACGAAGACCTTCGAGGTCTCGATGGGGTCGCCGAAGACGGTCGACCGGGTCAAGAAGTGTGCGATCGCAGGTGTCCGGATCCAGTAGGGTGACGTGCGCTCGTCAAGAACGGGCCCGTATCCATTCGCACATTCGCGTTCTGCGCACACTCAACGGGGGTTGAAGCGTGAAGCTTCGTCATGTCCGTGCCATCGCCGTCTTCGGTATCGCCCTGGTCGCGCTCACCGGCGCCCGCGGCTCCCACGGCGGCAGCTGCGGCGGCGGTAGCAGCAGCTCCAGCAGCAACAGCTCGAGCAGCGGCGGTTCCGACAGCGGCTCCAGCTCCACCAGCGGTGGTGTGACCACCGGCGGCGTCGGCGGCTCGTCGAGGGACAAGGCCAAGCGCGACGTCCGCATCGACGAGTGCAAGGTCAGCGCCGACGGCAAGAACCTGGTCGCCAAGGTGACGATCACCAACAGCGACTCCTCGGCGTACCTCTACGACGTCTCCCTGCAGTTCAAGGGCGACCCGAGCGCCCCCGTCGCGATGGCGAAGGCCGACGACGTGCGCGTCGAGGCCGGTGGCTCGAAGTCGGCGGAGGCGACGACTCCGTACACCGGCACCGGCAACGGCTCCGAGTACACCGAGTGCGTGGTCGTCGACGCCGACCGCATCATCGGCTGACCTGACCCGCCGGACACTCCCTAGGTCGTGTCCGGAAAGTCTGGCCTGGCTCGCGACGCCCTCCGGGCGGACGACCATACTTTCCGGACACTCCCTAGCGCAGGCGGAAGCCGCCGGCCCTCCGGACGAACAGCTCCGACTGCCGCACCGGCGGCAGGTTCCCGAGCGTGACCAGGTGCGGTGCGTGGGCGAGGGCCTGGGCGCGGGCGGCCTCCTTGGCCGACCAGAGCGCCCGGACCGTGCCCTGCACCGCCTCGGTCGGGTGGGACGCGACGACGGCGGCGGCGCGGCGGGCGGCGGCCAGTGCGCCGCCGTCCTCCGTCAGCTCGGAGACGAGGCCCGTCTCGTACGCGCGGCGGGCCGAGATCCGTTCGGCGCTGCCCATGAGCGCCATCCGGGCGATCTCCCCGTACGGCATCTTCTGGGCCATGTGGATGGTCTCGAAGGCGCTGACCATCCCGTAGGTGGTGTGCGGGTCGAAGAAGGTGGCGCCCTCGCCGGCGACGAGGAACTCGGCCTCGCCGAGGAGGTAGAACGCGCCGCCGCAGGCCATGCCCTCCACGGCGGCGACGACCGGTTTCCACAGGTCGTTGGCCTTGGGACCGATCGCGATCAGCGGATCGTCGATCGTGTACGGGGACGAGGGCTGCGGGACGCCCGTGGCGGCCGCCCGGTCGATGCCGGTGCAGAAGGCCCGCTGTCCGGCGCCGGTGACGACGGCCGCGCGTACGGTGTCGTCGTAGCGGAACTCCCGCCAGATCTCGCCCAGTCGGCGCGCCATGTCCAGGGTGAGGGCGTTGTGCTTGTCGGCCCGGTCGAGGGTGACGACCGCGACGCCGGTCTCCTTGTCGCGTTCGACGGTGACGGTCATCCGCGCTCCAGGAGCCAGCGCGGCACGGCCATGCCGTCGATCTCGGTGAACGCCACCTTCACGCCCGCCCCGATCCGCAGCCGTGCCGGGTCGACGGAGTCGAGGGCCGCGTCCGGGGTGGCGACGACGTTGCCGACGAGCCGGATGCGGGGCGCCTCGACGAGTTCGACGACGACGGCGTTGTACGGGGCCTGGGAGGCGTAGTCGGGCAGCAGGGGCGGATGGGGCAGGACGTACGACCAGATGCGGCCGCGTCCGGACATCAGCCGCCACTCGGCGGCGAAGGACTGGCAGTGCGGGCAGCAGGGCCGGGGCGGGAAGCGCAGTTCGCCGCAGTCGGCGCAGCCCTGGATCCGCAGCTCGCCACGGGCGGCGTACTCCCAGAACGGCGCCCCGTCCTCGTCCACGACAGGCGTCAGCATGGTGGATTCAACTCCTCAGGCTCGCAGCAGGATGGCCGATGTGGGGACGCCCTCGCCGGCGGTGACCAGGCAGGTCGAGGCGTCGGGGACCTGGGCGGTGGAGCTGCCCCGGAGCTGCTTCACGCCCTCGTTGATGAGGTTGAAGCCGTGGACGTACGCCTCGGAGAGGCCGCCGCCGCCGGTGTTGACGGGCAGCCGGCCGCCGATCTCCAGGGCGCCGCCCTCGGTGAACGCGGCGCCCTCGCCGCGCTCGCAGAAGCCGTAGCCCTCCAGGGAGAGCGGGATGAGCGGGGTGAACGCGTCGTAGATCTGGGCGACGTCGACGTCCTGGGGGCCGAAGTCGGCCTGCTTCCACAGGTGTCGGGCGGCGGTCCAGGCGGGTCCGGTGAGCGGGTCGTCGTTCCAGTAGTTGACCATGCCGTGGTGCTGGGCGGGCAGGCCCTGGGCGGCGGAGTGGACGTACACGGGCTTCTGCCGGCAGTCGCGGGCCCGCTCGGCGCTGACGATCACGCAGGCCAACGCCCCGTCGGTCTCCAGGCAGTTGTCGAAGAGGCAGAGGGGCTCGCTGATCCAGCGGGCGGTCATGTACATCTCGCGGGTCAGCGGGCGTTCGTACATGATCGCGGCCGGGTTCTGGTTGGCGCGGTTGCGGCAGGCGAGGGCGACGTTGAAGAGGTGGTCGCGGGTCGCGCCGTACTCGTGCATGTAGCGGCGGGCGAGCATGCCGATCTCGTCGGTGGGGCGCAGCAGCCCGAAGGGGCGGGTCCACTGGCCGGGCGTGGGCAGCTGGACGGCGGTGTTCTTCCAGGGCCGGGGCCCGCTGCCGCGCTTGCGCGAGCGCCAGGCGACGCCGACGCTGGCCTGCCCGGTGGCGACGGCGGCGGCGAGGTGGCCCACGGTCGCGCAGGAGCCGCCTCCGCCGTACCCGATCTTGGAGAAGAAGGTGACGTCTCCGGCGCCGATGGCCTTGGCGACCTCGACCTCGTCGGTCTCCTCCATCGTGTACGAGGCGAAGCCGTCGACCTCGGAGGGGGCGATCCCGGCGTCGTCGAGGGCGGCGAGGATCGCCCGGCAGGCGAGGGTCTTCTCCGACTCCGGGAGCTGTTTGGCGAACGGTGTCTGTCCGATGCCGACGATGGCTGTGCGGTCCTTGAGCACACGACCCCCTCGATCGTCCTCACTGCTGACAGCGCGTCAGGCTACAGCTAATCTGACGGATAGTCAGCTACGGGTGCGGCGGGAGGGGCGGTTATGCGCGGTGACCTGGAGTGGGGCTCCATAGCGGGCCTGGTGCGCGCGGCGGCCGAACGGTACGGGACGGCGGAGGCGGTCGTCGAGGGCCGCAACCGCGTCTCGTACGAGGAGTTGGGCGCGCGGGTCGAACGGGCGGCGGCGGCCTGCATGGCGGCGGGCGTGGAGCGGGGCGACCGGGTCGCGATCTGGGCGCCGAACACCCTGGACTGGATCGTCTCGGCGCTCGGCGCGGTCACGGCGGGCGCGGTGCTCGTCCCGCTCAACACCCGCTTCAAGGGCACGGAGGCGGCGTACGTCCTCTCGCGGTCCCGGGCGAAGCTGCTCTTCATCACCGGTACGTTCCTGGGCACCTCGTACGTCGCGTCCCTGCGCCGCTCGGAGGTCGAACTCCCGGACCTGGAACGGGTGGTGGTGCTCGGCGAGACCGCCCCGGACGACTACGTGACGTGGAAGTCCTTCCTGGCGGAGGGCGACGGGGTGAGCGGGGCGGAGGTCCGGGCACGGGCGGACTCCTTCGACTCCTCGGCCCCCTCGGACATCATCTACACCTCGGGGACGACGGGCGCGCCGAAGGGCGCGGTGATCACGCACGCCCAGACCCTGCGCTGCTACGCGATCTGGTCGGAGCTCGCGGGCCTGCGCGAGGGCGACCGCTATCTGATCGTGAACCCGTTCTTCCACACCTTCGGCTACAAGGCCGGGATCATCGCGTGCCTGATGCGGGGCGCGGTGATGATCCCGCAGCCGGTCTTCAACGTGGACACGGTCCTCGCCAACATCGCGGCGGAGCGGATCTCGGTGCTGCCGGGCCCGCCGACCCTGCACCAGTCGATCCTGGACCACCCGTCCCGTACCTCCCACGATCTCTCGGCCCTCCGCCTGGTGGTGACGGGCGCGGCGGTGGTGCCGCTGCGGCTGGTGGAGCGGCTGCGGGGCGAGCTGGGGGTGGGGACGGTCCTGACGGCGTACGGACTGTCCGAGGCGAGCGGGATCGTGACGATGTGCCGCCGGGGGGACGCGCCCGAGGTCGTCGCGACGACCTCGGGCCGGCCGATCCCGGACACGGAGGTCCGGCTCTCGCCGGCGGGCGAGGTCCTGGTGCGCGGGCACAACGTGATGAGCGGCTACTTCGAGGACGAGGCGGAGACGGCCCGCGCGATCGACGCGGACGGCTGGCTGCACACGGGCGACGTGGGCGTCCTGGACGAGGCGGGGAACCTGCGGATCACGGACCGGATCAAGGACATGTTCATCGTGGGCGGCTTCAACGCCTACCCGGCGGAGATCGAGCAACTCCTGGGCCTGCACCCGGACATCGCCGACGTCGCGGTCATCGGCGTCCCGGACGCCCGGCTCGGCGAGGTCGGCAAGGCCTTCGCGGTCCGGCGGGCGGGGGCGACGGTGACGGCGGACGACCTGATCGCGTGGGCGCGGCGGGAGATGGCGAACTACAAGGTTCCGAGGGCGGTGGAGTTCGTGGGGGAGCTGCCGAGGAACGCGAGCGGGAAGGTGGTGAAGGGGGTGCTGCGGGGGCGTTAGGGAGGGGGTGGGGGACGCTGCAACCAACACCGGTCGGGTACACGTCATACGGGCCAAGCGCCGGCCGAACGAGTACGACGAGTACGCGAGCACGCGCCGCACCGAGCACCGCACGCACGGGGCCCAGCGAGTACGACGCGTACGCCCCGCAGGAGCACCGCCCCTGAGCACCGCCCGCACGAGCACTGCCCTGAGCACCGCATCCCCGTCCCCAGCGTCACACGGCTTCACAGCCTTCACCCCTTGGAGCAGCAGGTGTCGTCGCCCGAGTTCCCTCTCACGCTCTCCCCGCAGCAGGCCGCCACTGGCGTGATCATCACCGTCCAGCTGCCGACCGGCCCCACGAACGTCTCCATCCCGCCGTGCCGCGACGGCGACCTGGTCCCGGCGCAGGCCGCCGACGGCTCGGTCGTCCTTCTGCGCATCCGGGTCAACCTCTTCGCCGGCAGCGCGCAGGCGGCGCCGCCGCGCAAGTCCGGGATCCTCGGCTGCCTGGCGCCGCTCGTCGTGGTCGGGGTGATCGCGTTCCTGATCTTCTCGAACAGCGACAGCGACAGCACGGACAACGCGGGCGGCAGCGGCTCGACGACCGCGCCCTCGCCGAGCTTCTCGTCCGAGAACCCGCTCGACCCGACGACCGCGCCGACCCCGGACCCCACCCAGACGACCGAGCCGGCCCCGGACCCGTACACGAAGGGCACCTGCCTCAACGGCGAGCTCCCGAACTCCGAGACCGCGCAGAGCGTCTCGGGCGTGGAGGAGGTCGCGTGCTCGGCGTCGGACGCGCACTACAAGGTGATCCAGACGTTCCCGCTGACCTCGGACCTGAACCGCTGCAACAGCAACCCGAAGACCGAGTACGCCTTTTCCCACCGCTACACGATCAACGGCGCGACGATCAACGAGTACGTCTACTGCCTGGTGGGCCTCGGCTCGTACGCGCGGAACTGACCGCGATCAGGGCGGGAACACGCCGGAGGGGCCGGGCGATTGCCCGGCCCCTCCGTCTTGCGTGTCCGGTCGCGGTGCGCGGTGCTCAGTCCGCCGAGGTCCCCCCGGCTCCGGTGGACGTCCCCCGAGCTCCTGCGTTCCTGGCTTCCGGACAGTGGGGACCCCGGCGGCTCCCCCGATGGCGCCGCCGCGGTCGCTTCCCGAGAGAAGGCTCAGACCTGCTTGGGCTTGAACGGCTCGGAGGTGGCGTGCTGGTCCAGGGTGGTGATGCCGCCGCCGGTGGCGTGCTGGTCGAGCGTGGTGACCTTGTCGGCGCCGCCCCCGGTGGCGTGCTGGTCCATGCTCGTGATCGCAGCCTCCTCCGTGCCGGTGGCGTGCTGGTCCTGGGGCTTCAGGACGGGCTCGGTCTTCTTCGGCTCGGTCATGATGGGTCCTCCGTTGTTCTGAGCGGTGGAGTCGGATCGGCAGGCCCGTCCGGCCGCTCCCCCGCGGACTGCCGGACGGGCCTCTCAGGGCCGCTCACCCTAGTGCGTCGGAGCGACGGCCTTACCAGCGACCCGTCTGCCCCCCGACGCGACGGATCGATGAGTCAGAGCATGCCGTTCGGCGATAAACGTTCGATGAACGCGCAGTCCGGGACTCCTACGCGGCGGCCGAAGGGGTGAGGAGCGCCCTGATGGCGGCCGCCTCCGGCGACCCGAGGGTCTCGTGGATCGTGAGCGCCTCGCGCCAGCACGCCTGCGCCCGGCCGCTCTGCCCGATGTGGTCGAGCGCCTGGCCGAGCACGGCGAGGACGTTTCCGCGCCGCCACTCGCCACCGATCCCGCTGAGCACCACGAGCGCCTGCTCCGCCAGGGTCGCCGCCTGCGCGTGCCGGCGGGCGGCCAGTTCGAGCTCCGCGAGCCGGAAGAGCGTCATGCCCTCCCACAGCCGCTGGCGGCTGTCCCGGAAGACCGCGAGGGCCTCGTGGAGGGCCTCCGCCCCCGCCGTGTGCCGCCCGCTCTCGGTCAGGGCCATGCCGAGCGCGTACCGCCCGTTCGCCCCGCGGAGCGAGTGCCCCATGGAGTCGTATATGGCGATGCCCTGTTCGGCCAGGGAGACCGCGCTGGCCACCCGGCCCATCGCCAGGTGGATCCGCGAGAGGTTGCACAGGGCGCTGGCCTCGCCGGGGTTGTTCCCGTCCGCGCGGAACCCCTCGATGGCCGTGGTCAGATACCGCTCGCCGTCGGTCTGGCGGGTCTGGTAGACGGCGATGATGCCGCGCGCGTTGGCCGCCCACGGCAGCGTCAGGGCGTCCGAGGTCTTCGTCGCGAGCCGGGCGGCGTGCGCGGCGTCGCGGTCGGCCTCGTCGAAACGGCCGGTGTGGGTACGGACGTTGGTGAGGCTCATGTACGCGCGGCCCTCGGCGTACTCGTCGCTGAACTGGCGCGCGGCGTCGCGCAGGGCCGCCGCCGCGGACTCGTACTGCTTGGAGTTGGCGCCGGACTCGCCCAGGTCGATGCCCGCCCACAGCAGGTCCACCGCCCGCCGCAGCGTCCCCGCCGTCCCCGCCGACTGCCGGACGCACGCCAGCAGGCAGTTCGCCTCGCGGTACAGCCAGTCCTGGGCGTCGTGGCGGTCCGTGAAGACCAGGCCCTCGTACTCCGTGGGCTCCAGGTGGTCGACCAGACGGTCCCCCGGGCGCTCGATCGCGTACACCCGGGCCGCCGTCGACAGGTAGAAGTCGAGGAGGCGCGACAGGGCCTTCTCGCGTTCCGTCGGCGGCTCTTCGTCCCGTTCCGCGCATGCACGCGCGTAGAGGCGTACGAGGTCGTGGTACCGGTACCGGCCGGGTGCGGCGGACTCCAGGAGGGAGGTGTCGACCAGGGCCTCCAGGAGGTCCTCCGTCGTGTGCAGCTCCAGGTCGAGGACGGCCGCGGCCGCCGCCAGGGAGATGTCCGGGCCGTCCGCGAGACCCAGGAGGCGGAAGGCGCGGGCCTGGGCCGGCTCCAGCTGGCCGTAGCCGAGCTCGAAGGTGGCCTTCACCGCGAGGTCGCCCGCCTGGAGCTCGTCCAGGCGGCGCCGCTCGTCGGCGAGCTTGGCCGCCAGGACCGCCACCGTCCACGTGCGGCGGGCCGCCAGGCGCGAGGCGGCGATACGGATCGCCAGCGGAAGGAAGCCGCAGGCGGCGACCACGTCCAGGGCCGCCTCGCGCTCCGTCGAGACGCGCTCCTCGCCGACGATCCGGGTGAAGAGCTGGAGCGCCTCCTCCGGGGACATCACGTCCAGGTCCACCAGGTGCGCCCCTGCCAGGTCCACCATCCGGATCCGGCTGGTCACCAGGGCCGCGCAGCCCGCCGTGCCCGGAAGCAACGGGCGGACCTGGGCCGCGTCCCGGGCGTTGTCGAGCAGCACCAGGACCCGGCGGCCGTCGAGCGTGGAGCGGTAGAGGGCCGCCCGCTCCTCCAGCGAGTCGGGGATGGCCGAGTCCGGCGTCCCGAGGGCCCGCAGGAACGCGCCCAGGACCGTCTCGGGCGCCGCCCAGCGGGAGCCCGCGCCCTGGAGGTCCACGTACAGCTGGCCGTCGGGGAAGTGCGGGCGGGCCTCGTGCGCCACGTGCACCGCGAGCGTCGTCTTGCCGACGCCGCCGATGCCCGCGAGCGCCGATACGGCCATCACGGACCCCTCGGCGGTCGCCAGTTGGTCGCCCAGCTCCCGTACGAAGGAGGTGCGGCCGGTGAAGTCGGGGACGGTCGCCGGGAGTTGCGCGGGGCGGGCCACGGTCGGCGCGGGCGCGGACTCCTCGACCGGGCGGGCCAGTTCGGCGTCCGCGCGCAGGATCCGCTGCTGGAGGCGGGAGAGCTCCGGGTTCGGGTCGACGCCCAGCTCGTCGGCGAGGAGCCGGCGGGTGTCCGCGTACACGGCGAGCGCCTCGGCCTGCCGGCCGCTGCGGTAGAGCGCCAGCATGAGGAGCTCGCGCAGCCGCTCCCGCAGCGGGTGCGCCGCCGTGAGCGCGGTCAGCTCGGAGACGGCCTCCGCGTGCGCGCCCGCCTCCAGGTCCAGGTCGAGCCGGGTCTCCAGGAGCTGGAGCCGCCACTCCTCCAGGCGGGTCCGCTGCGTCTCGGCGTACGGCCCCGGTACGGAGGCCAGCGCCTCGCCGTCCCAGAGCCCGAGGGCCTTGTTGAGCCGTGACCGGGCCGCGGCGCGGTCACCGGCCACGCGCAGCTTCTCCGCCTCGGCGGCCAGGTCCTGCGCGACGTTCAGGTCGAGGGCCCCGGAGTGGGCGGTGCGGATGGCGTAGCCGCCCGACTCGGAGGTCAGCACCCCGGGGTTCAGGATCTTGCGCAGCCGCGAGGCGTACGTCCGTACCGCCGCCAGGGCCTGCGAGGGCGGCTCGTCGCCCCAGATGCCGTCGATCAGCTCGCCGGCCGTGGCCGTCCGCCCGTCGCGCAGCAGGAGCGCGGCGAGCAGGGCGCGCTGCTGGGGCGAGCCGGAGGGCAGGGCCTCGCCGTCCCGCCAGGCACGCACCGGGCCGAGCACACCGAAGCGCAGGTCCTGACCGACATCGTCGTGACCGACGACGCCGGGACCTGTCGACGGAGCGCGCTGCTCCGGAACTCGCGGGCCGTTCGCACGGTCCATAGCTCCCCCTGCCCGTACCGCTGGTTTCGCCCAAGACAGTCTGCCTTGTCCGGAGGGGGCGCGTCAGCATCGGGTGACTGTCTGCACAAGTCCTGCCCCATGATCCGACAGGTTCCGGCCCACGAGACGGTGCGCGTAACGGTGCTCGTACGCGCACAAGGAGCTGACGGGTCGTCAGATCAGCGCTACCGTGAAACGCATGGAGACCTTCCCGAAGATCATCTCGGTGGACGACCACACCGTGGAGCCGCCTCACGTCTGGCGGGACCGGCTCCCGTCCAGGTACCGCGACACAGGACCCCGGATCGTCCGCGCGCCCCTGAAGGAAATGACCTTCCTCGGCGGCAAGTTCGCGCCCGTCATGGGCGCCAAGGGCGACGACGGGCCGATCGGCGACTGGTGGGTGTACGAGGACCTGCACCGGCCGCTCACCCGCCTCGACACCGCCGTCGGCTACGACCGGGACGAGATCAAGCTCGAGGTCATCACCTACGAGCAGATGCGCCCCGGCTCGTACTCCGTGCCGGACCGGCTCGCGGACATGGACGTCAACCACGTCCAGTCCGCCCTGTGTTTCCCCACCTTCCCGCGCTTCTGCGGGCAGACCTTCACCGAGGCGAGCGACCGCGAACTCGGACTCCTCGGCATCCGCGCCTACAACGACTGGATGGTGGAGGAGTGGTGCGGGCCCGAGGCCCACGGGCGCCTGATCCCGCTCACCCTCATCCCGCTCTGGGACGCCGACCTCGCCGCCGAGGAGGTCCGGCGGAACGCCGCCCGGGGCGTGCGCGCGGTCGCCTTCTCGGAGATACCCCCGCACCTCGGGCTCCCCTCCGTCCACACCGACTACTGGGACCCCTTCCTGCGCGCGTGCGACGAGACGGGCACGGTCGTCGCCATGCACATCGGCTCCTCCAGCCGGATGCCGTCCACCTCCGCCGACGCCCCGCCGGCCGTCGGCTCCACGATCACCTTCGCCAACTGCTGCTTCTCGATGGTCGACTGGCTGATGAGCGGCAAGTTCGAGCGCTTCCCCAACCTGAGGATCATGTACGCGGAGGGCCAGATCGGCTGGATCCCGTACATCCTCGAACGCGCCGACGTGGTGTGGGAGGAGAACCGGGGCTGGGGCGGCGTCGCCGAGAAGGTGCTGCGCCCGCCGTCGGAGCTCTTCGCCGAGCACGTCTACGGCTGCTTCTTCGACGACGCCTTCGGCCTGAAGAACCTCGACGCGATCGGGGTCGGGAACGTCCTCTACGAGACGGACTACCCGCACTCCGACTCCACCTGGCCCAAGTCGCGCGAGGTCGGCGAGGCCCAGATGGGGCACCTGGCGCCGGACGTCGTCGAGCGGATCGTGCGCGGCAACGCGATCGAGCTGCTGGGGCTTTCGGCGGAGGGGCTCTGGGTGCCGTAACCAGGTCACGCGGGGAGGCCGCCACCCCTTCCGGGGCGGCGGCCTCCCCGCTCTGTGCGGCTCAGCCGAAGCGGACCGACGAGATCGTGTTGTCGAAGCCGATCGACGCCAGGTCGGCGATGTTGCCGGTCACCGACTTCGACGTGCCCTTGCAGTCCTTCTCCGTCCAGATCTTCACCGTGCCGCTCGCCTGCAGCGAGGACGCGCTGTTGTCGCGCCCCACGTTCTGGCAGCCGGTGCCGGCCAGGCCCTCCGAGGGGTCGCCGAAGTTCTTCTCGTCGGAGAGGGTCACGCTGCTCTTCGTGCCGGAGCCGGCGGGCGCGCTCGCGCCACCGCCCGCCTTCTTGCCGTCCGGGGTCACGCCGAACCAGGTGCCGCCGACGCCCTGGCCGTTGGTGTCGCCGGGCCGCAGGTCCTTGTTGAAGCGGTAGACGGGCCAGCCGCCGATGGTGACCTGGAGCTTGCCGTCGTCCCGCTTGACGACGCCGACGTCGGACTTCCTGACGCCGTCGATGAAGATCCGCCCGCCGGGCGCGACGACCACCGGAGGCCAGGTGGTCGCGCAGGCGTCGTTGCAGGTGGACTTCGACGGCTTCGCGGTGTCGTTGTCGAAGCGGTAGAGCGTGAAGCCCGCGCCGTTGACGACGACCGGCGAGAGGGCGCCCGCGCGGGCGGCGCTCAGCTGCACCCACTTCTGCGGCTTGCCGGGCGAGTTGGCCCAGTCACCGGTCTTCGGCTGGGCGTTGTTCTGCTTCGCGGTGCCGCTGAGGGAGGTGAACTCCGAGGAGGAGGAGGCGGCGTCGGCGGAGCTCGTGGCGCTCGCGGTGGGCCTGTCCGCGGCCTTGTCCGCCGCCTTGTCCTCCGTACCGCCGCACGCGGTGAGCAGGAGCGCGGCCGTGGTGGTGACGGCGGCGATCGTTCCGAGGCGCTGGATCTTCATGGTTCCCCCTGTGTGACGTGGGCGTCGGTGCCCTTCGTGTGCTGCCTTCGCGGGGGAGTACGGGGGCGGCCGCGGGGGTCACTCAGCCGGTTACGGCTCCGAGACATGCCCGGAACGGTTCCGGCACCTCGTCACGGCCCACCCCTTGTCTGATGGACCGTCAGACGCAAGCATGAGACCCGCCCACCCATATGACGAATCGTCAGATCAAGAGCAGGGGGTCCCATCATGGTGGTCTACGGGATGCAGCTCCCGGTCCAGTCGCAGAGCACCCTCTACGCCGAGCCCTGGGAGGCCGACGCGGGCCCCGCCGACCTGCTGGAGATCGCCCGCGTCGCCGACCGCACCGGCTTCGACTACATCGCGAGCTGCGACCACGTCGCCATCCCGCGCCGGCTCGCCGGGCCGATGAGCACCATCTGGTACGACCCGGTCGCCACCCTCTCCTTCCTGGCCGCCGCCACCGAGCGCGTCCGGCTGCTCTCGCACGTCGCCGTCGTCGGCCTGCGCCACCCGCTGGTCTCCGCGAAGGCGTACGCGACCCTCGACCATCTCTCCGGCGGCCGCCTGGTCCTCGGGGTCGGGGCCGGGCACGTCCAGGAGGAGTTCGAGGCGGTCGGCGCGGACTTCGTCCGCCGGGGACCGGTCCTCGACGAGACGATCGACGCGCTGCGGGCGGCCCTCGGGCCGGAGGAGTTCCCGGAGCACGCGGGTGAGCGGTTCGCCTTCAAGGACCTCGGGCAGCGGCCCCGGCCCGTCCAGGCGCGGGTGCCGGTCTGGGTCGGCGGCTCGTCGCCGGCCGCCGTGCGCCGGGCCGCGCTCAAGGGCGACGGCTGGCTGCCGCAGGGCGACCCGAGGGAGAAGCTGGCCGTCCGGATCGCCCGCCTCAAGGAGCTCCGCGAGGAGGCCGGGATCGCGGACCCGATCACCGTCGGGGCGATCACCGAGGCGCTGTACGTCGGCGAGGCGGGCTGGGAGGTCGGCCGGCGGACGCTGACCGGCAAGCCGGAGGCCCTGGCGGAGTCGCTGAACGCGTACGGCGCGATGGGCGTGCACCAGATCCAGGTCCGGTTCCGCTCCCGGAGCCGTACCGAACTCACCGATCAGATGGCGGCGTTCGCCGCCGAGGTCGCCCCCCACCTGAGCTGAGGAGTTGGACCGACATGGGCAAGCTGGACGGGCGGGTCGTCGTCGTCACGGGCGCGGCGCGCGGGCAGGGCGAGCAGGAGGCGCGGCTCTTCGCCGCCGAGGGGGCGCGGGTCGTCCTCGGGGACGTGCTCGACGCGCCGGGCGAGGCGCTGGCGAAGGAGCTGGGGGAGGCGCGCGCGGTCTACGTCCACCTCGACGTGACGAAGGAGGAGGACTGGACGGCGGCGGTGGCGGTCGCGAAGGAGCGTTTCGGGCGGATCGACGGCCTGGTGAACAACGCGGGGATCCTGCGCTTCAACGAGCTGGTGTCCACCCCGCTGGAGGAGTTCCAGGCGATCGTCTCGGTCAACCAGGTGGGCTGCTTCCTGGGGATACGGACGGTCTCGCCCGAGATCGAGGCGGCGGGCGGCGGCACGATCGTCAACACGGCTTCGTACACCGGGGTGACGGGCATGGCGGGGGTCGGCGCGTACGCGGCGACCAAGCACGCGGTGCTCGGGCTCACCAAGGTCGCGGCCCTGGAGCTGGCGGCGAAGAGGATCCGGGTCAACGCGGTCTGCCCGGGGGCGATCGACACCCCGATGAGCAATCCGGAGGGCGTGGACCCGGAGGCGACGGCGGGGCTGTACCAGAAGCTCGTGCCGATGGGGCGGATCGGGAGGCCGGAGGAGGTGGCGGCGCTCGCGCTCTTCCTGACCGCGGAGGACTCCTCGTACATCACGGGCCAGCCGTTCGTCATCGACGGCGGCTGGCTGGCGGGCGTGAGCCTGTTCTGAGCTTGCCTGACGAGGCGTCAGGTATTGACTGACCCACGGTGCGGTGCGAGAGTCGGGCACATCGAGAATCTGACGGTACGTCAGAAACAACGAGGACGGTGAACCCCCTTGGAATTCGGGATCTTCGTACAGGGATACGTCGGCAAGCGCGCCGAGACCGATCCCGAGGCCGAGCACAAGGCGCTGATGGAGGAGACCGAGTACGTCATCCAGGCGGACAAGTCCGGGTTCAAGTACGCCTGGGCCTCCGAGCACCACTTCCTGGAGGAGTACTCGCACCTCTCGGCGAACGACGTCTACCTGGGCTACCTCGCCCACGCGACCGACCGGATCCACCTGGGCTCGGGCATCTTCAACCCCCTCGCGCCGGTGAACCACCCGGTCAAGGTGGCGGAGAAGGTCGCGATGCTCGACCACCTCTCCCAGGGCCGCTTCGAGTTCGGCTCGGGGCGCGGGGCGGGCTCCCACGAGATCCTCGGGTTCATGCCGGGCATCACCGACATGAACCACACGAAGGAGATCTGGGAGGAGACGATCGCCGAGTTCCCCAAGATGTGGCTCCAGGACGAGTACGTCGGCTTCCAGGGCAAGCACTGGTCCCTGCCGCCGCGCAAGGTCCTGCCGAAGCCGTACGGGAAGTCCCACCCGGCCATGTGGTACGCGGCCGGCTCGCCGCCTTCGTACGCGATGGCGGGGAAGAAGGGGCTCGGGGTCCTGGGCTTCAGCGTGCAGAAGGTCTCCGACATGGAGTGGGTGCTCGAGTCGTACAAGACGGCGATCAAGGAGGCGAAGGCGGTCGGTGACTTCGTCAACGACAACGTCATGGTCACCTCGACGGCGATCTGCGCCGAGACGCACGACAAGGCGGTCGAGATCGCGGTCGGCGGCGGGCTCAACTACCTGCAGTCGCTGCTCTTCCGCTACCACGACACCTTCCCGCGCCCCGAAGGCATCCCGGAGTGGCCGGAGCTGCTCCCCGAGTACAGCGCGGAGATCATCGAACTCCTCATCGCGGAGGAGCTGATGATCTGCGGCGACCCGTCGGAGGTCCTGGCCCAGTGCAAGCGCTGGGAGCAGGCGGGCGCGGACCAGCTCTCCTTCGGCCTGCCGATCGGCATCTCGTACGAGGACACGATGAACTCGATCAAGCTGATCGGCGAACACGTGATCCCGAAGATCGACACGGACCCGATCCACCGCACCACCCGCTTCCGCGGGGCCGCGGGCGCGTGACGGGGGGGCTTCGCCGCGGGACGGCGCCCTTGCGGGCGCGTTCCGTTCAGGGCCCCACCCGCACCGGGGCCTGCTGCGCGGGCGCCCGCCCGGGTTCCGGCCCGGAGGGCCGAAGTCCTCGGGGTGGCCCCGCATGGGGCACCGCCCCCGTGGGTCAGGCCCTCCGGGCGGACGGTCTTCACGGGGTGCCGGTCCCGTGGGCGTCGGGCCCTGGAGCGGACGCGCCCGCCAGGGCGCCGTCCGTTGTGCCCACCCGTTCCGCCCCAGCGGAACGACTGCCCACAACGGGCGTGGGCGGCGCGGAGCTGCCGTCCTCCGGGGCGGGGCGTAGTCACGGGAACCCGATCCGCCCACCGGGGGCGGGGCGCAGTCCCGGGAACCCGATCCGTCCTCCGGGGCGGGGCGTAGCCCTCGCCCCCACCGGGCGGGGCGCAGCCTCACGTGCACCTGAGCAGCCCTCACCCCGCCCCCGGCAGGGTTCAGGGAAGGGGCGGGGTGGGGGAAACGTCCCCGCCCACCACGAGCGCGGGGCGGTGTCTTCCCGGATCGCCGTCCCGTCACCGGCCCCGGTCGGGGGCCTCGTAGTCGCGGCCGACTGCGTGGGTCCCGGCCGGGGCAGTCCACGTGCCGAAAGGACCGTCATGCTCGACCACCTGATCAAGGGCGCCACCGTCGTGGACGGCACCGGCGCCCCCGCACGCGTCGCCGACATCGGGATAAAGGACGGGCGGATCGTCCTCCCCGAGGCCGGCGCGGTCGCCCGTACCACCGAGGACGCCCGCGGCCTCGTCCTCGCGCCCGGGTTCGTCGACCCGCACACCCACTACGACGCCCAGCTCTTCTGGGACCCCTTCGCCACGCCCTCCATGAACCACGGCGTCACCACCGTCGCCGGCGGCAACTGCGGCTTCACCCTCGCCCCGCTCCACCCGGACCGGCCCGAGGACGCCGACTACACGCGCCGCATGATGTCCAAGGTCGAGGGCATGGCCCTCAAGGCCCTGGAGGAGGGCGTCGACTGGAGCTGGTCCTCCTTCGGCGAGTACCTCGACGCCCTCGAAGGACGCATCGCCGTCAACGCCGGCTTCATGGTGGGGCATTGCGCCCTGCGCAGGTACGTGATGGGCTCCGACGCCGTCGGCGGGCACGCCACGCCCGAGCAGATCCGGCGGATGACCGACCTCCTCCGTGACGCCATGGACGCCGGCGCCTGGGGCCTCTCCACCACCCAGTCCGCCACCCACTCCGACGGCGACGGCGCTCCCGTCGCCTCCCGGCACGCCTCGCCCGCCGAACTCGTCGCCCTCGCGAAGGCCGTCGGCGAGCACGAGGGCACCCAGATCGAGGCGATCCTGGCCGGCTGCCTCGACCAGTTCTCCGACGACGAGATCGACCTGTTCGTCGACATGACCGCCGCCGCCGGACGCCCCCTCAACTGGAACGTCCTCACCATCGACGCCGCCGTCCCCGAACGCGTCCCGCGCCAGCTCGTCGCCTCCGAACGCGCCCGCAAGTCCGGCGGCCGGATCGTCGCGCTCACCATGCCGATCCTGACCCCCATGAACATGTCGCTCGGCACGTTCTGCGCCCTCAACCTCATCCCCGGCTGGGGCGAGATCCTGGGCCTCCCCGTCCCCGAGCGCATCGCCAAGCTCCGCGACCCCGACGTCCGCTCCGAGATGCTGCGCCGCGCCGACTCCAAGGAGGCCGGCGTCTTCCGCCGCCTCGCCCACTTCGGCCGTTACGTCATAGGGGACACGTACAGCCGCGAGAACGAGGGCCTCACCGGACGCGTCGTCAACGACATCGCCGCCGAGCGCGGCCAGGACCCCTTCCAGTGCCTCGTCGAGATCTGCGCCAACGACGAGCTGCGGACCGTCCTGTGGCCCATGCCCTCCGACAACGACCCGGCTTCCTGGGCGCTGCGCCGCGAGACCTGGGAGCACGAGGACGTGCTGCTCGGCGGCTCCGACGCCGGCGCGCACCTGGACCGGATGTGCGGCGCCCCGTACACCACCCGCTTCCTCGGCGACTGCCTGCGCGGCCGCAAGCTCGTCCCCCTGGAGCAGGCGGTGAAGATGCTCAGCGACGACCCGGCCCGGCTCTTCGGGCTGCGTGAACGCGGCCGGATCGCCGAGGGGTTCCACGCCGATCTCGTCCTCTTCGACCCCGAGCGGATCGACGCCGGGCCCGCGACCCTCGTGCACGACCTGCCCGGCGACAGCCCCCGGCTCGACTCGCGCGCGATCGGCGTCGTCTCCGTCCGCGTCAACGGCGTGGAGACCATCCGCGACGACGAGGTGACCGGCGCGATACCCGGCCGAGTGCTGCGCTCGGGCCGCGACACGAGGACGGTGTCCACCCGATGAGCCGGGCGGATCAGCGACTCTTCATCGGCGGCGCGTGGGTCGAGCCCGACGGCGGCCACTACGAGGTGGTCAACCCGGCCACCGAGGAGGTCGTCGGCCTCGCGCCCGAGGCGTCCACGCACCAGGTGTACGAGGCGGCGGCCGCCGCCCGCGAGGCCTTCGCGACCTGGTCCCGTACGAAACCGGAGGAGCGCGCCGCGCTCCTCGACCGGGCCGCCGACCTGATGGCCCGGGACGCCGAGGCGAACGTGGCCCTCGCGCAGGCCGAGACCGGCGCCATCACCGGCACCGCGCGCGGGATGCAGGTCGCCGTCGGATCGTCCCGCTTCCGGCGGTACGCTCGCGGTGCCCTGGAACCCGTCGAGCAGGCGCTGCCCCCGCAGATCAACGAGGCCGGGCCCATGGGCAAGGCAGGGGTCTTCGGCGCGGTCGCCGTGCGCCGCCCGGTCGGCGTGGTCACCTGCATCACCTCGTACAACAACCCCTGGGCCAACCCGGCCGGCAAGATCGCCCCGGCGCTCGCCATGGGCAACACGGTCGTGGTGAAGCCCGCCCCGCAGGACCCGCTCTCGGTCTTCGCGATGACCCGCGCCCTGGAGGAGGCGGGCATCCCGGCCGGAGTCGTCAACGTCGTCACGGGCACGAGCGCCGCCGTCGGCGAGGCGGCCGTCGACTCGCCGGACGTCGACATGGTCTCCTTCACCGGCTCCACGGCCGTCGGCCAGCGGATCGGCGAGGTCTGCGGCCGGGCGCTGAAGCGGCAGCTGATGGAGCTGGGCGGCAAGGGCGCGGCGCTCGTCCTCGACGACGCCGACCTCGACTCGGCCGTGATGGGCATCGGGACCACGTTCTCCTTCTACAGCGGCCAGATCTGTACGGCCCCGACCCGGGTGCTCGCCCAGCGCGGGATCTACGAGCAGCTGATCGAGAAGCTCACCGGCTACCTCGCCTTCATGAAGGTCGGCGACCCGACGGTGCCGGGCACGGTCGTCGGCCCGGTGATCTCGGCGGCCCACCGCGACCGGGTGGAGTCGTACGTCGAGCTCGGGAAGAAGGAGGGCGCGCGGGTGGTGGCGGGCGGGGTCCGGCCCGCCATGGAGCGCGGCTTCTACGTCGCCCCGACCCTGCTCGCCGACTGCACGAACGACATGCGCGTGGTGCGGGAGGAGATCTTCGGTCCGGTCGTCGTGGTCGTCCCGTTCGACGACGAGGAGGAGGGCGTCGCGCTGGCCAACGACAGCGACTACGGGCTCCTCGACTACGTGTGGTCGGGCGACGTGGCCCGCGCATTCCGTATCGCGGCCCGGCTGCGGGCCGGCGGCGTCGGGGTGAACACGATCGGACGGAACATGGAGGCGCCCTTCGGCGGCTTCAAGAAGAGCGGTGTGGGGCGGGACGTGGGCTCGTACGCCCTGCACGCGTACAGCGAGACGCAGGCGGTGGTCTGGCCGGGCTGACCCGCTTCCCGCGCGGCCGGAGCGCGGCCCGGAGTACGGCCTCCCGCACGGCCCGGAAAATTCTTCGGGAAAATTTGAAAACGGACATTTGGGGTGGTGCTGCGGTTCCCGCATATCGGACAGTCGGTGAGACGCCTACCAATCGGTCGGTGCGACCGGGTGGTCGATCTTTCAATCAATGCTCAGAGGTCGTTGTCGCCCTCTTAATGCAAGGTGAAGATCGGTCAACGTCCCGGACTTTCGTCTTCCGGATGTGGAAACCGCAGCATTTAACGTCCTGTTCATGACTCAGGTGGAAGCACGGCCCCAGGCCGGAGACACGGTAAGGGGCGTCACGGACGCCACCACCGACAGCCACGGCGTTCGGAAGAAGGGTCTCGGCGGGAACTCCGTCGGGCTCATGGGCAGTGCCGTCATCGGCATCTCGACCGTCGCCCCCGTCTACTGTCTGACCTCGACGCTCGGCTCCACCGCCGGCGAGGTCGGCCTCCAGATGCCCGCGATCTTCCTCGCCGGCTTCCTCCCGATGCTGCTCGTCGCCTTCGCGTACCGCGAGCTCAACCGGGTCATGCCCGACTGCGGCACCTCCTTCACCTGGACCGTGAAGGCCTTCGGCCCCAAGATCGGCTGGATGTGCGGCTGGGGCCTCGTCATCGCGACGATCATCGTGCTCTCCAACCTGGCCGGCGTCGCCACCTCGTACTTCTGGCTCCTCGCCGGAGAACTCACCGGAGCTGAGTCCATCGCCGCCCTGGACGACAACAAGGCCGTCCACATCGTCACCTGCCTCGCGCTCATCGCCATCGCGACCGCGATCAGCTACCGCGGCATGACCGCCACCAAGGGCGTGCAGTACGCCCTCGTCGGCCTCCAGCTCGTCGTCCTCGCGATCTTCGTCGCGATGGCCTTCCAGAAGGCCGGCAGCGGCACCTTCGACACCGGGCTCTCCTTCTCCTGGGAGTGGATGAACCCGTTCGCCGTCCAGTCCTTCGCCGCCTTCACGGCCGGTCTCTCCCTCTCGATCTTCATGTACTGGGGCTGGGACGCCTGCATGGCGACCAACGAGGAGACCACGGGCTCCACCAAGACCCCCGGCCGCGCCGCGCTCATCGCGATGGTCGTCCTGGTCGGCTCCTACCTCGCCACCGGCATCGCCGCGCAGATGGCCGTCGGCTCCGGCGACACCGGACTCGGCCTCGCCAACCCGGAGACCTCCGACAACGTCTTCGCGGCCCTCGCGGGCCCGGTCATGGGACCGGTCCTCGGCATCCTGCTCTTCGTCGCCGTCCTCGCCTCCGCGGCGGCCAGCCTCCAGACGACGTTCATCCCGGTGGCCCGCACGGTCCTCGCGATGTCGACGTACGAGGCGCTCCCGCCGTCCTTCGCCAAGGTCCACCCGCGCTTCAAGGTGCCGGGCAAGGCCACGATCGTCGCGGGCGTCGCCACCGGCGCGTTCTACACGGTGATGACCCTGGTCAGCGAGAACGTCCTGGTCGACACGATCTACGCGCTCGGCCTGATGATCTGCTTCTACTACTCGCTGACCGCGTTCGCCTGCGCCTGGTACTTCCGCAAGGAGCTCTTCCGCTCCGGCCGGGACTTCCTCTACAAGGGCCTGTGCCCGGTCCTCGGCGGCGTCCTGCTGACCGCCGTCTTCGGCAAGACGCTGTACGACATGTGGGACCCGGCCTACGGCAGCGGCTCGTCCGTCCTCGGCGTCGGCTCGGTCTTCGTGATCGGCGTCGGACTGCTCCTCGTCGGCTTCGTGATCATGCTGGTCATGCAGCGCAAGAGCCCCGCGTTCTTCCGGGGCGAGGTGCTGACGAAGGAGACCCCGTCGCTGGTGGTCGCCGACTGACAGCCCGTACGTACACCTGAGTCATGAACGCGCGAGGTGGCGGGACCCGAAAGGGCCCCGCCACCTCGCGCTTTCGTACCCCCGGGGCTCAGCGCCCGGGCAGGAGCCCCTCGACCGCCGCGTTCGCGGCCGGCATCTCGGCGGGCCGCTCCTGGGGGTTCAGGAGGCCGCTCAGCGGGACGACGGAGGGCAGGTTGGCGTTGCCGAGGTCGGTCGACGTGTCGGCGACGGCGGAACCGGCGGCGCCGAGGCTGCCCGCGAGGGCGAGACCGGTCAGGGCCGCGGTGAGCATCTTCTTCATGCCCCGACCAACGAGGGACCCCGGGCGGGTGGTGCGGTCCGTTCGGGTGCCCGTCAGGCCGCCCGCCCGTGTGCCCCTCCGCGGGCTCAGATCGCCACGCCCGCCGGCTGCCGCACCGTGACGTTGAGCCGGTTGAACAGGTTCGTGAGGCTGACCATCAGCACGATCGCGGCGAGCTGCTTCTCGTCGAAGTGGTCCGCCGCCGCGTCCCACACCGGGTCCGGCACGGCGTCCGAGGTATCCGCGAGCCGCGTCGCGTGCTCGGCGAGGGCGAGCGCGGCGCGCTCCTCGTCGGTGAAGTACGGCGTCTCACGCCAGGCGGCCACGGCGAACAGCTTCTCGTCGCTCACCCCGGCCTTCCGGGCGCCCTTCGCGCCGTAGTCGACGCAGAAGCCGCAGCCGTTGATCTGGCTGGCCCGCAGGTGCACGAGCTCCAGGATCGACTCGGCGACGCCGCCCTGACGGGTGGCCTTCACCAGGCTCTGGATGGCCGTTCCGGCGTCGGGCAGGAGGTAGGCGGGGTTGGTCATGCGCTGGGTGGTCGTGTGCTGCTGCATGGCGGTCGCTCCTTGGGCGGTCCGTGGTGCCGGTTCTCGTTGCCTTCACAGCACTGACGGACCGCGCGACGCGGATGTGACACGACCGGGAAGATTTTTTCGCGGCGGTTTTCCCGAGCGGCTCAGGAGGCCGGTTCGGCGATCAGCGCCGTGCCCGCCGTACGGAAGCCGAGCCGCCCGTAGAGCCGGGCCACGCTCTCGTCCGTCGCCGACAGGAACACGGTCTCCACCCCGCGCGCCCGCGCGTCGGCGACGAGCGCGGCGGTCACGGCGAGGCCGAGCCCGCGTCGCCGGGCGGCCGGCAGGGTGCCGACCCCGACGACCTCCGAGACGGTGCCCAGGGCGGTCCCGACCGGCTGGTGCTGCCCGGCCGAGAGGGCCGTGCCGTCCGCGTCCACGGCGGCGGCGAGCCGGGTGAGCCCCGCGTCGATCCTGGCCGCCAGGTGCCCGGCGACCGAGGCGTCCGGGGTGACCCCGAAGGCCGCGTACGGGACGGCGGCGGCCGACTCCAGGGCCGGGTCGCCGGCCTCCACCATCCGTACGGTCACGCCCTCGGGCGCGGGGACCGCCACGCCCTCCCCTTCGAGGACCATCAGCGGGTGCTCGTTGACCACGAGCCCGCTCTTCTCGACGGCCGCCCGCAGCCCCGGCGTCGTCTCCGCGACCCACTCGAACGCCTCGGGCGCGCCCAGCTCCCGCTGGCGCGCCCGCACCCGCTCCACGTCGGCGAGCGGCACCTCACCGGTGTGCCCGAGCGCGGGGCGGGCGTAGTACGGCCAGCCCTGCCCCTCCCGTACGAACAGGGTCAGCGACCTGAACTCCTCGGCGCGGGCGGCGGACCGGGGGACGGTGTCGTAGTACGTCTCGAGGCGGCTCAGCATGATCGCCATCCAAGCAGGGTCGCGCACCCGGCGACACAGGTCCATCGGCGCCCGTCGGGGCCGACGGCACCCGTAGAAGCGGGGCGAGACGGTGGTGCGCGACCCGCCCGCTGCCGGCACCCGTGCACGACGACGCGCCGTCGTCGTGTCCGGGGTCAGTCGAGCGGCAGCGCCTGGTGTGCGGCGACGATGGCGTCGATGCGCGCGGCGAGGTCGAAGTCGGCTTCGGTCAGCCGGTAGTCGGCATCGTGCGTGGTGATCGACCCCTCAATGGCCTCCCGAATCGTCGACGAGGCCCTGAAGTTCGTCCATGCCGCCAGCCTCTTCCCGACGGTCCGCATCGCGCCCACCCGCGAGGTGGACGAGGGATGGCATGCGCTCATCCTCCACACGCACATGTACGCGACCCTGTGCAGCTGCCTCGGCCGCACCGTCCACCACTACCCCGAGCGCCCCGACGTCTCCAGGCACGACCCGGAGGTCCTCACCCGCACCATGGCCCTCATCGAGCAGGCGGGCCATACCCCGGACGCCGAGCTCTGGGCGGGACCGAAGAAGTCGCCGGTCGCTGTCGTCGCGAACTGCGATCACACCCCGATGCCCGGCGGCTGCGGCACGATCAACCCCGGCGGCTGCGCTTCCCTCCCGCCCGACCCTGGGGAATGGGCTCGGCACCCCCCGAGGGAACAAGGAGAGCCATGGACGCGCGCGAAGTCTCGGCACTGCACGAATCGATGCGTAGGTACGGGATCCCCGGGGTCCTCGTGCCGGTGGACCGACGGTATCCGGCGGGCCCCTGGCGAGTGGTCGATCAGGCCGGCCCGGGTGAGCAGCGGGACATCACCGAGGAGACTCTCGCGGCCGTGGCCGCCGCCGCGGCCTACCGGCCCACCCGCGGGTTCGTCATCGCGGGATAGCCGCTGGAGGCAGCCTCGGGATGCCCGTCCCCCTGCCCGGGCCACCGCACCGGCTCGGCAGGGAGCGGGCCGGCCTCGGGCGGCTGAGAGGATGGGGCCATGACCGAGATCCTCACCCCCCGCCTCCTCCTGCGCCGCTGGACCGACGACGACCTCGTGCCCATGGCCGAGATCGACGCCGACCCCGAGGTGATGCGCTGGATCCGCGACGGGTCCGTCCGGGATCTGGAGCAGACCGCGGAGGACATCGAGCGGTGGGAGGAGGAGTGGGACGACGAGGGCTTCGGGCTCTTCGCCGTCGAACTCCTCGGCTCCGGCGAGCTGATCGGCTTCGCCGGGCTCTCCGTCCCCCAGTTCCTGCCCGAGCTGGCGCACGAGGTGGAGATCGGCTGGCGGCTCGGGCGGCCGTTCTGGGGTCAGGGGTACGCCTCCGAGGCCGCGCACGCGGTCCTGGAGTGGGCGCTCCAGGACCGCGGCCTCGACCGGGTGATCTCCATCGCCCACATCTCCAACACGGCCTCCGAGAACGTCATGCGCAAGCTCGGCATGAGCCCGGAGCGCGAGCTGGAGCACCCGGCCTTCGGTACGCCGCTGCGCGTGCACGCCATCGACCTCAGCGAGTACGCGGCCTGACCAGCCCGGTCAGCGGGTGCCCTCCAGGAACACCGGGTTGGTGAAGGCCACGAGCGCGCCCGGGAGGGGCGGCAGCGTCGCCGGGTGCCGTACCTCCGCCCGTACGTAGGAGGCGTACGCGGCCGTCGTCGCCCACTCCACCGGCTGCCCCGCCGCGGGCGCGGGCGCCGTGTGCAGGACGCCCTGGTCCGTGACGAAGCGGACCGTGGCGCCCTCCGGGGCGCCGGTCACCGTGAGCCGGGCCGTCACGGGCCGGTCCGCCGGGACGCGCAGGCGCTCGCCGATGCCGGCCGTCCGCCCCCGCCCGTCCGTGACCGCGAAGTCGAGCGAGACCGCCGAGGACTCGGCGACGTACGAACGGCCCGCGCGCAGGCCCGCCAGGATCGCCTCCCGGCTCAGCTCGTCCGCCAGGACCACGGTCTGCGGGGTGCCGACCCGGTCCGGGTCGCGGTGGGCGTCGCTGTTGCCCATCGCCGGGGTCCAGCGGCCCTTCGCGAGCGCCGCGTCCCAGCCGGCCAGGGACACCTCGTCGTCCGGGGTGTACGGCCCGTTCCACACCTCGACCGCGTCCGCGTCGCCGAAGCCGAACTTCCAGTTGCAGCCGATGCAGGTGGCGTGCGGGTGCGCGGGGACCACCAGACCGCCCGCCCGGCGGATCGCGCGGGCGAAGTGCCCGAAACGGTTCTCCCGCGCCCGGTAGCGCCAGTCCACGAACGTGCCGGGCTCGGTGCCCAGCGCCAGGACGTGACCGTTGCGCGTGGTGATCTCCTCGCCGAGGAGGATCAGCAGGTCGTCCCCGGCGAGCTCCGCCCACGCGCCGTGCCCGGCATGGGTGTTGTGCTCGGTGGGGTTAAGGAAGTCGAGCCCGGCGGCGCGCGCGAGCGCGGCGACCTCGGCGGGCGTGCGGCGGCCGTCCGAGTACACGGTGTGCAGATGGCTGTCGCCCCGGTACCAGGCCCGGCCCCGCCCCTTGGCCCGCTCGGGCGGGTACACGGGCCGGACGACGGGAAGCGAGGCGCCGAACCGCAGGGTGAGGGTCACGGAGTACGTGAGCCCCTGCGGCGCCACCGTGTACGGGGCGAGCACCACGAACCAGGTCCCGGCCCGCAGCGGACCGGCGACGTAGCCGGGTGTGGCCTCGTCGGTGCGCAGGAAGAACTCCTTGCGCGCGCCGCCCGACCAGCCGCGGAAGCCGTCCCCGCCGAGCTCGGTGCCGCGCTGGTCGAAGATGCCGATGTCCAGGGCGTTGCCCTGCGTCCCGGCGGGGACGGCGGGCCGGTCGTAGGTGTACGCGACGTGGATCTCGCGGACCCCGCGGGGGATCTCGACCGGCAGGTACACGTAGTCGGGGGAGCCGGGCGGCAGCGTGCCGCCGACGGTCTCGGTGCGGTCGCCACCGGGGGTGTCGGCCGCGTGCGCGAAGCTCACGCTTCCCAAGGTAAGGGCGGAGGCGACGCTCGTCGTCAGGAGCGTTCGTCGGGTCGGTTCGCTCATGTCCGGCACCCTGGTAGTAGGGCGTGAACTCCCGGACAACGCAAGAGGCCTGACGCGTCGCACCTCTCGGAAATCCCCGCCCGACCCCCTACCGTGCCGCTATGCGGATCTCGACCACGATCTTCCTGACCGACGAGACCATCACGCCCGTGCGGCTCGCGCGCGAGCTGGAGCAGCGCGGCTTCGCCGGCCTCTACCTCCCGGAACACACCCACATCCCGACGGAGCGGACCACCCCCTATCCGGCGGCGGGCGACGAACTGCCCCCGGAGTACGGCCGTACGCTCGACCCCTTCGTCGCCCTCGGCCAGGCCTCCGCGGTCACCGAGCGGCTCCTTCTCGGCACCGGTGTCACGCTGGTCACCGAGCACGACCCGATCGCCCTGGCCAAGCAGGTCGCCACCCTCGACCACCTCTCGGGCGGCCGCTTCACCCTCGGCGTCGGCTTCGGCTGGAACAAGGAGGAGGCCGCCGACCACGGCGTGGAGTGGGCGACGCGGCGCGAGCTGAGCCGGGAGCGGATGCGCGTGATGCGGGCCCTGTGGGCGCCTGAACCGACCGCGTACGAGGGCGAGTTCGGCGTCTCGGTGCGGGCGTCGTACGCGTACCCCAAGCCGGCCGGCGGCGCCCCGCGCGTCCTGCTGGGCGGGGCGGCGGGCCCGAAGCTCTTCGGGCACATCACCGAGTACGGCGACGGCTGGATGCCGATCGGCGGGCGCGGCCTGACGCAGTCGATGCCGGTGCTCCAGGAGGCCTGGCAGGCCGCGGGCCGCGACCCGAAGTCCCTCCAGGTCGTCCCGTACGGGGTCCTGCCGAACCCGGGCAAGCTCGCGCACTACGCGGAGCTCGGCTGCGAGGAGGTCGTGCTGCAGCTGCCGCCGGGGGAGGAGGACGAGGTTCTGAGGGTCCTGGACGAGTACGCCCAGTACCTCTAGACCGGGGTCGGCGGCTTCACCCCGTCGACGGCCTCGTCGCCGCCGGCCCCGGCGGGGTCATGCAGCTCCTGCGTCCGCGAGGCGCGGGGCACGCACCGCCCCCCGTTGACTTCGGAATACATTCCGAAGTATGGTCGTGGTCATGGTGACCACGACTGTCTCGTTCTCCGAACTCTCCAAGAACTCGAAGCGAGTCGCCGAGACGCTGGACAGGGCGCATCGCCTGCTCGTCACGCGTCGGGACGGGCAGGACCTCTACCTCACCACTGCGCGCCACGACCAGGAGCGGGAGGAGACGGCCGAGATCACGGCCCGCCTGCTCGGTGCGCTCCTCACGGCCGACGGCGGCGCTCGGACCATAGGGCGAGCGCTACCCTCGGTCTTTCCCTGGGTGCGGCACCTCTCCGTCGATGAACTCAGGGAGTTCGTCCAGGACCTGGTCGACGCGACGTACGACGCCGCGCAGTTGGACGTCCACGCGAACCTGCACCGGACGATCGTGGAATGGCGGGCGACGGCGCGCATCCTCGCCGACCCGACGCTGACCGAGACACTCACGCGCGCGCTCCCCGACGAGCACCACGGCGAGGTGACCGCTCCGTGAGCCCGAAGAGGGGAGACGACGTCGCCCCGCCGTCGATCGGTACGGAGTGGCGCCTGCGATTCGCGACGAACGAGGCCGCCAAGGGCTGGGGCGAACTCGCCGCGGAGGCACCCGGGAACACCCGCCGGTGCTTCGAGGCGCTCCGCCGGGACCCGACGGCTCACCTGGAACCCGACCGGCAGCATCGGCTGCGTGGCCGCCTGGCCACCGGCACGCTGGGCGGACGCGCCTACCCCCAGTGGGAGTAGGAGGTCACTTCCGGCGGCCGCGTGCGCTACCTGGTGGACGAAGCGCGCCGCACGGTCCATCTCGTCCACGCGGCGCCACGTCACCCCAAGGACACGGAGTGAGCGACTGGGGCGCAAGTGGCGTTCGGCGGCAGATCGAGCGGGACGGCCTCGCCGAGCTGGTCGTGGCGAACGAGGAGATCCATGGCCCGCTGACCTCCGAGGAGGTCGACGCGGCCCGCGCGGAGCTGGGCGATGCGCGGCGCCGCGCCGCCGGGGCGCGCCGGGCGCGGGTGTCGTGGGGCCGGCCGGACGGTGAGCCGGTCGTCGAGGAGGTCTCCTGTCCGCACGAGGTCACTCGTATGCTCGCTCCATGACGGATCAGCAGCCCGGGCAGGCGGAACGCCCCACCGAGAACGCCATGCGCCGAGCCCTCAAGCGGGCCAGGGACGGGGTGGCCCTCGATGTCGGGGAGGCCGCCGTGCTGCTGCAGGCGCGGGGCGCGGACCTCGACGACCTCGCGGCCTCCGCCGCGCGCGTGCGTGACGCGGGGCTCGAGGCCGCCGGGCGGCCCGGGGTCATCACGTACTCCAAGAGCGTGTTCATCCCGCTCACCCGGCTCTGCCGGGACACGTGTCACTACTGCACCTTCGTCACCGTCCCCGGCAAGCTGCGCCGCGCCGGCCACGGGATGTTCATGTCCCCCGACGAGGTCCTCGACATCGCCCGCCGCGGCGCCGAACTGGGCTGCAAGGAAGCCCTCATCACCCTCGGCGACAAGCCCGAGGCCCGCTGGCCCGAGGCCCGCGAGTGGCTCGACGCGCACGGATACGACGACACCCTCGCCTACGTACGGGCCATGGCGATCCGGATCCTCGAGGAGACCGGTCTCCTCCCGCACCTCAACCCCGGCGTCCTGTCCTGGACGGACTTCCAGCGGCTCAAGCCCGTCGCGCCCTCCATGGGCATGATGCTGGAGACGACCGCGACCCGGCTCTGGTCCGAGCCCGGCGGCCCGCACTACGGCTCGCCCGACAAGGAGCCCGCCGTCCGGCTGCGGGTCCTTGAGGACGCCGGACGCTCGTCCGTCCCGTTCACCAGCGGGCTGCTCATCGGGATCGGCGAGACGTACGAGGAGCGGGCCGAGTCCCTCTTCGCGCTGCGCCGCGTCTCGCGCGCCTACCACTCCATACAGGAACTGATCATCCAGAACTTCCGCGCCAAGCCGGACACGGCGATGCGCGGCATGCCCGACGCCGAACTCGACGACCTGATCGCCACGATCGCCGTCGCCCGGCACATCATGGGCCCCTCCGCCTGTCTCCAGGCCCCGCCGAACCTCGTCGACGAGGAGTACGGCCGGCTCATCGGCGCCGGCATCGACGACTGGGGCGGGGTCTCCCCGATCACCATCGACCACGTCAACCCGGAGCGGCCCTGGCCGCAGATCGACACCCTCGCCGAGAAGTCCCGTACCGCCGGCTTCGAGCTGCGCGAACGCCTCTGCGTCTACCCGGAGTTCGTCGGCCGCGGCGAGCCCTGGCTCGACCCGCGCCTGCTGCCGCACGTGCGCGCGCTCGCCGACCCGGAGACGGGCCTCGCCAATCCGGACGCGACCGTCCGCGGCCTGCCCTGGCAGGAGCCGGACGAGGCGTTCACGGCGGCCGGCCGCACGGATCTGCACCGTACGATCGACACCACCGGCCGCACCCACGACCGCCGCGAGGACTTCGACGAGGTCTACGGCGACTGGGGCGCGCTGCGCGAGGCGGCGGCTCCCGGCATGGTCCCGCAGCGCATCGACACGGACGTACGGGCCGCCCTCGCGACGGCCGCGGACGACCCCACGCGGCTCACGGACGACGAGGCGCTGGCCCTGCTGCACGCCGACGGGCCCGCGCTCGACGCGCTGACCCGGATCGCCGACGACGTACGGAAGTCGGTGGTCGGCGACGACGTCACGTACATCGTCACGCGGAACATCAACTTCACCAACGTCTGCTACACCGGCTGCCGTTTCTGCGCCTTCGCCCAGCGCCGTACGGACGCCGACGCGTACACCCTCTCCCTCGACCAGGTCGCCGACCGGGCCCAGCAGGCCTGGGAGGTCGGCGCGGTCGAGGTGTGCATGCAGGGCGGCATCCACCCGGACCTGCCGGGCACGGCGTACTTCGACATCGCGCGGGCGGTGAAGGAGCGCGTGCCGGGGATGCACGTCCACGCCTTCTCGCCGATGGAGGTCGTGAACGGCGCGACGCGGACCGGCCTGTCGATCCGCGAGTGGCTGACGGCCGCGAAGGAGGCGGGCCTCGACTCGATCCCCGGTACGGCGGCCGAGATCCTCGACGACGAGGTCCGCTGGGTCCTCACCAAGGGCAAGCTGCCGACGGCCACCTGGATCGAGGTGATCAAGACCGCCCACGAACTGGGCATCCGCTCCTCGTCCACGATGATGTACGGCCACGTGGACCAGCCGCGGCACTGGCTCGGCCACTTCCGCACGCTGGCGGCCATCCAGCAGGAGACCGGCGGCTTCACGGAGTTCGTGACGCTCCCCTTCATCCACACCAACGCCCCCGTCTACCTCGCGGGCATCGCCCGCCCCGGCCCGACGGTCCGCGACAACCGCGCGGTCACGGCCATGGCGCGCCTCCTGCTCCACCCGCACATCCCCCACATCCAGACCAGCTGGGTGAAGCTGGGTGCGGACGGCGCCGCCGAGATGCTCCGCTCGGGCGCCAACGACCTGGGCGGCACGCTGATGGAGGAGACCATCTCCCGCATGGCGGGCTCGAGTTACGGCTCGTACCGCTCGATCCGCGATCTCGTCTCCATCGCGGAGGCGGCGGGTCGCCCGTCGCGTCCGCGGTCGACGCTCTACGGCGAGGTGCCCGAGGAGCGGCAGCGCGCGGCGACGGCCTCGGACGGCCACCTGCCGGAGCTGCTGCCGGTGCTGGGGGACTGAGCGCGCCCGGCGTGCCGGTCAGGGCGAGGACGGTCGCCCTGACCACGGCGGGGCGGGTCAGCCGACCAGGAGCTCCCGCTTGAGGTCCTTCAGCTCACGGGCGTCGATGCCGAGGCCCTGCTTCAGGTACGAGCGGAACGAGCCGTACTCCTCCTCGACCTCGGAGAAGGACGCGTTGAGGTACTCCGGGCGCACGTCGAGCAGCGGCTTGTAGACCGCGGCCTGCTGCGGCGGGAGGTGGGAGAGGATCGCCTCGTTGGCGGCCGCCCGGTAGGTGTTGCTGGCCAGGTAGTCGGCCATCACCGTCTCCTCGGGGACCCCGAGGGCGGTGAGGAGGGCCGCGTTGCTCCAGCCCGTGCGGTCCTTGCCGGCCGTGCAGTGGAAGAGGACGCCGTGCCGGCGCTCGTCCGCGATGCCCTCGAAGACCGTGGTGTACGCGGCCTTCGCCGTGGCGCCGCTCACCATGAAGCGGTTGCCCTCGACCATCATGGCCTCGGCCTCGGCCGGGGACTTGGGGCTTGAGGTGAACGTGCCGGTGCCCGCGAGGACGTCGGCGACGACGTGCGTGGCGCCGGCCGGGACGCGGTCCGGGTCCTTGTCGCGCTCGCTCTGCATGCGCAGGTCGAACACGGTCCGGATGCCCAGGCGCTTCAGCTTGGCCAGGTCGTCCGGGGTGAGCTGGTTGAGGGCGTCGGAGCGGTAGATCTCGCCCATCTTGACCCAGTGGCCGTCGGCGGTGCGGTAGCCGCCGGCGTCACGGAAGTTGACCGTGCCCCGGAGCTTGATCAGACGGTCGGCCAGGCGCAGCGAGGTGCCCCGGTCGGGGACCAGGTCGAACCAGCGGCGGTCGACCGCGCGCAGGCCCTTGACGGTGACCTTGCCGGTGTCGCCGCCGCGGGCGACCGTGCGGCCCTCGGTGCGGATCTTCACACCGTGGGTGCCCCGGGCGGACCAGGCGATGGTGAAGCTGCCGTCGGCGTTCTCGGTGACGGTGGCGGAGGTGAAGGGGACGGAGGACTGCTCCCGGTGGGAGGAGTGCCCGCCGTGGGTGTGCCGGGAGTCGTGGGCGACGGCGGCCGGGGCGGTGACGCCCAGGACGAGCGCGGCGGCGACGACTGCGTACGTTGAGGTCTTGAAACGTGTCACGCGCGGATCGTTCAAGGCATGCCGAAACATCCGGTGAACTGCGGTCGAAGATGGACAGAAAGGCATCCGATCGCAAAACGTTCTGCCTCGCGAAGGTGCGAACGCGGTCGATTACAGTGCTGCGAGACCTGTGCGCCGAGGGCTTCCGGGGGAGGGCAGTTCGTGACCACGAGCGCTGCGGCCGTGTGGGGCCGTACCGAACAGCAGGACTTCCGGGCCCGCGTCCGCGGCTGCCTCCTCGGCGGGGCCATGGGCGACGCCTTCGGCGCCGGCGTCGCGCACCTCTCCCTGGACGCGATCAGGGCCGCCCACGGACCGGAGGGCCTCACCGAGCCCGTCCCCGCCCACGGCAGGCGCGGCGCGGTCACCGCGGCCACCCAGATGACCCTCTTCACCGTCGACGGCCTGATCCGCGCCCAGGTCCGGCGCGACACCGGCGCCTGGCACCCGCCCACCGACGTGCACCGCGCCCATCTCCGCTGGGCGGCCACCCAGCGCGACTGGGGCCCCGACGAGCGCCGCAAGGACAACGGCTGGCTCGCCCGCGAGGAGTGGCTCTACGTCCGCCGCGACCCCGCCCGCGCCTGCCTCACCGGCCTCGGCGACGAGCATCTGGGCACCCTGGACAAGCCCAAGAACCCGGGGGCGACCGACTCCGGCGCGCTCGTCCGCTCGGCGCCCTTCGGGCTGCTCGTCGGCTGGGAGCCCCAACTCGTGTGCCAGCTGGCCGTCGAGTGCGCCGCACAGACCCACGGCGACCCGGCCGCCTACCTCGCGGCCGGCGCGCTCGCCGTCGTCGTCCACGGCCTCGCGCGCGGCGAGAGCGTGGACGGCTCGGTCCAGCGGGCCCTGGCCCAGCTCGCCCCGCGCCCCGGCCACCAGCCCGTCACCGACGCCCTCCAGCGGGCCCTGGGGGCCGTACGCCAGGGGATGCCGAACGCGGGCCGGGTCACCGACCTCGGCGCCGACGAGGACCGCGCGGAGGGACAGCTGGCCGCCGCCGTGTACTGCGCGCTCGTCGGCGAGGACATCCGCCACGGCCTGCGCCTCGCGGTCAACCACGACGGCCCGTCGGCCGCGACGGGCGCCGTCACGGGCGCCCTCCTCGGCGCCCTGCACGGCGAAACGGCCCTCCCGCCGGCCTGGCTGGCCGAACTGGAGGGCCGTTCCACGGTGCTCGAACTCGCCGACGACTTCGCGATGGAGATGACCCAGGGCGCCGCCCTGCACAGCCCCGCCGAGTCCCACCCGGGCTGGCTCGCCCGCTACCCGAGGGGCTGAGCCCGGGTCACGTCTGCGGCTGTGCCGCGGGCTCGCCGGAGGCCTGGGGCGGGATGGCGGCGCCGCCGTCCTCGTCCCCGTCCGGGTCCTGGTTGATCTTCGCGAGGACCGCGTCGCGCTCCGGGGTGTCCTCGGGCCGGACGAAGCCGATGACGATGTAGAGGATCAGCGAGGTCGCGAGCGGCGAGACGATCTGGATCTGGAGCTCGATGCCGTCGAGCCCGTAGTTGGTCAGCCAGAAGGCGAAGAGACCCGCCGCCCAGGAGACAAGGGCTGCCGTGGGGCCGGACTTCCGGAAGGTCTTGAGCAGGCCCAGCATGAACGGGATCGCGATCGGGCCCATCAGTCCGGCCACCCACTTGATGACGACGGTGATGATGTCCTTGAAGGTGGGCGAGTTGACCTGGGTGGCGACCGCCATCGACAGCGCGAGGAACGCGATCGTCGACCAGCGCGCCGCGATCAGCCCGGCCTGCTGCGTCCAGCGCCGCGCCGCCTTGCTCATGACGGGGGCGATGTCCCGGGTGAAGACGGCCGCGATGGCGTTGGCGTCGGAGGAGCACATGGCCATCGTGTGCGAGAAGAAGCCGACGATGACCAGGCCGAGGAGGCCGTGCGGCAGCAGCTGCTCGGTCATCAGGGCGTAACTGTCCGACGCGTCCGGCTTCTTCGGGTCGACCAGGAGCGGCGCCACCCACATCGGGAAGAAGAGGACCAGCGGCCAGACGAACCACAGGACGGCCGAGAGCCGCCCGGAGCGGGTCGCCTCACGGGCGTTGGGCGTCGCCATGTAGCGCTGGGCCTGGTTCCACATGCCGCCGCTGTACTCGAAGGTCTTGATGAAGAGATAGGCGAGCAGGAAGGTCAGCGTGTACGGGCCCGCGGTCGGCGCGGTGTGGCCCTGGAGCTCGGGCCGGTCCCACACCTCCCACAGCGCGCTGACGCCACCGAGCTTGGCGAGCACGGCGACCAGCATCGCGATGCCGGCGAAGAACTGGATGATGAACTGGCCGAGCTCGGTGAGCGCGTCGGCCCACAGGCCGCCGACCGTGCAGTAGATGCCGGTGATGACACCGGTGATGAGGATGCCCTGGTTGAGGGAGATCCCGGTGAAGACGGAGAGCAGGGTCGCGATCGCGGCCCACTTGGCTCCCACGTCGACGATCTTCAGGAGCACGCCCGACCAGGCCAGCGCCTGCTGGGTGGGGAGGTTGTACCGGTTCTTCAGGTACTCCAGGGGGGAGGCCACATGGAGCCGTGAGCGGAGCCGGTTGAGGCGGGGCGCGAAGAGGTGCGCGCCGATCGCGATGCCGATCGCGATGGGGAAGGACCAGGTGACGTACGAGGTGACGCCGTAGGTGAACGCGATGCCCGCGTACCCGGTGAACATCACCGCGCTGTAGCCGGACATGTGGTGCGAGATGCCCGACAGCCACCACGGCATCTTGCCGCCGGCCGTGAAGAAGTCGGAGACGTTGTCCACGCGCTTGTGGGACCAGACGCCGATCGCGACCATGACGCCGAAATAGCCGATGAGCACGGCCCAGTCGAGACTGTTCATTGAGCCCCCTCCAGGGGTCCGGTCCGCCTTGTGAACGCCGTTCATGGTGTGGGGAGTTGCGGGCCGACGACAACGCGCGGGAGGGTCAAGAGAAAGCAAAATCGTTCTTCTCGCTGATCTGTGTTCACATCCCTGAATCGAGATGGGGTCAAAAAGGGCCGCACGGTACGCCCTCGCGTACCGTGCGGCCGCTGTGGACCGAGCGGGCGCTACCGCATCAGCTCGCCCGCGTTGACGAGCAGCGACTGGCCCGTGATCGCCCGCGCCCGGTCGGAGGCGAGGAAGGCCGCCGCCTCCGCCACGTCCCCGTCCGTCGCCAGCTCCGGCAGTGCCATCCGCTCGGCGAGCCGCCCGAGCACCTCGTCCTCCGGCACGCCCTCGGTGTGCGCCGTGAACGTCACGTACGCCTGCACCGGCGGGCCCCACATCCAGCCCGGCAGCACGGTGTTGACCCGGATCCGGTGCGGGCCGAGTTCGCGCGCCATCGAGTACATCGCCGAGGTCAGCGCCCCCTTCGAGGCCGCGTACGCCGCCTGCTGGACCTGCGAGGGCGCGGCCACCGCCGACTGCGTACCGATGAGGACCACCGAGCCCCCGCGCTCCTTCAGGGCCGGCAGGCAGGCCCGGGTCATCCGCAGCGTGCCGAGCAGGTTGACGTCGAGGACGCCCTGCCAGGTGGCGAAGTCGGCGTCCTCGATCCCGCCGAAGTAGCTGTCCCAGGCGGCGACATGGACGACCGCGTCGATCCCGCCGAACCGCTTCACCGCGAGCGCGGCCAGCGCCTCGCACTGCGCCTCGTCGGTGATGTCGGTGGCGCGCAGCGCGGTGTGCCGGCCCTCCGGATCGATCTCGGCCGCCGACTTGGCGAGGTTGGCCTCGGTACGGGCGCCGAGGACCGCGTTGCCCCCGTCCCGTACGACGGTCTCGGCGACCCGGTGGCCGAGACCGGCGCCGACCCCCGACACGATCACGGTCTTTCCCTGGAGCAGCATCCGGGTGCCTCCCGACTCTGGCGATCGATCTGACGACCCGTCAGAGTAGGGACCCCCAGAGGACAAGGGAAGGGGTACGGGCATGGACAGTGAGGCACGCGCGGCGGCAGGAGCGGAGACGTACGCGGAGACGTACGCCGAGCTGGCGGCGGTCGGACCGTACGGGGTACGGCCGGGCCACGCGCTGATCACGATGGTGGAACCGCACCCGGGCCACGAGTACGCCTACAACCGCTGGTACGAGGACGACCACTACTACGCGGGCGCGATGGCGATGCCCTGGATGTACGCGGGCCGCCGCTGGGTCGCCACCCGGGCGCTCCAGGAACTGCGCGGCCCGGAGAAGTCGGCGGTCGCCCAGCCGGTCACGGCCGGCTGCTACCTCTCCACGTACTGGGTCACCGAGGGCCGCTACGACGAGCACATGAAGTGGACCGTCGGCATCAACAAGCGCCTCAACCGCGACGCCCGCGTCTACCGCGACCGTACGCACGTCTTCACGTCCTTCCAGGACCGCGAGGCGACCGTGTACCGCGACGGGGCGGCCGGCCCGCGCGACTTCCACGCCCTCGACCACCCGTACCAGGGCCTGATCCTGCAGGTCGTCGACGCGGAGGGGCCCGAGGCGCGGGCGGAGCTGCTCGAAGACCTCGTCGCGCGCGAACTGCCGAGGCGGCTCGCGGGCTCCCCGGCCGCGATGGTCACCGTCTTCCGCCCGACGCCGCTGCCGGGGGACAGGATGACCTACGTGAAGCAGGTCGAGGGGGTCGACACCCGGCTGACCCTGCTGTGGTTCCTGGAGAGCGACCCGCGCGCCTGTTGGACGGAGCACTTCGCCGACCTGGAGACGGTCGGCGGGGGCGCGGGGCGGGTGGAGCTGGTGGCGCCGTTCATCCCGACAGTGCCGGGGACGGACCGGTACGTCGACGAACTCCGCTGACGGACACAGGCCGAGCCCCCTCGGCCAGGACGGCGGACCGGTCGAGAGGGCTCTTTCCTTTGGAACTGTGCGAACTGCTCGTACTGCGTTGTCTCGCGCGGTGGTGCGGTGCGGGGCTGCGCAGTGCTCATCCCCGGGCTCAGAGAGCCCCGTTGCTCACTTCGCCGACGAAGGCGTTCCACGACGCCGAGCCGAAAGCGATGGACGGACCCTCGGGGGCCTTGGAGTCCCGGACCGCGATCGCCGCGACGACGGGCGACTTGACTTCGACGCAAGCCCCGTTGCCGCCGGAATAGGAGGACTTCGTCCAGGTGTCCGTAGCGCCCTGAATAATGGCCATGTTCTTCACTCCGGTTCTGCCAGTGGTGTGTCGCGCCAACCTTCGTGCTGGCGTGATCGACGCTACTCGCCGGTCCCGGTGTGTGGGGCCGGCGTTCACCCGACCGGATGGCATATTCCAAGCGAGCTTCCATTGGAGCGAGTCGGCGGTGTACCGTACCGTCCTCATTCCCCGGGGGGCTCGGCCGAATGACCGCATTCAGCCCCGAATCGGGAAATTGGGATCAGCGGGCTCCGCGCGAGCGGAGGGCGGGATCAGCCGGCCGCATAGGACTTGGCGATGTCCGAAATGAACTCCCGGGTCTGCTCGACATTCAGCGCCTGTGCCCGCAAGTGCTCGTACATCACGCTGTACTTGGCGACGTCCTGGGCCTTCTCCAGATACAGGTCGCTCGTGACGCCCTCGATGTAGACGACGCTGGAGTCGGACGTGTCCGGGAATTCCAGAATCGCGTAATGCCCGCTGATGCCCGGGTGCGCGCCCATGTCGAACGGCAGCACCTGCACGGTCACGTGCGGCAGGTGCGACTGCTCGACCAGATGCTCCAACTGCTGGATCATCAGCTGCTTGTTGCCGACGACCCGGCGCAGCGCGCCCTCGTCGATGACCGCCCAGAGCCGCAGCGGACGCTCCTCGTCCTTGATCCGGTCCTGGCGGCGGGTGCGGACGGTGACGCGCTTGTCGATGTCCGTCGGCGTCGACTCCGGGAGCGCGCCGCTGATCACGGCCTCCGCGTAGCCGTGGGTCTGCAGCAGACCGGGGATGATCTGCGGCTCGTACACCCGCAGGCTCTCCGCGTCCGTCTCCAGACCGATGTAGACGCTGTACGGGATGTCGCCGAAGGCGTGCCACCAGCCCTGCTGGCGCGAGTCCTTGGCCATTTGCATCAGCGACTCGACGACGCGCTCGTCCTCGACCTCGTACACCCCGCAGAGGTCACGGACATCGCGCTGGCTGATCGACCGGCGACCGTTCTCCAGGCGGCTGATCTTCGACTGCGACACCAGAAGACGCTCGGCGACCTGCTCGGCCGTCATGTTCTTCTGCTCCCGGAGCCGGCGCAACTCCTGGCCCAAACGGCGTCGCCTGACGGTGGGGTTGACGTTGGACGCCACGGAAACTGCACCTCCGGCTGTCTGCTGCGTAGCTGTGAGTATCTACTGCTTGGCAGACTGCCACCAAAGGTGCGGTGTGCGCTGGGAAATGACCACAACGTGCGCGGGCGCGTGTGTACGGGCGCACGTGTCGGAGCACGTGTGTGGGGCGGTCGAGACGACCGCCCCACACACGACTTGCGGCTCCCGGAACGGGTCGGTGTCAGTGCACGGCGGCGCGCGCCATGCTGCCGCGACGCGGCTGCTGGGGAACGCCACCCGTGCTCGGAGCACTCCGGCGCGGCTGAGCGGCCACACCGTTCTGGACGTCCATCACGGCATGCGCCACGAGCCCGCCCATGGGGTCGTGCCGGATCAGATCGCGCAGCCGGGACCGCGACGACCGTCCTTCGTTCCCCGGGTACAGGTGCTTGCCGAGACCGACCGCGTGGGCCAGCGCGGCGAGCGCCGCGGTCCGCGGGTCCGGCGGTACGCCGGTGCGGATCGCACTGTCCAGCCGGGCCCTGATGTCCCGGCTGATGGCTGTCTCCGTCGCCTGGTAGCGAGTCGTCGGCAGCACTCCGCACATCTGGCCCTCCACGGCATGGACCATGCCGCAGCGCTCCAGATGAGCGAGGTAGATCTGGCGCAGCCCCAGTCGGGGCCCGCCGATCCAGTGGACTGCCCGAACCGGGCTGCCGCGTCGGCGCAGCAGTTCCAGTGCGGAGTCCAGTGTCGGATCTCCGGTCGGCCGTGGCATCACCACGGCTATACGATCCCCGTCAGGGGCTATCCGTCCTGCCAGAGCCAGCTCCACTAGCTGTGCTCCGGCCAGGCCGAGGTCGAGCGACTGCGGCTGCGCTGTGGTACCCGTGGCCGGGTCCAGAGCGAGCAGCAGAAGCTCCTCCGGAATTGTTCTGCGGCTCCTGCCCATCCATGCCTCCCCGCGTGGATGAGTCACAGGGTGACCCCTCTCACATTCATCTGTCGAGAGCGCCTGGGTGGTCTGTACGGGAACCGGTAGGTATGTCGTTCTCGTCTAGCACGGGGGCCAAGGGGTTCACACAGGACACTGGTACACGGTTCGGACGTTGGCATGACGCATGGAGGAGGCACGGTGGCGGGCGAGTCCCCCGACAAGGCGGAGCAGCAGGAGTCCTCGAAGGAGACGACTCCGGGCGGCGGCGGCCGGGATCCCCGGCTGTCGGTACTCCGCGAGCCCGCGTCGTTGCCGGTTCAGGTCGACCAGCCGACGGCCGTCTTCAAGACCCTCGCACCGAGGACCTCGGAGGACGACGCGCGGGTGGACGCTCCGGTGGAGGAGCGTGTCGAGGAGCCGGTGACAGACTCGGAGCCGGAGACGGAGTCGGTGTCGGAGCCGGCGGGCGAGGGTGACCGCCTGCGGGAGGCCGTGGCGGCGTGGGTCGCCTCCGGCGACGAGTCCGACGGCGAGGCGGAGTCTTCCGAGGGCTCCGAGCCCGCGGAGCCCGCCGAGGCCGCGGAGGCCGTCGAGGACGAGCCCGAGGCCGAGGACGAGCCCGAGGTCGAGGACGAGCCCGAGGACGAGCCGGAGGCCGACGAGACGGCTCCGGAGGCCGCTGAGGCCGCCGAGGAGGCGTCCGGCGACGCCGACTCCTGGTTCGCCTCGCGGAAGCCCGCTGCGGCGACGGAGGAGGCGCAGGAGGAGCCCGAGGCCGAGGCTGAGGTCGACACCGACGACGAGCCCGAGGCCGAGCCCGAGCCCGAGCCCGCCGAGCAGGAGCCCGCCGAGCCGGTCGACCAGCCGACCACCGTCTTCAAGGCGGTCCGTCCGCCGGTCGTGGACCAGCCGACGACGGCGCTGAAGCTCCCGCCGACCCCGAAGCCCGAGCCGAAGCCGACCCCGGAGCCCGAGCCCGCTGCCGCGCCCGAGCGCCCGAGCACCTTCGTTCCGCTGCGGCCCCAGACTCCGGCGGAGCCCACCCCGGCCGCCGCCCCCGTGGCCGCCGCCCCCACCCCCGTACCCCCGCCGCCGTCGCTCACCGAGGCCGAGCGGACCAGGCAGCAGCCGATGCCGCCGCTGCCCCCGCTCGACCTGCTCGCCGAGCTGACCAACACGCCGCCCCCGGCGCCGACGCCGATGCGCACGACCATGCGGCGGGTGCGGATCTGGACGCCGCTCGTCGTCCTTCTGTTGATCGTCTTTGCGGTCGTACAGTTCGTGCGGCCGCTCCCGGCGGCCACGCTCTCCCTCACCGCCGCGCCCACCTTCACCTTCGAGGGCGGCGAGCTCCAGATGCCGTGGCCCACCGAGGGCCAGGGCGCCGCCGAGGTCGAGGGTGTCGGCTCGCTGGGCACGTACGGGGCGCAGAAGCCGGCCCCGCTCGCGAGCGTGGCCAAGACGATGACGGCGTACGTGATCCTCCGCGACCACCCCATCAAGGGGAAGGAGACCGGCCCCGAGATCACGATCGACAAGAAGGCCGCCGACGAGGCGGGCGCCGAGTTCGAGTCGACGGCGGCGGTCAAGGAAGGCCAGACGTACACGGAGAAGGAGCTGATCCAGCTCCTCATGATCCCGTCCGCGAACAACGTGGCGCGGCTCCTGGGTCGCTGGGACGCCGGCTCCGAGGCCGCGTTCGTCGAGAAGATGAACGCCGCCGCCAAGGACCTCGGGATGACCCAGTCGACGTACACGGACCCGTCCGGTCTGAACGCGACCACGGTCTCCACCCCGCTGGACCAGCTGAAGCTGGCGAAGGCGGTCATGCAGTACGACGTGTTCCGGGAGATCGTGAACATGCCGAACCTGACCGTCGACGGCATCCCGGGCCGGATCGAGAACAACAACAAGATCCTGCTCGAGCCGGGTGTCTCCGGGATCAAGACCGGCTCGTCGACTCCGGCCGGCGGCAACCTCCTCTGGTCCGCGAACACCGTCGTCGACGGCAAGGAGCGCCGGATCCTCGGTGTCGTCATGGGCGCGAAGGACGCGGCCGTCCTGCACGAGAAGCTCCAGTTGTCGATCGACTACAGCCTCAAGCTGATCCAGCAGGCCCAGAAGGACGTGACCTCGGCGTCCGTGATCCGTAAGGGCCAGGTCGTCGGCTACATCGACGACGGTCTCGGCGGCCGTACCGCCGTGGTCGCGGACAAGGAGCTCAAGGCCGTCGGCTGGCCGGGCCTGAAGGTCGACCTGGAGCTGACCGACGGCGGCAAGCCCGTCCCGCACACCGGCAAGAAGGGCGACGTCGTCGGCCAGGTGTCGATCGGCACCGGCGCCGGCAAGGTCAGCTCGCCGGTCTCCCTCCAGACGGACCTCGTCGAGCCCGGCTTCGACAAGAAGCTGACCCGTCTGGGCTGAGGTGTCAGGGCGTCCCGGTTTCCCCGGGGCGCCCTGCTGTTAGCGTGCCGGAGCCGAGACATGTGCGAAAGGCAGTTCGGGAGCAGTACGGGAGAGGGACGCGAGTGACCACCGCCGAGCCGAAACGCGCCGAGGAGGGCGCGCCGAAGCGCCCGTCGCCTTCCCCGACCTCGTCACCCTCCTCGTCTCCGTCGTCGCGAATAGACCTCCCGACGCCGAGACGGCACACGGAGCAGTCGCCGACCCGCCGCCCGCTCCGCCGCAAGCGCCGCTACCCCGTCATGATCGCGACGGGCGTCGCGGCGCTCACCCACATCCTCTGGTTCTTCCTGTTCGCGAACAGTGGCGGGGACCTCGCGGCGCAGGACGCCTGGGCCGAGTTCGTGGGGCGGCACCCTGACTCCGCGTACAACCTCGCGTGGTACGGGGGGATGCACCCGGTCTCGTACAGCGTCGTCTCGCCGTACGTGATGTCGGTGCTCGGCGTCCGTTCGACGATGATGATCGCGGGCACCCTGTCGGCGGGTCTGACGGCGCTGATCCTGGTGCGGGTGCGGGCGGTGCGCAATCCGCTGGCGTGCTCGCTTGCGGGGGTCTTCGCGGTCCTGTGCAACGCGCTGTCGGGGCGGGTGACCTTCGGGCTCGGCATGATGTTCGCGCTGGGCGCGGTCGCGGCGGTCTTCTGCTGGCCGCACCGATGGCGGCGCAAGCGCTGGGCGAAGGCGGCGGTCGCCGCGCCGCTCGCGGGCATCGCCACCGCGTGCAGCCCGGTCGCGGGCCTCTTCCTGGGCGTCGCGGCGGCGGCGCTCTTCCTGAACCGGCGCCGGCCGGGCGCGTACGCCCTGGGCCTGGCCCCGGTCCTGGTGGTCGCCCTCTCCTCCTGGCTGTTCCCCTTCTCCGGTACGCAGCCGATGTCGTGGGCGTCGACGGCGCTGCCGTTCCTCTTCGGGGTGCTGTGCTTCGCGCTCGTACCGCGCGAGTGGCGCACGGTGCGGACGGGCGCGGCGGTGTACGCGGCGGGCACGCTCCTGACCTGGCTGATCGACTCGCAGATCGGCTCGAACGTCTCGCGGCTCGTGATGCTCTTCGCGGGCGTGGTGCTGCTCGCGGCGCTGCCGTACAGCGTCCCGCGCTCGCGCAAGTGGTACGCGCTCGTGCTCGCCTTCGTCGGCCTGAACTTCTGGATCGGCTTCAAGGGCGTCGACGACGTCATCCGTACGGCCCCGGACGCGTCCTGGGCGCGGGAGGTCGCGCCGCTGATCAACCAGTTGCAGGTGCGCGGGGCGGAGCAGGCGCGGGTGGAGGTCGTGCCCGCGTCGAGCCACCGGGAGTCCTCGGCGCTCAGCCCGTACATCAACCTGGCGCGGGGCTGGAACCGCCAGGCCGACATGGAGCGGAACCCGCTCTTCTACGACGACACCCTGAACGCCACGAACTACCAGGACTGGCTCGACCGCTGGGCGGTCCACTACGTGGTGCTGCCGACGGGGGCGCCCGACTCGGGCGCCGAGCTGGAGGCCAAGCTGGTCGGGGACGGGCTGCCGTACCTGAAGCAGGTCTGGTCGGACGCGAACTGGCGGTTGTACGAGGTCGACAATCCGACGCCGCTGGCGGACCCGCCGGCGAAGGTGCGCAGGGCGGGCGCGAACGAGGTCGTGATCGAGGTCGACACCCCGGGCCGGGTCCTGATCCGGGTCCCGTACTCGCCGTGGCTCGCGCTCGTCGACGAGAACGGCGGCAAGATCGCGCCGCCGGAGGAGACGGAGGCGTCGAAGCAGGCGCGGGAGGAGTCGACGGAGGAGCTGGAGAAGGTCTTCCTCAACGAGTCGGGCTGCCTGCTGAAGACGGAGGCGGACGCGGACGGCGACGAGTGGACGGAGCTCCTGGCCCCGAAGGCGGGCGTGTACCGCTTGTCGGCTCCGTACAAGTTCTTCCCGAGGGGCACGGCGTGCCCGGAGGAACTGCGCTGATGTCCTGTTGAATCGCTGTTGATGCGCTCGTAGACCGTTCGGGCGGCGCTGTGGGCCACCCGATGGTTTCCCGTCGGTAGCCGGCTGCGCGACCCGGTGGGTCCGGGAACGCTCCCAGGGCATTCCTCATGCCCGAAGGGCGAACGAAAGGACCCAACGTGCGAGGCATAAACAACGAGCCCCCATCTGGTCGGAGAAGCCGAAGCTGGCGGAGCCGCTTCGGACTCACGACCCTGGTGGCAGCCGCCGGCCTGATCGCGGCCGTGCTGCCCGCGGCAGCGGCCAACAACGGGACGATCTGGACGACGCTGACCAACATGCCGACGGCCCGGATCGACCTGGCGTCCGCGGTGGCACCCTGTCCCCCCGGCCAGGGCGGCAACTGTGTCTACGCGGTCGGCGGTGTGTCCGCCTCCGGGGTCACGGGTGCGGCCGAGTCGTACAACCGGCTCTCCGGAGCATGGTCGACCCTGCCACCCATGCCCACGGCCCGGAACCAGCTGGGGGCGGCGACCGCGCCCTGCCCGAAGGGGCAGAGCGGCTACTGCGTCTACACGGTCGGCGGCCTGCCCGGCGGTGGCGGTGGCGGCCTCGCCACGGTGGAGTCGTACAACCCGGCCACCAACGCCTGGAGCACCGTCGCCTCGCTGAGCATCGCCCGGTTCGGCAACGCCGCAGCGGCCGCTCCGTGCCCGGTGGGGCAGACCGGCACGTGCGTCTACACGATGGGCGGAATCACGGCCGCCGGCCGCACGGGCTCGGTGGAGTCGTACAACCCGGTGACCAACGCCTGGAGCCCCGTGGCCTCCCTCACGCTCCCCCGGAACGGACTGGGTGCGGCGGCGTCCACCTGCCCGCGTGGGCAGAGCGGTACGTGTGTCTACGCCGTGGGCGGCGATGACAACGCAGCCACCGGACAGGTGGAGTCCTACAACCCGGCCACGAACGTCTGGACCCCCGTGGCGTCCCTCCCCACGCCCCGTTACGGGCTGGCGACGGCGGCGGCGCCTTGCCCGCCGGGACAGACCGGCACCTGTGTCTACGCGGTGGGCGGCGTGAACGGCAGCCTCTCCGGCAAGGTGGAGTCGTACCAGCCGTCGTCCAACACCTGGACGACGCTGCCCTCTCAGCCCACCCCCCGCGCCTTCCTCGCGGCGGCGGCCACACACTGCCCGCCGGGAATCACGGGAGCCTGCGTCTACGTCTCCGGCGGCCAGGCGGCAAGCGGCACGACAGCCTCCCTGGAGGCTCTGGACCCGCCGATCCTGACCCACTGATCCAGTGGTCGTGCTGATCCAGTGATCCACTGATCCAGGCCTGACGGCCCCCGTCCCGCAAGGGACCGGGGCCGTCAGCCGTCGTGCCTTGTGCGGCGGCTACCGGTTGGGGTGATAGCGGCAGGACGGATCGTCGCAGGAGGTGGGTACCTCCCACCGGCCGTCGATGCGGTGCAGGAGTCCCTGATCGGCGGGCCGGGCGGGGAGGTTGCACAGGTTTTCGGTGGGGGAGTAGATCGGGCGCGCGTCGTCCTCGATGTGCTCGGGGTCGGTGTAGTGGAACTCCTCCCGGCGTTCCCAGGGCGGGGTGATGTGCGGCCGGTGGTCGAGGGGGTTGTCGTCGGCGAAGGAGGGGTGGAACCGCCACTGGGTGCCGAAGGCGCGGTTGTGGACCTCGCCGAGGTACCAGGCCGCGACCGCGACCAGGGGCGTGTCCGTCGCCTTGCGGGCCTGGGCGGGGCTGTCGAACGCGTCCCTGATGAGCGCTTCGAGCCGGGGGAGGGAATCCACGGTGAAGTCCCACGGCCCGCGGCCGGCGTGTTCCTCCGCCCAGGCGGGGAATCCGGCGCGCTGCTGGTCCAGCCACTTCTCCAGCACCGGGTTGTGGGCGCTGACGTGGTCTCGGGTCTTCTCTTCGCGCAGGTACTCGGCGTACTCGTCCTCGTCCATGTCGCGCGGGTCGGTCCACTCCATGCCCCGAGACTAGGGGAACCATGTGTGCTGGATGTAAAGATCCGGCACAGCAGGTGAGTTGTCGGTGTGTCCTCGGTAATTCGCGTGCGGGCTGGGGGAGTTGAGGCCCTAGGGTGGGTTGCTCCCGCAGCGGCGCCGACTGACCACGGGGGCCCGTGGCGCCACGCGAGGACATCTGACTGACCTGGGGCCCCCAGGGGGTTTTCGTGACCCATCACATACGTTCCCGACGCCGCTGGTGGGCGCGGGCGGCGATCGCGCTGGCCTGCGCCGGTGCCGTCTCGCTGACCGGCCTGCCCGGCTGGGACCAGGCCGAGGCGAAGGCGAAACCTCCGCTGAAGCAGGGGAAGCGCTGCGACGAGGAGTACAAGGACTTCTACGACTTCTCCGACGTCGTCGAGGGCGGCATGCCGGCCGACGGGTACGCCCGGCCGGACGCGGACCGCGACTCGTACGACTACGTCAACGGGCAGAAGCAGTGGGACGGCCTGCCGGCGCCGACCGCCGACGAGCTCAACGAGATCAGCGACAACCCGGACGACTACAAGAAGGGCGACAAGCGCCGGGTCTGGGCCTACTACAAGAAGGCGCAGAAGACAGCGCAGTGGAAGGGGGTGCCGTTCGAGACGTACCGGGACGACTTCTACATCCCCAAGGGCGGCAACGACCCCCGCGGCAAGGCGTACATGGCCAAGCTCGTCTACGACTTCGGCCTGGTGGGTCCGGACTGGATCTGCGAGAAGGAGTTCGAGGTCATCGACCCGGACACCAAGGAACGCTACGTACGGCGTGCGGACGCCTACAACCAGCGCACCGGGGAGATCGTCGAGGGCAAGTCGAACGACAAGCCCGACCCCACGCAGCGCCCCAAGGACAAGGCGCTGCTGAGGGACCCGAACCACCAGGACAAGAAGATCACCTACGCGTACGGGCGCGAGACGAAGGGCGGCGCGAAGAACCACGACGCCGACCTGAGGAAGATCGCCCCGGACCGGGTCAAGAAGATCTCGTACAAGGCGGACGCGGTCGAGAAGGCCCCGAGCGGTACGTCGAACAGCCCGACGCGTCGTGTCGATCCGTACATGAACGCCAAGCCCGGCACCAGCACCGGTTCCCGGGGCGGCGGCAACGACATGATCCAGAAGTCGCCGGAGAACCCGAAGCAGCTCGCCGACCGGCTTCAGCGCATCGGCCGGATCCCGGGCATCTCTCAGATGCCCTCCCCGGGCGGCATCGACTTCTCCACCCTGGAACTCCAGTACGTCGGCGCGCCCGTGAAGGGCAAGGGCCTCGACTACTCCTTCGGCGCGAAGGAGGACCCCGACAACGACACCGTCGGCTGGGGCGGCAGGGCGAACGCGCAGATGGCCTCGGACGCGTTCTTCACGTGGCTGGCGCTGACGCCGGACAAGTTCTGGGTGAACCTCAACCCGGACACCCCCGGCACGATCATGGACGACAAGTTCGCGGCCACGGACGCCGGCCGGGTGCTGCTGGAGGCCGACCTCCGGCTCAAGCACGACTTCTTCAAGGCGATGGACCCCAAGACGGCCCTGGGCAAGAACACCTGGGACAGCCTGTCCAAGGTCAACGGCTGGCCGTGCCTGACGTCGACGCGGAACTGGATCGAGCCGAAGACGGCGAAGGTCCGCGAGCAGGACGGCGGGATCTACATCCTCGACGCGCCGCTCAAGCTCCAGTCGGAGTACGCCGACGTCAACACCCCCGGCCCCGGCGAGGGCAAGCCCTGCCAGGACTCGCTGACCAAGGCCGAGATCGAGCACAACGAGCGGGTGTTCCGCTCCACGATCGTGCCCGAGGTCGAGAAGTGGATCAACGAGGCGCCGCAGTACGCCGACCTGCGCCGGGTCTACAAGTCCCGGGTGGCGGCCGAGTTCGTCCGTCAGCAGGACGCCCAGCGCCCGACGGACTACCGCACCATCATCAACAGCAACAACGTGGCGCAGTGGCCGATCCGCGCGCCGCACCAGGACTGGAAGAAGACCGACGTCTTCGACAAGTACGTCAAGGTCTTCAAGGAGGGTGAGTTCAAGTACGAGCTCACCAAGGGCCAAGAGGTCTGGGTCATCACCGTCGGCGGCGTGGACCTGTCCAAGCAGCCCAAGCGGAACGTCACCCAGGCCGAGTTCCGGCTCCAGAACCGCCACCTGCCGCGCCAGACCCAGACGTCGGTGAAGGCCCTCACGGACGACACCGAGCGGGAGCGGCTGCTCCTCCTCGGCGGCAACAGCGCCGGCCAGAAGGACGACGACGGAGGCACCCCGCCGTCGCCGGACCCGACCGACCCGCCGAACCCGACGGACCCGCCGACGACCCCGGCCCCGGACCCGACCACCCCGGGCCCCGGTGACGGCACGACGGCCCCGCCGGCGAACAAGCCGGACCCGGACGGCGACCTCGCCGACACCGGCTCCGACACCCCGGTCGCCCTGATCGCCGGCATCGCTGCGGCGATCGCGGCCCTGGGCGGCGGCCTGATCTGGTGGACCCGCCGCCGCAGGGCCCTCGAGGGCTAGCCGGAACGCCCTCTTGACGGGCTGAGACAGCCGAACGGCCCGGAGCGCGATCGCTCCGGGCCGTTTCGCTTGCGCCCCGGCAGGATTCGAGCGGTCGCCGATGCAGCCGGATACCGCTCCGTCCGCCGCCGATGGCAGCTGTCGATGTCACGCGGGTTGGCAGCCCCGGTCACCGCTTCTTCCGGAGCTTGCGCATCTTCGCTTCGGCTTCCTTCTTCTTCCGCTGCTCCACGCCGTACGCGGACCACGGCCCCGGACGGGCGCAGGCGAGCGAGCGGGCACCTACCAAGATGGGTAGGTGCCCTTTTCACAGTTCGGAAGACCCCGTATACGGATGGGGCCTGACCTGCGGGGCTTCTGACCTGGCGGTGAGCCGGCCGCCCCCGCGACTCCCCGCGGCCCTCTGGGTCGGGCACGCGTCGGGCACGCATTGGGCGCGGTCTGCGATGATGCCCGCGTATGCGGCTCGGCCGTGACGTGATCAGTGTGGGGGCACCGTGGCTGCGTTGGGCTTCTTCTTCATCATCCTGCCCTGCCTGGCCATCGGGGGCTTCACTTGCTTCGCTGCTTGCCGTGCTCAACAGCAGAAGGCGTTCAAGGCGCTGGCATACGTGTGTCTGTCCGTGGGTCTCGTCTGCGGGCTGACTCCAGTAGGGGTTGTGATCTGGTTCTCCGTGACCTAGGCGATTTCTTGCCAGCCTCGTCACCTCGCGCCCCAACCCACCACGAATCCGCCCGCACCCGCGAACGGCGCCCCTCCCATCCCGGAGTCTGAGCGCCCCCGCCGGAGCCATGTCCGTGGCCCACGGATCGGTCTCGACCCATGTCCTCCGGACCCATCCACTGCGGGTGCCTTGACCGAAGTCCGCCGCCGGCGTCCTGCCGGTCGCCTTCCCCGCCGAACTCGTCTCGGATCTCGCGCACCACCTGGAGCACTTCCCCGGTACCGGACAGGACGCCCACGTGTTCCAGGGACCGCGCGGACGCCGCCGCCTTCTGGCACGTAGGTGGCACGGCCGTGATCATGGCGAAGGGCCAGCATCGGGGGAGTGTTCCCCTGAGCTGGCCCTTCTTGGTGTGCCCCCGGCAGGATTCGAACCTGCGACACCCGCTTTAGGAGAGCGGTGCTCTATCCCCTGAGCTACGAAGGCGTGCACTGGTCAGGCTGGCCTGGTCGGGCGCGTGGCCCTGGAGGGTGGCTGACCGCTGACAGCCTAGCGGATGGGGTTGGGAGAGGTCGCCCCCGTTGGCTGGGGCTCCGTGGCGTCGAACTGGTGGCGGGCTTGTTCTACGCGCGGGAGGTTGGCGGTCGACCAGTCGGCGAGGTGGGCGAAGAGAGGGGCCAGGCTCAGGCCCAGTTCGCTGATCTCGTACTCGACCCTCGGGGGCACCTCCGGGTAGTACGTGCGGACGACCAGGCCGTCCCGTTCCAGCTGTCGTAGGCGCTGGGTCAGGACCTTCGCCGTGATCGTGCCGATGTTGCGGTGCAGCACCACGAAGCGCTGGCGTCCGAAGGAGTGCAGGGTCCACAGGATCGGGGTCGTCCAGCGGCTGAAGACGATGTCCAGCACGGGGGCGATCGGGCAGGCCTGCTGCGAGCCGACCTGTGCCGCCTGCGCGGCCACGGCTGCCGTCTGGGCTGCCGTCGGAGCGGCGGTCGGGGAGGCCTCGGACGGGGGCATGGAGACCCTCCAGGTAGTCACTTTCCTCTAGGTACCTACTTTACTTCGGATGCTAGCTTCCCGAAAGCTTCCGTTCCCAACGCCTAGGAGTGGCATGTCCGTTCGAGAGACTCCTCACCGGCAACTTCGACGAAGGGCCCGCCCGGAACAAGGCGCTCGGTGCCTGGGGTGCGCTCAGTGGTGTAGCCGCCGTCGTCGGTGTCACTCTTGGCGGGGTGATCACCGACGGGCCCGGCTGGCGGTGGATCTTCTTCGTCAACGTGCCGATCGGCCTCATCGGCGCCCTCGTCGCCCCGAGGGTGGTCGGTGAGAGTCGCGCCGCCGAGTCCACCCGCGCTCGCGCCCGCTCCTTCGACCTCGCCGGGGCCTTCGTCCTCACCGTCGGGCTCGTCCTGCTGATCTTCACCTTGGGGCAGACCGTCGATGATTCCGACGTCCCTACCGCCCGCATCTACGGTGGCTTCGGCCTGGCGGGGCTCCTGTTGGTCGGTTTTCTCCTCATCGAGCGCCGTACCGCCGCCCCGCTGATCCCGCTCTCGATCTTCCGTCGGCCCTCCCTGCGCGCGGCCAACATCATCGCGGTCCTGCTCCTCGGCACCTGCGTCAGTCTGTTCTTCTTCGCCGGCCTCTTCATGCAGCAGGTCCTCGACTGGTCGGCCGTCACCACCGGCCTCGCGTACGTCCCGCTCGCCCTCACCACCGCCGTCGGCGCCGGCATCGCCTCCCAGGTCGTCACCAAGGTCGCGGCCAAGCCCCTCCTGATGGTCGGTCTGGCCCTCGTCGCCACCGGCATGCTGCTGCTGTGGCGCGCCCCGTCCGACTCCTCGTACGTCCTCGACCTGCTGCCCGCCTTCCTCCTCTGCGGCCTCGGCCTGGGCGCCTCCTTCGTACCGCTCCAGGTCGCCGCCTTCGCCGGTTCCGAGGAGCACGAGTCGGGCCTCGCCGCCGGGCTCATCAACACCTCCCAGGAGGTCGGCGGAGCCCTCGGTCTCGCCGTCGCCGCCACCTTCGCCTTCCGGCGGATCCCCGAGTTGGAGGCCCGGAGCCGCGGCATACCGGAGCTCGTTCGGGAGGCCCGCGTCACCGTCTTCCATGACGCCTTTCTCATCAGTGCCGCCTTCGCCGTCGCCGCGCTCGTCGTCACCGTCGTCCTGCTGCCGCGGCCCGTGTTTGACGCCTCCGGGGCGCGGGCATAGCGTCGGCCGGGACTGAGCAAGTGCTTAGAGAGGGGCCATCGTGGGTGTGGAAGAAGCCGCGGAGGCGGTCGCCGCGCGGCTGGCCGCGCCCGGGGGGCCCTTCGCCGTCGAGGACGGGGTGTACGTCGAGGGGCCCCGCACGCTGCGGGAGTTCGTCGAGGCCACGTGGGCGTACGGGGACCGGCCGTTCCTCGTCTCCGAGGACGGGGTGCTGAGCTACCGCGCCTTCTTCGACGCCGCCTGCGGGCTCGCCCGGCGGCTCGTCGACCAGTACGGGTTGCGCCCCGGCGACCGGGCCGTCGTCGCCATGCGGAACCACCCCGAGTGGCAGATCGCCTTCTGGGCCGCCCAGCTCGCCGGCCTCGTCGCCGTGCCCCTCAACGCCTGGTGGACCGAGAAGGAGTGCGCGTACGCCCTCGACGACTGCACGCCCCGCGTCCTCCTCGTCGACGGGGAGCGCAAGGAGCGAGTACGCGGGTGGGCGCAGCGGAATCGGGTGCCCGGGATCGTCTTCCACGGGGAGGGCGGTGACGGGTTCCAGGCGTACGTGCGCGACACCGACTCCCTCCTCGGGCCGCCGCTCGTCGACGTCCTGCCCGAGCACGACGCCACCCTCATCTACACCTCCGGCACCACCGGCCGCCCCAAGGGCGCCGTCGCCACCCACCTCGCGCAGGCCGGCGCCGCGATGAACCCCCGCTACTTCGCGGCCGCCTCCGCCCTCGGGCGCGGCACCGTCCCCGGGCAGGGGCCCGCGCCCGTCTCGCTCACCACGTTCCCGTTCTTCCACGTGGCCGCCTTCACCTCCTTCTACTCCGTCATGGCCGCCGGCGGGACTCTCGTACTGATGCGGAAGTGGGACGCCGAACAGGCGCTGGAGCTCATCCGGCTCCACCGCGTCACCCACTACGCCGGGGTCCCCACCACCGCCCTCCAACTGCTCGACCTCGCCGAGCGGACCGGCGATCCGCTGGAGAGCCTCACCATGCTCAACACCGGTGGCGCCGCCGCCCCGCCGGAGTTCGTCGCCCGGCTCACCGCCGCCTACGGCGAGCGCATCGAGCCCCGCAACGGCTACGGCCTCACCGAGACCTGCGGCGGGGTCTTCGCCACCTTCGGCGCCGAGTACCGCGCCCATCCGCGCGGCCTCGGCCGGCCCACCCCCGCCACCGAGGTACGCGTCGACCGGCCCGACGCCGACGGGGTGGGGGAGCTGCTGCTGCGCGGCCAGTCCCTCGTCCGCGGCTACTGGGGCGACGAGGCCGCCACCCGCGCCGCCTTCACCGACGACGGCTGGTTCCGCACCGGCGACCTCGCCCGCCTCCACGACGGGCGCCTCACCGTCGTCGACCGGCTCAAGGACATGGTGATCCGGGGCGGCGAGAACGTGTACTGCGTCGAGGTCGAGGCCGTGCTCCACGAGCACCCCGACGTCCTCGACGCCGCCGTCCTCGGCCTGCCCCACCCCACGCTAGGGGAAGAGGTCGCCGCCGTCGTGCGCCTGCGCGAGGGCGCGACCGTCGGCGTCGACGAACTCAGGACGTACGCGGGAACCCGGCTCGCCGCCTTCAAGGTGCCCGCCCAGGTCGTCGTACGCCCCACCGAACTGCCCCGGAACGCCACGGGGAAAGTGCTCAAGCGAGAGCTGCGGGAAGAGCTGTGGGAAGAGTCGAGGGACGACCCAGGGGGCGAGCTGCGGGACGGCCCAAGGGACGCGCTGCGCGACACGCGCGCGCTCAGGCGCGCGTGATCCGTACGCGGTACGTGCCCCCCGCGTCCTCGCCCAGCACCGAGATGCGGATGCCGTTCGTCCGGTCGTGGAACGTCTCTCCCGGCCGGTACGGCGCGTCCGACAGCTCCGCGTGGACGTTCGGGCGGCGCGTGCAGCCGCCGCTCTCCCGGTCGCTGTCCGACACCGTCACCGGGCCGTGGCCGGTGTCGACGTCCGACTCGACCCGGTAGATCAGGACGCCCTCCTCGCAGACCGCCTCGTCGTTGCCCTCCCGGGTGCGGACCTCGACCGCGTAGCCCGACTTCTCCGAGAGGGGGACGAACGCGAGCTTCGGGCCGCCGGCCTTCGCCAACGGGGTCAGCGCGTAGTCGTGCGCCCCGGGCAGCGCCGCGCAGCGGACCTGGATGTTGTCCAGCCAGCCCAGCTTCCACTTGTGCCAGCCGAGCAGGTCGTTGTTGGCCCCCCAGTCCTCGGACATGATGTCCCAGTGCCCGACCGTGCCCCCGCCGTCCACGGTGTAGAGGTCGGGCAGGCCGAAGACATGGCCGTTCTCGTGCGGCAGCACGCGGTAGCCGGTCTCGTCGTACGTCCCCGAGCCGTCGTCCTGGCGGCTGTAGACGAAGGACGTGTTGGAGAGCGGGACGCCGTCCGCGTACGGCGCCTCGTCGTTCCCGGAGAAGGTGACCGACAGGACGGTGTCCAGGGCCGAGGGCCCGGCGTTCGGGGTGACCAGGATGTTGACCAGGTCGTACGCGCTGAAGTCGACCTTCGGGTCGGCGGTCCTCACGATGTCCTCGACGAGGCCGCGGTAGCCCGGTTCGTACGGTGAGCCGCGCTCTATCCCGTACGAGGAGAACGGCCGCGGCATCCGCAGCCAGTCGGGTATCGGGGCCTCCGGGTGGTAGTGCAGGCGCCCGTACGAGCTGGTGCTGAACCACTCGGAGGTCTTCGGGAAGAACTCGTCGTACCGTTCGAGCGCCGTGCCCTCCCCCTCCGCGTCGGGGAAGTCGACCATCAGGTTGAGGGCCCTGACGCGGCCCGTGGAGCGCGCGTACCCGGGGGCCGTGGGCATCCCCTCCGACATCTGCACACCCATCGTCGTCGCGATCCTGCACGGCCCGAGCGCCGTGGCGTCCCCGGGCGCGGCGGCCACCGGGCCCGCCGAGGCCGGGGCGGGGCCCGGAAGCGTGCTGCTGGCCGAGGCGAGGGCGGCGAGCGTGAGGGCCGCCGCGGTCGCGAGGACGACGGGTCTGCGTATGCGCCGGCGGGTCTGCTGCATGCGGTCGCCTCTCGGGTCGGCGTGCGTCTCTGATCGGCGTGCGTCTCTGATCAGCGCTGCTGTTCGATCAGCCTGAGTCGAGAGCTCCGGGGGCGCGCGTCGGGTGGCCCGATCGTGGGTATTCGCGGGGAGGTCTGCGAGTGTGACGCAGGTCACATTCCTGGCGGGAAATAACCGGGGACTCCCTCCCCGTTTACGCCTGTGTTCGAAGAAGTGGGGACCCATTCCCCGGATCGTCATCCAAGGGTCCGAGGATCCCAAGGGGCGACAGCCCCGGAGTTCTGGAAGGAGGCGTGGCATGACCGCCGCCGAAGCCGATACCGCGCCCGCTCGCCGCGTACCCCGCCCGCGGGCGGACGCCCTGCGCAACCGCGAGCGGATCGTCACCGCGGCCCGTGAGATGTTCGTCGAGTTCGGCCCCCAGGTGCCGCTCGACGAGATCGCGCGCCGCGCGGGCGTCGGCAACGCCACCCTCTACCGGAACTTCCCCGAGCGGAACGACCTCGTCCACGAGGTCGTCCTCTCCGTCACCGACCGCACCACGGACCTGGCGCGGGAGGCGGCCCAGGCCGTCGACGCGGGCGAGCTCGACGCCTTCGAGGCGCTGCGCCGCTTCACCCACGCCGCCGCCGACGAACGCATCGGCGCCCTGTGCCCGATCCTCGACGGCACCTTCGACAAGAACCACCCCGAACTGCACGCCGGGCGCGAGCAGCTGGAAGAGGCCGTCCAGGACCTCGTCGACCGGGCGCACGGCGCGGGCAGGCTCCGCACCGACGTCGGCGTCGGGGACCTGATGGTGGCCGTCTCCCAGCTCACCCGCCCGCTCCCGGGTACCGCCTGCCTGAACATGGACCGTTTCGTCCACCGCCATCTGCAGCTGTTCCTGGACGGACTCGAAGCGCCCGCGCGTTCCGTACTGCCCGGCTCGGCCGCCACTCTGGAGGACCTGAGGGGCGCCTGCGACCAGTGACCAGTGACCGATGACCGGTGATCAGTGACCCACGGTCGGTCGTGACCGTGACCGTGACCTGACCCCGTACTCGCGTCCGTAACTCCCCTTACGGACCACCCACTTACATCCCGTTCTTCCTTTTACGCACCACGAGGTGGCTACCCCCATGTCCGAAACAGATCCCCGGCGCTGGAAAGCGCTGGTCTTCATCGCTCTCGCCCAGCTGATGGTCGTGCTCGACGCGACGATCGTGAACATCGCGCTGCCCTCCGCCCAGCAGGACCTGGGTATCTCGGACGGCAACCGGCAGTGGGTCATCACGGCCTACGCCCTCGCCTTCGGCGGTCTGCTGCTCTTCGGCGGCCGCATCGCCGACCTGTGGGGCCGTAAGCGCACCTTCGTCGTCGGCCTGATCGGCTTCGCCGCCGCCTCCGCCCTCGGCGGTGCCGCGACCGGCGAGGCCATGATGCTCGGTGCCCGCGCGCTCCAGGGCGCCTTCGGCGCGCTGCTCGCGCCCGCCGCGCTCTCCCTGCTCGCGGTGATGTTCACCGACGCCAAGGAGCGCGCCAAGGCCTTCGGCATCTACGGTGCGATCGCCGGTGGCGGTGGCGCCGTGGGCCTGATCCTCGGCGGTTTCCTCACCGAGTACCTGGACTGGCGCTGGACCTTCTTCGTCAACATCCCCTTCGCGATCGTCGCCGCCGCGGGCGCGTACTTCGTGATCCGTGAGCCGGCCGGCGGCCGCAACCGCTCGCCGCTCGACATCCCGGGCGTGGTCCTCTCCACCCTCGGTCTGGTCGCGCTCGTCTACGGCTTCACCCGCGCCGAGTCCGAGGGCTGGTCGGACGCCACGACGATCGGCATGTTCGTCGCCTCCGCCGTGCTCCTCGCCGCCTTCGTCCTCACCGAGGCCAAGGTCAAGTCCCCGCTGCTGCCGCTCCGCGTCCTGACCGAGCGCAACCGCGGTGGCGTGTACCTCTCGCTGGGTCTGGCCATCATCGCGATGTTCGGCCTGTTCCTCTTCCTGACGTACTACCTCCAGGTCGTGAAGGGGTACTCGCCGGTCAAGACGGGCTTCGCGTTCCTCCCGATGATCGCGGGCATGATCGTGGGCTCCACCCAGATCGGTACGCGGCTGATGATGCGGGTTCCCCCGCGCTGGCTGATGGGCCCCGGCTTCCTGACCGCGGGCGTCGGCATGCTGCTGCTCACGCAGCTGGAGATCGGCACCTCGTACGCCGGTCTGATCCTGCCCGCGCAGCTGCTGCTCGGCCTCGGCATGGGTACGGCGTTCATGCCGGCCATGTCGCTCGCCACGCACGGCGTCGACCCGCGGGACGCCGGTGTGGCCTCCGCGATGGTCAACACCTCGCAGCAGGTCGGCGGCGCCATCGGTACGGCCCTGCTGAACACGATCGCCGCCTCGGCGACGACCGCGTACATCGCCGACCACGCGGCCGGCGCGACCACGCAGGGCGCCCAGAAGCTGCTCCAGCTCCAGGGCATGGTCGAGGGCTACGCGGCCGCCATCTGGTGGGCCGTCGGCATCCTGGTCGTCGCGGCCACGATCGCCTTCACCTTCATCAACACCGGGAAGCCGGAGACCGGGCCGGTCGCCGGCTCGGGCGACGGCGTCGAGGACGAGGTGAAGATCCCCGTCATCGCGCACTGACCCACCCTGGCGCGGCCGCCGGTACCCACCCCGGCGCCGCGCCCCCGGTACGGCCACCTCGGTACGGCCACCTCGGTACGACCACACCTCGGTACGACCACCTCGGCAAGGCCCCTGCCCTGGTTCCGCTCAGCGGAGCCAGGGCAGGTCCGCGTCCGGGCCCGTCGGCTGGAGCCCCTCCGCCATGACCTTCATGATCTCGCCGAGCTGGGCCACCTGCTCCGGGCTCAGCCGGTCGAACATGGCCTGCCGTACGGCGCCGACATGACCGGGCGCCGTCCGCTTCAGCACCTCGAAGCCCTCGTCCGTGAGGTGCGCGAACTGGCCCCGCTTGTCCGAGGGGCAGTCCTGGCGCACCACCCAGCCGTTCTTCTCCAGGCGGGCTACCGCGTGCGAGAGCCGGGAACGGGTGATCTTGGCGTCCTTGGCCAGCTCGGTCATCCGCAGCCGGCGCCGGGGCGCCTGGGAGAGCTGGACGAGCAGACCGTAGTAGATGTGCGGCATCCCGGCGTCGCGCTGCAGCTGGCGGTCGAGATGGTCCTCGAGGAGGGTGGTGGCGTGGCGGTACGCGCGCCAGACGCACTGTTCCTCGTCGCTGAGCCAGCGGGGCGGGTCTTCGGGTGCGGTGGTCATGGGATCCATCGTACGACTCGTCCTTGAAAGTTGAACTATATGGACTTACGCTGGGGTGTCAGCAAGCTTGAAACTTCAAGGAATCGATTGATCCTGATTCGATCCCTCGATCCCTCGATCCCTCGATCCCAGATCTTCGGGAGGCGGTCGTCATCATGGACGCCACGCTGGAACGGATGCCCGCCCTCTATCTCTCGCACGGCGCCCCGCCGCTCGCCGACGACCCCGTCTGGCCGGGCGAGCTCGCCGCCTGGTCCGCCGGGCTGCCCCGGCCCAAGGCGATCCTGATGGTCTCCGCCCACTGGGAGGAGGCCCCGCTCGCCCTCGGTGCGACCGAGGCCGTGCCGCTCGTCTACGACTTCTGGGGCTTCCCCGAGCACTACTACCGCGTGCGGTACGACGCCCCTGGCGCGCCCGAACTCGCGGCCTCGGTCCGCAAGCTGCTGCACGGGCCCGGTACGCCGGTGCAGGACATCCCCGACCGCGGGCTCGACCACGGCGCGTACGTGCCGCTCGTGGAGATGTTCCCGGACGCCGACCTTCCCGTACTCCAGATCTCGATGCCCACGCTCGACCCGCGGAAGCTGATGGAGATCGGCCGGCGGCTCGCGCCGCTGCGCGACGAGGGCGTCCTGATCGTCGGCAGCGGCTTCTTCACCCACAACCTGGCCGCGCTGCGGCACACGGGGGCGGGGGTGCCCGGCTGGTCGGCGGAGTTCGACGACTGGGGCCGCGACGCCTTGGCGGCGCAGGACGTCGACGCGCTCCTGGACTTCGAGCACAAGTCCCCGGCGGGGCGCCTGGCCCACCCGCGTACGGAGCACTTCGCACCGCTCTTCGTGACCCTGGGGGCGGCGGACGCGACGGGCGACCTGGATGCCGGGCGGAGCGTGATCGACGGCTTCTGGATGGGGCTCGCGAAGCGCTCGGTCCAGTTCGGGTAGAAGGTTTCGGCTAGGGCCTGTCCGGCGGATCAGGGCCGGACAGGCCCTAGACGCTCGCGACCAGAAGACCGGAGGGCTGAGGTCGATCGCCCGGGCGGCGGCGGTCAGGGCCTTCGCGTCACCGACGCCGAGCGCGGTGTCGGGGTCGGTGTCCTAAGGAGTGATCTGCTCGAACCTCGAGGAGTCCAGGACCAGCTCGGTCGCCCCCACGGCGATGGTGATCGGGTCGCCGAAGGCGCCCTTGTGGGACGTGCGGTACTCGGCCGGTCCCGCCGTGGGGGAGTGCGGATCGCTCAGGAGCTCCCAGGTGCCGTTGTAGACGTCGACGACGAGGTAGCTGGGGATGTCGCGCAGGGCGTAGTGCGAGGCCTTGGTGACGTAGTCGCGGGCCTTCGACTCGGCGGAGACGATCTCCACGACGAACGGCAGGTCCGTGTGGTGGTAGTTCGGTTCGCCCGCGTTGTACAGGGAGCTGGGGATCGCGGCGGCGTCGGGCTCCGGGTTGTAGCTCTCGACCGTGGGTACCAGGCGGAACTCGGCGATCGGCTCGAAGCCGGGGAGGCCGTTCTCGATCTGCTCTTCGATCCGCCGCTGGGTCTTCTTGTGGGCGGGAGTGACGGGGACCAACTTGACGCCTTCCTCCGTGAGCCGGAGGCGGACGAGTCGGGTGCCCTCCAGGAACTCCTGGACCTGAGGCTGTACGTACTCCAGCCACGACTGGTCGATCATCGTGCCTCCCTCGCTGGTCTTCGACCTGGGCTCATCGTATCCAGGGTGACCGGCGTCACGGGGTGCCGTCCGAGCCGCTTCTCGTACCACGCGATGTCCCCGCACCGCCCGAACGTCCGGCCGACCTCGCCGTACGTCCTGACGTGCCGGAAGCCGAACCGCGTGCGGAGCCGGACCGAGGGCTCGTTGACGTCGCGTGCGCGGGCTTCGGGCGGAACGCGCTGCTGGTCGCGTACCCGAGAATTCGGCCTTTCGTCCCATTCTGGACATCGCGAGCAACCAGAAGGCGATGCGGGCCGTCTTCAGGGTGGGAGCGGGCGCCGAAGGTGATGCTCGTCTCATCGACGTCGTGGTCGTACGGCTCCGTGAGCGGTGCCAGGTCACCCTCCGGGCCCGGCCTGACCTGCGCCTCTGTGCGTGCGAATGCCATCGATCCCCCTCGGAGGCGGCACAGGGTACTGCATGATCGCGAAAATCGATGCGTCGGGTGGGAATTCTGTCCTGATTCCAGTCGTTGTTTCCGTCGGATGCAGGGCACCCGAAAGGGTGTCGCGACCTACTCAGCAAGGGAGCACGCATGGCAACCCGTGCCGTCGCCCGTCGTCAGTCCTCCGCCACCAGCGGTAGCGGCAAGAGCCGGGCAAGCAGCGTTCGCGTCGTGGGCGGGGAGATCGCCGACCGCGACCTGGTCGGCATGTACCTCGACGAGATCGCGCGCACACCCCTGCTCGACGCCGCCAAGGAGGTCGAGCTCTCCCAGACGATCGAGGCGGGCGTGTACGCCCGGCAGATCCTCGACGGCGAGGTGGAGAGCGAGGCGGCCGGCGCCTCCCGCGAGGAGCTCGAAGCGTTGTACGCGGCGGGCGAGCGTGCCAAGGACCTCTTCATCAAGTCGAACCTGCGGCTGGTCGTCGCGGTCGCGCGGCGCTACCCGCGCAGTGGCCTGCCGCTGCTCGACCTGATCCAGGAAGGGAACGCGGGGCTCGTGCGCGCGGTCGAGAAGTTCGACTACGCCAAGGGCTTCAAGTTCTCGACGTACGCCACGTGGTGGATCCGCCAGGCCATCACGCGGTCCATAGCCGACCAGTCGCGCACGATCCGGCTCCCCGTCCACCTGGTGGAGGAGCTCGGGCGGATCCGGCGTGTGCAGCGCGAGTTCAACCGGGAGAACGGCCGGGAGCCGGAGCCGGCCGAGGTCGCGGCGGAGCTGGGCTCGACCCCCGCTCGTGTCGTGGACGTCCTGGACTGGGCCCGTGACCCGGTCTCGCTGAACATGTCGGTGGACGACGAGGGCGAGACGCAGTTCGGCGACCTCTTGGAGGACACGTCGGCGGTGTCGCCGGAGCAGTCCGTCCTGACGCTGCTGCGCAGCGAGGAGCTGGACGACCTGATCGACAAGCTCGACCACCGCACGGCCTCGATCATCCGCATGCGCTACGGCATCGAGGACGGCCGCGAGCGCACGCTCACGGAGGTCGGCAAGGAACACGGCCTCACCCGCGAGCGCATCCGCCAGATCGAGAAGCACGCGCTCCTGGAACTGAAGAAGATGGCCCGGGACACGGGCTTCGACGCGGTGGCCTGAGAGCGGCCGGCGAACAAGGGCCAGGGCCCGAGCCCTGGCCCTAGGGGCCTGTGCGGGCTCAGCTCGTCGCGGCCGCCAAGCGCGACCCCAGGTCCCTCGTGTACGTCAGCAGGGCCTCCGGGCCGTGGATCGTGAACGGGGCGTCCACCAGGGCCAGGCGGACGGCCAGCCACTCCGTGGAGTCCGTCGTGCGCGTGCGGACGTGGCAGGTCGTCGGGCCCGTCGGGGTCGGGGCCAGGTGGGACGGAAGGCGGGCCGCCACGAAGTCGGCGGGGGCCTCGAAGGTGACGTCCAGGTCCAGCTCCGGCTGGGCCCGGGCCATCGAGCGGTTCATGAGCCCGGCCGCCCCGCCCTCCGGCAGCTCCCTCGGCGCGAACCGCGCCCCCGTCGCGAACGGGTCCGAGACCCGGTCCACCCGGAACGTCCGCCAGTCCGCGCGCTCCAGGTCGTACGCCACGAGGTACCACCGCCGCCCCGTCGACACCAGCCGGTACGGCTCGACCTGCCGCCGCGACTCCGTACCGTCCCCCGCCCGGTAGCCGAACCGCAGCCGCTCCTGTGCCGTCACCGCGCCCGCGAGCGCCGTCAGCGTCGACGGGGCGACCGTCGCCCCGTCCCCCCGCGTCAGCGGGATCGTCGCGTTCTGCAGCGTCGAGACCCGGTGCCGCAGTCGTGACGGCAGCACCTGCTCCAGCTTGGCGAGCGCCCGCACCGACGCCTCCTCCACGCCCTCGATCGCGTGCCCCGCGCCCGCCCGCAGCCCGACCGCGATCGCGACCGCCTCCTCGTCGTCGAGCAGCAGCGGCGGCATGGCCGTACCGGCGACCAGGCGGTACCCGCCCACCGCGCCCTTCGTCGCCTCCACCGGGTAGCCGAGCTCCCGCAGCCGGTCGATGTCCCGGCGGATCGTCCGCGCGGAGACCGAGAGCCGCTCGGCGAGCTCGCTGCCCGGCCATTCACGCGGCGTCTGGAGCAGCGAGAGCAGATTCAGGAGTCGTGCCGGAGTGTCCGTCATGTGTTCCAGCATGCGACGCATCTAGGACATGTACTGACCTATATCCACCCTAGGTTTCTCCTCATGAGTTCACACGACGCCGTCGCCGCCACGGAGGCGGCCCCCGCGGTCTCCGCCGACCGCAGACGCTGGATAGCCCTCGCCATCGTCATGACCGCCGCCTTCATGGACCTGGTCGACGCCACGATCGTCAACATCGCGATCCCCAGCATCGAGCGGGACCTCGGCGCCACCTTCGGCGCCATCCAGTGGATCACCGCCGGTTACGCCCTCGCGTTCGCCGCCGGTCTGATCACCGGCGGCCGCCTCGGCGACATCTACGGCCGCAAGCGGCTGTTCCTCCTCGGCACCGCGGGCTTCACCGTCGCCTCCGCGCTCTGCGGCTTCGCCGCCAACCCGGAGATGCTGGTCGCCTCGCGCCTCCTCCAGGGCGCGGCCGCGGCCATGATGGTGCCGCAGGTCCTGTCGATCATCCACGTCACCTTCCCCGCCCACGAACGCGGCAAGGTCTTCGGCATGTTCGGCGCGATCATCGGCCTCGGCGCCGTCTCCGGACCGCTCCTGGGCGCGCTGCTCACCCAGTGGAACATCGCCGGCCTGGAGTGGCGGCCGATCTTCCTCATCAACCTGCCGGTCGGCATCGCGGGCCTGCTCCTCGGCCGGAAGTTCATCACCGAGTCGAAGGCGCCGAAGGCGCTCCGCCTCGACATCGTCGGCGTGCTCCTCGTGACGCTCGCGCTGCTCATGCTGATCTACCCGCTGACGCGCGGCCGCGAGCTGGACTGGCCGCTCTGGGGCCACCTCTGCATGGCCGGCAGCCTCGTCGTCTTCGCCGCCCTCATCGCGTACGAGAAGTACAAGACGAAGAAGGACGGCTCCCCGCTGGTCGAGCTCTCCCTGTTCAAGGTGAAGAGCTTCGCGGCCGGTATCGCGGTCCAGCTGACCTTCGGCGTCGTGATGGGCATCTTCTTCCTGGTCTGGACGCTGTACATGCAGATCGGTCTCGGCTGGAGCCCGCTCAAGGCGGGCCTGACGGGCGTGCCGTTCTCGATCGCCGTCTCGACGGCGGCCGGACTCTCGGTGCAGAAGCTCGTCCCGCGCTTCGGCCGCAAGGTGCTGCAGACCGGCGCGCTGACGATGGCCGCGGGCATGGTGCTCTACCTGTGGGAGGCCGGCCGGTACGGCACCGACATCACCACCTGGCAGATGATCCCGCCGCTGGTCGTCATGGGTCTGGGCATGGGCCTGATCGTGGCCCCGCTGACGGACGCGGTCCTCTCGGACGTGCCGCGCGAGCACGCGGGCTCGGCCTCGGGCCTCATCAACACGACCGGGCAGATGGGCAACGCCCTCGGACTCGGGCTCGTGTCGGTCGTCTTCTTCGGCGTGATCGACGAGGACCGGCTCAAGGAGGTCCCGACCGAGATAGGCACGGCGTTCGCGGACGCCTTCCAGAACGCGCTCGGCTGGGCGGTGGCGGTGCTCGCCGTGATCTTCCTGGTCATGTTCGCGCTGCCGGCGAAGCCGAAGCAGCACATCGAGGGCGCGGAGGACGAGGACATCGAGGACGCCACGGTCCAGAAGGAGCCCGCGCTCACCTCGTGAGTGCGCGAGTGAGGACGTACGTGAGTACGTGAGGACGTGAGCGAGGCCGAAGGGCCCCGGTCCCCTGGGATGGACGTCCCCGGGGGCCGGGGCCTTTCGTCGTATGTCCGGTTCCGTGTCCGTTTTCGATGCCCGAATCTGTTTACTTCGCGGATACGTGGACGTAGCCTGCAAGAGAAACCACAGGTTCGGGCATGGAACGGATGTAAAACCACATGTACGCACCCGAGCGACAGCAGGCGATCCTCCGGCTCGCCCGGGAGAGCGGACGCGTCGACGTCCTCTCCCTCGCCGAGGAGTTCCAGGTCACCGCCGAGACCGTACGGCGCGACCTGAAGGCCCTCGACCGGGCCGGACTCGTCCGCCGGGTGCACGGGGGCGCGATACCGGCCGGGCGGCTCGACTTCGAGCCCGACCTCGCCGAGCGCGAGGGGACCGCCGCCGACGAGAAGGACCGGATCGTCCGGGCCGCCCTCGCCGAACTCCCCGACGAGGGAAGCGTCGTGCTCGACGCCGGCACCACCGTCGCCCGGCTCGCCGCCGAGTTCCCCCTCGACTGCGGACTGACCGTCGTCACCCACGCCCTGCCCGTCGCCGCCCGGCTCGCCGACCACCCCGGCATCGACCTCCACCTCGTGGGCGGCCGGGTCCGGCACCGTACCCGCGCGGCCGTCGACGCCTGGGCGCTGCGCGCGTACGGCGAGATCCGCGCCGACGTCGCCTTCCTCGGCGCCAACGGCTACTCGCCCGAACTCGGGCTCACCACCCCCGACCTCGCCGAGGCCGCCGTCAAGCGGGCCGTGATCGCCTCCGCCCGCCGGGTCGTGCTGCTCGCCGACTCGGCCAAGCACGGCGAGGAGCACTTCGCCCGCTTCGGCGCCCTCACCGACGTCGACCTGCTCATCACCGACAGCGGGCTCAGCCCCGAGGACGCCGCGGCGATCGAGGCCGCGGGAACGGAAGTCGTACGCACATGATCCTCACCGTCACCCCCAACCCCTCCCTCGACCGGACCTACGAGGTCCCGGCCCTGGAGCGCGGCGAGGTGCTGCGGGCCTCCGCCGAGCGGATGGACCCCGGCGGCAAGGGCGTCAACGTCTCCCGGGCGGTCGCCGCCGCCGGGCGGCGGACCGTGGCCGTCGTCCCGCTCGGCGGGGCGCCTGGCGCACTGGTCGCCCAACTCCTGGCCGAACAGGGCATCGAGGTCGCGCCGGTACCGGTGGCCGGTCACACCCGCTCCAACATCGCGATCGCGGAACCGGACGGCACGCTGACGAAGGTCAACGCGCCGGGACCGGAGCTCACTTCGGACGAGGCCGAGACCCTCCTCGCCGCCGTCGGGGCCTACTCACCGGCCGCCGACTGGATCGCCTGCTGCGGCAGCCTCCCGCGCGGCCTCGCGCCCGAGTGGTACGCCGAACTGGTCACCCGCGCCCACGGCGCGGGCGCCCGGATCGCCCTCGACACCTCGGGCCCCTCCCTCAACGCGGCCCTCGCGGCCCGCCCCGACGTCGTCAAGCCGAACGCCGACGAACTCGCCGAGGCCGTCGGCCGGCCCCTGGCCACCGTCGGCGACGCCGTGAAGGCGGCGGAGGAGCTGCGCCTGCGCGGCGCGGGCGCGGTGCTCGCGAGCCTCGGCGCGGACGGCCAGCTGCTCGTCACCGCCGACGGCACCTGGTTCGGCGCGGCGGCGGTCGACACCGTCCGCTCCGACGTCGGCGCGGGCGACGCATCCCTGGCCGGATTCCTCACGGCAGGCGGCGAAGGCCCCGAAGCCCTCGCGGCCGCGGTCGCGCACGGCGCGGCGGCCGTTCAGCTGCCGGGGAGCGAGATGCCCACCCCGGCCGACCTGAACCCGTCCGCGGTCACCGTGACCGCCGACGTACCCCTCGACCGAGAACTCAGCGAGCAAGGGAGCCCGCGATGAGCCAGATGATCACCGCGGACCTGGTCGATCTCGACCTGTCCGCCGGAACGAAGGAAGCGGCGGCCCGTTCGCTCGCGGAGCGCATGGTCGCGCAGGGCCGGGTGACCGACCTGGACGGCTTCCTGGCGGACGTCGCCGCCCGCGAGGCGCAGATGCCGACCGGCCTCGGCGGCGGCATCGGCATCCCGCACTGCCGCAGCGCCCACGTGGCGGCCCCCACGCTCGCCTTCGGCCGCTCGCCCGCCGGCATCGACTTCGGCGCCCCGGACGGCCCGGCGGACCTGATCTTCCTGATCGCGGCCCCGGCGGGAGCGGACGACGCCCACCTGACGATCCTCTCCGCGCTCGCCCGCCGGCTGATGGACGAGGAGTTCACGGCGGCGCTCAGGTCGGCGGCCTCGCCGACGGAGGCGGCGGCGCTGATCGCGGGGGAGGAGACGGTGGAGGCCTCGGAGGCGGAAGAGGCAGCGGAGGAGGAGGCTCCGAAGGAGCCGACAGTGGCCGCCGACGCCGCTCCCTTCCGGATCGTCGCCGTCACCTCCTGCCCCACCGGCATCGCCCACACCTACATGGCCGCCGAGTCCCTGGAGAAGGCCGCAGAGGCCGCCGGGGTCGAGGTCGTCGTCGAGACGCAGGGCTCCGCCGGCTTCACCCGGCTCGACCCGGCGGTCGTCGCCGCGGCCGACGGCGTGATCTTCGCGCATGACGTGCCGGTACGGGAGAAGGAACGGTTCGCCGGAAAGCCGACCGTCGACGTGGGCGTCAAGGCGGGCATCAACCGGCCCGCCGAGCTGATCGCCGAGGTCCGCGGCAAGGCCGAGCGCGGCGAGGTCACCGCGCCGGACGCCGGGAAGCCGACCCCGGTCGAGAGCGCGGGCGAGCCCGAGGAGGGCTACGGCACCAAGCTCCGCAAGTGGCTCATGTCCGGCGTCAGTTACATGGTTCCGTTCGTCGCCGCCGGCGGTCTCCTCATCGCCCTCGGCTTCGCCATCGGCGGCTACGACATCGACAAGGCCCCGTCCGTCGCCGAGCACTTCGCGTGGGGCCAGGCCGACAGCTGGGCCGCGCTGCTGTTCCAGATCGGCGGGCTCGCGTTCGCCTTCCTCGTCCCGGTCCTCGCGGGGTTCATCGCGTACGGGATGGCCGACCGGCCCGGTCTCGTACCCGGCTTCGTCGGCGGCTCGATCGCGCTCACCATCAACGCGGGCTTCCTCGGTGGTCTGGCCGCCGGTCTGATCGCGGGCGGAACGGTCCTCGCCATCCAGAAGGTCAAGGTGCCCGCCGCTCTGCGGGGCATCATGCCGGTGGTGGTGATCCCGCTGTTGGCGTCGATCGTGGTCGGCTTCCTGATGTTCCTGGTGATCGGCAAGCCGATCGCGAGCCTCCAGAACGCGATGACCGACTGGCTCTCCAGCCTGTCCGGCGCCAACGCGATCATCCTCGGCGTCATCCTCGGCCTGATGATGTGCTTCGACCTCGGCGGCCCGGTCAACAAGGTCGCGTACGCCTTCGCCGTCGGCGGCCTCGCGACCCCGAACGAGGGCTCCCTGAAGGTCATGGCGGCCGTGATGGCCGCGGGCATGGTGCCGCCGCTCGCGATGGCGCTCGCCACGACCGTGCGCGGCAAGCTCTTCACCAAGACCGAGCGGGAGAACGGCAAGGCGGCCTGGGTGCTCGGCGCCTCGTTCATCAGCGAGGGCGCGATCCCGTTCGCCGCGGCCGACCCGCTGCGCGTCATCCCGGCGGCGATGGCGGGCGGCGCGGTCACCGGCGCCCTGTCGATGGCCTTCGAGTGCACCCTGCGGGCCCCGCACGGTGGCATCTTCGTGGTCCCGCTGATCGGCAACCCGCTGCTCTACCTGATCGCGATCGTCGCGGGCACGCTGGTCAGCGCGGCGCTGGTCATCCTCCTCAAGGGCGCGCGGAAGCAGGCGCCGGAGGTGGTGGCGGCCGGGGAACAGCCTGAGGCCGCCGAGCCGAAGGTGACCGTGGCGGCCTGACCGGCCTGACCGGCCTGACCGGCCGGTTCATTTCGGAAAGGCCCCGAGGGGCGGTGCGTCGGGCGAGCGACGCACCGCCCCTCGGGCGTGTCCTGCCGGTGCCGGGTCAGGAACGGTTCATGACTCCGGGCGGCAGGCCGCGCGTGAACTTGGTGTTGCGCAGCACCACCGGTGTGGGTGTCGTCTGCTGGGTCCAGGGCTCGTCCCAGGTGAAGGTGGTCCCGCCGACATCACCGTGCGTCTGCCACACCGTGTTGTCCGTGGTGATCACCTTGACGTACGCGTTGGGGCCCCGGGCCTCGATGCCCACGGCGCACACGTTCGCCGGGTAGTCGGGGTTGGCCGGATCGCCGTCGACAGCGGTCCCGTTGGTGAGGTCCTGCCAGACGATCGTCCCGCCGAGCGACGGACCCCGGCCGGCGAACACGTCGCCGTTGGTGAGGACGGCCTGGAAGTCCTCGGGGCCGATCAGGGGGGCGTAGACGTCGATGTCGGAGCAGGGGCCGGTGGCGCCGGTCGCACCGGTGGCACCCGTCGCTCCGGTCGCGCCCGTGGCGCCCGTGGCTCCGGTCGCACCGGTGGCTCCGGTCGGACCCGCGGGGCCCGTCTCGCCGGTGGCACCCGTGGCGCCTGTGGCCCCGGTCTCGCCGGTGGCACCCGTGGCGCCTGTGGCCCCGGTCTCGCCGGTGGCTCCGGTGGCTCCGGTGGCTCCGGTGGCTCCGGTCGGACCCGCGGGGCCCGTCTCGCCGGTCGCACCCGTCTCGCCGGTCGCGCCGGTCGCGCCGGTGGCACCGGTCGCTCCCGTCGCACCCGTGGGTCCTGCGGGCCCGGTCTCGCCGGTGGCTCCCGTTGCTCCGGTCGCTCCGGTCGCTCCGGTCTCACCAGTCGCCCCGGTCGCACCCGTCGCCCCGGTCTCGCCCTGCGGCCCCTGGGGCCCCGTGGCCCCGGTGTCGCCGGTGTTGCCGGTCGGCCCCGTCGGGCCCGTCGCGCCCGTGGGACCGGTCGGCCCCGTCGGGCCCTCCTTGCAGTGGTCCGGGGGACCGCCCCAGGCGCCCGCGCGGAGGTGGTTCGGGGGGCCGTCCATGAGACGGCCGACCTCGTGGTCGAGGTACTGCTGGAGGTCGCCGGGCACACCCGGCACCCCCGACGTCCGCGGACCCCCGTGACCGGGTGGTCCCTGGTACTCGTGCGGCGGCGGGCCGTCCTCGTGCCTCGGCGGGCCGTCCTGGTGGTGCGGGGGCGGGCCGTCCTCGTGGTGCGGCCGCTCCTCGCAGTCCTCGCCTACCGGGTACATCTCTCGTGCGTCGTACGCGGGACCCTCAGGGCCCTCGTTCCGTACGCCACCGACCGCCGGGGTCGCGAGACCCGTGAGCACGAGTGCGACGGAGGCGAGGGCGCTGCTGCCCAGCCACGCGCGTCGACGGGGAAGCGGTCCCAGCGAGGACCTGGTCCTTGTCCTGGAATCAGGACTCATACACCTGCTCCTTCTCAACCGGATCGAGTGTCTTACCGGGAAGCGCACAGGCTTCCGATACGATCATCGGTTCGCGACGGCGAAGACTTGACGGCTTCGGCGGAGTCTCAACGCCTTGGCCTAGGGGTGGAATCCCAATGGATGCGTACGCGGTAGCGAACTCTGGGAGGGCTGTCGGCGTGCCGTCCCGCCGTCTCGCAAGCCCGTGCGTACGGTCGCTGCCCGACCGACCCCCCGGAAGCGGTGTTGCCGTGAAGTCGTCCGTCTGCTTGTGCATGATCGTCAAGAACGAGTCGCGTGTCATCGAACGGTGCCTCGCCTCCGTCCGCGACCTGGTGGACACCTGGGTCATCTCCGACACCGGCTCGACCGACGGGACCCAGGACCTGATCAGGAAGGCGCTCGACGGCATCCCCGGCGAGCTCCACGAGGAGCCCTGGGTGAACTTCGGGCACAACCGGAGCCTGAACATCTCCCACGCCCGGGGCCGCGCCGACTACATCCTTCTCCTCGACGCCGACCTCGTCCTCCGCCAGGACGGCCCCCTGCCCCCGCTGACCGCCGACGCCTACATGCTCCGCCACGAGGGCGCGCTCGAGTACCGCATCAAACGCCTGGTCAGGGGCGATCTGCCGTGGCGGTACGAGGGCGTCACCCACGAGTACCTGACGGCCGACCAGGACCACGTCCAGGAGAACCTCGACGCCCTGTTCATCCAGGACCACGCCGACGGGGGTTCGCGCCACGACAAATTCGAACGCGACGCCCGCCTGCTCAGCGCCGAACTCGAACGCGACCCCTCCAACGTCCGTACGGTCTTCTACCTCGCGCAGACCATGCGCGACCTGGGCCGTACCGCCGACGCGATCGCCCTCTACGAGCGCCGTGCGGCGATGGGCGGCTGGGCGGAGGAGGTGTACTACGCGCTGCTCCAGGCCGGCGTCCTGCGGGCGGAGTCCGGTGACTGGCCGGCCGCGATGGACACCCTGACGCGCGCCTGGGACGCCCGGCCCGAGCGGCTCGAAGCCTGCTACGAACTGGCCTCGCGGCTACGGCTGCGGGGCCGCAACCACTCCGCGCACGCGGTCGTCTCCGCCGTCGTCGGCCGGAAGCAGCCGGACGACCTGCTCTTCATGCAGCCGTGGGTGTACCGGTGGGGGCTGCTCTTCGAGTACTCGATCACCGCGTACTGGGTCGGCGACCACGCGGCCTCCCTCGCGGCCTGCGACCGGCTGCTCGCCCTGCCCGACCTGCCCGAGACGTACCGCGAACAGACCCGCACCAACCGCGAGTTCGCCGTACGGGGTCTGGGGCAGGCCGCCCCGATCCCGGAGCCGGCCGCCGCGGTGCGGGACTGAGGCCCGGCCATGGCGACCCCTTCCCCGACGCCTGCGTCCACCCTCACCGCTGCCCCGGCCGCGGACCGCCCGTCCCGCCCCGTACCCCGCCCCGGCGATCGACCGGACGCGGTACGGGGGCGGCGGCACGGCGTCTGGCTGTGGCCGACGCTGGTCGCCCTCGCGCTGTCGGTGTACGCGATCGGCCGCCCGCTGCTGTGGCAGGACGAGCTCAACACCTGGGACATGGCCGCCCGGTCCACCGGGCAGCTCCTCGACACGGTCCAGCGCGTGGACGCGGTGCTCGGCGGCTACTACCTCCTCCTGCACGGCTGGATGGCCGTCTTCGGGGACTCCGCCGCCGCGCTGCGCATGCCCTCCGCCCTCGCGATGGCCGGTACCGCCGGCTGTACGGCGCTGATCGGCCGGCGCCTCTTCGGCGCCCGCGCCGGGCTTGCCGCCGGTCTCCTCTTCGCGCTCGCACCGGTCGTCACGCGCTACGCGCACGAGGCCCGTCCGTACGCCCTGGTCGTCCTCGCGGTCACCGTCTCCACGCTGCTGCTCCTGCGCGCGCTGGACCGGCCGGAGAGCCGGTGGCGCTGGGCCGCGTACGGACTGTGCGTGGCGGCGGTCGGCCTGCTGCACATCGTCGCGCTGACCGTGCTCGCCGGGCATCTGGTCGCCGTGGCCCTGCGGGCCCGCGAGGAGCGCCCGATCGCCCTGCGCTTCGGTCTCGCCGCGCTGGCCGGGACCGCCGCCGTCGCGCCGGTCGCTCTCCTCGGGCGGACGCAGGCGGGCCGCCAGATCTCCTGGATCCCCGGCCCTGACCTGTGGAGTCTGGTCACCTTCCTGCCCCAGCTGTACGCCTCCGCGCTGGTCGCCGGGGCCGTGACCACGCTCGCCGTACTGGCGTGGGGCGAGCGCCGCGCCACGCCCAGTAGACCGGCCGCCCGGGGCCCCGTTCTCGTCGTCTCCGCGCTCGCCGTGCTGCCCCCGCTGCTGCTCTGGGCGGTCTCGCACGGTGACGTCTCGTACTTCTACTTCCGCTATCTGCTCTTCACCCTCCCTGCCTGGGCCGTCCTCGCCGGAGCGGGGCTCGCGGGGCTCGCCGGGCCGAGGTCCCGGGGTGTCGTCGCGGCGGTCCTGGTGGCGCTCGTGGTGCTCACGCTGCCGGACCAGGAGGCGGTCCGCCGTCCGTACGCGCACTTCTGGCACGGCATCGACTACGAGGGCGCCGCGCGGACCATCGAGAAGTACCACCGGCCGGGGGACGCGGTGGCGTTCGACCGGGGTGACGACTACTGGCGCATGCTCGACGTCGGCGTCCGCTTCTATCTGCGGGACGAGCTGCGGCCGCGCGATGTCTTCCTCGCCACGTCGTCCGCCGACCGCGCGGACCTGTGGTCGACGGAGTGCCCCGACCCGGTCGCCTGCCTGAAGGCGGAGCAGAGGATCTGGCTGGTGGTGGCCGGTGACGCGGCCGATCCGTTCGACGCGCTCCCGGCCGAGCAGGCGCGGGCCCTCCGCGCCCGCTACACCGCGACCGGCACCGAGCGGCTGACGGGCGTGACGGTGGCCCTGCTCGTCCGCACGACCACCTGAGCGGAACGCGCCCGCCCGCTCACCGCACGCGGGCGCGGTGCTCCATCGCCTCGCGGGCCGCGTGCTCGTCCTCGTAGACCTCGCACATGTGGCGGCCGTCCGGGGTCGCCGTGTGCTCCACCTCCCACAGGCTCAGCTCGCCGCCGTCGAGCAGCAGGAACGCGTGCTCGTAGAGCGTGAATCCGGCGTCCCGGCCACCGCCCTCCACCGTGCACAGCCGGCCGAAGGCCTGGGTGATGTGGTGCGCGAAGGCCATCCGCAGCCGGCGGGCCGTCTGCTCGCCGGGCCGGTCCGGGTTCTCCGCGCGGCGCAGCACCCGGCGGGCGTGGTCCGGGGAGTTGTCCGGGACGTACATCCGGGGCTGCTTCGGTATCGGGCGGGACAGGAGCGCGCTCAGCAGCTCGAGGTCGTTGTCCTCGTCGAACTCCGGCCCGGACGTGCGCTCCACGTCCCAGCCCGGGGCGAAGCGGGTCGGCAGCCGGGACGCGGCGAGCCGGGCCTCCGCCTCGTCCGCGTACAGCTCGTGCTGCTCGGTGCCGGCCCGGCCGGAGTTGTGCACGAGCTCCCAGAGGCCGAGCGCCGTGCCGTCGGCGAGCAGATAGGTGTGGCGGTACGTCGTGCGGTGCAGCGACGCGCTGTGGTGCGAGGAGTGCAGCGTGCTGGAGTGGGCGAACGCCGTCTCCAGGCGTTCGATCATGCTGTCGGGGAGGTCGAAGGAGTTGAGCGCACGGCCGAGGAGCCGCGCGAGGTGCGTCTCGGTCGTCTCGTACGGATCGTGAGGATCCTGCGGATCGTTCAAGGGGTTCTCCAGGCCGTCGCCGCATGTCACTTGGTGCTTGCTAAACGTAGTCCCTGGGTCTGACATCGTGTCCGGGTTCGGCAAAACGAAGGGGGCGCGCGGAAAGTTCCCGCGCGCCGGAAGGCCGAATCCGTCAACTCCCTTTATTGGACGGGGAGTCGACAGTGGGCTCGGGTCCGTACAGCTCGCGGTGTGCGGGGAACTCTCCGCCCGGTCCGGCCACCCCCTCGGTGACCTCCCGGACCGCCCGTGCGATGGCCCGGGTCACCAGGTCGGCGCCCGCCGCGAGGATCTCGTTGAGGGCGAGCGGCCCGGCCTCCGGGGGCAGCGGGCGGGCGCCGGTCGCGAGGGTGAAGACGGTGTCCCCGTCGTTGAGGAGATGCACCGGGCGCACGGCGCGCGCGATGCCGTCGTGCGCCGTGCCCGCCAACTTCTGTGCCTGCGCGCGGCTCAGGTCGGCGTCGGTCGCCACGACCGCGAGGGTGGTGTTGAGGGACGGCGGGGTGTTCCGGGCCGCCGCATCGGCGAGCCGCCGCCGCGCCTCCTCGTGGACGGCCGGTGCGGGCCGGTCGGGGAGGCGGCCCTGGAAGAGCTCCCCGTACAGGACGCCCGTCTCCGGGTCGACCGCCGAGCCGACCGCGTTGACGACGACGAGCGCGCCGACCGTGATCCCCGACTCCAGGACCGTACTGGCCGTACCCACCCCGCCCTTGAGCCCGCCGACCACGGCCCCGGTGCCCGCGCCGACCGCGCCCGTCTCCACGCGCGCGTGGAGCTCCGTCGCGGCGGCGGCCTCCACGGCGGCCCGACCGGTGGACGCGTCCGGGCGGGCCGAGAAGTCGCCGCCCCGGCCCAGGTCGAAGACGCAGGCGGCGGGCACCACCGGGACCACGTGCGTGGGCTCGGGCCCGACCCGTACCCCTCGCCCCCGCTCCTCCAGCCAGGCCATCACCCCGCCGGCCGAGTCGAGCCCGTACGCGCTGCCGCCCGTCAGGACCAGCGCCTCGATCCGCTGGACGAGGTTACGGGGGTCGAGGGCGTCGGTCTCGCGGGTGCCGGGGCCGCCGCCGCGCACGTCCACGGCGGCCACCGCCCCGCCCTCCGGGGCGAGGACGACCGTGGTCCCGCTCAGCGCCCCCGGCCCCGCCACGCGCGCGTGGCCGACCCGTAGCCCGGTCACGTCCGTGATTGCGTCATGGTTCGTCATGGTCATGGTCCTTGCGTACCACGCGTGTTCGGTCAGTAGCCCTGACCGTGGCCGGGTCCCGCACCGCGCGAGGCCGGGTTGCGCGAGGCGAGGGTCACGCCGACCGCCACCGTCGCCGCCGCGACGAGGCCCGCGATCAGGACCGCCCAGCGGCCCGCGAACGTGCACATCAGGATCGCCAGGGCCGAGACGGGCAGCACGAGCTGCTGCGCGATGCCGACCTTGAAGTAGCGGGCGTGCAGCACCCACACGCAGAGCAGGAAGAGCGCGGCGGGGATCGTCACGGCCGAGGAGGCGGCGAGCGTGGAGATGTGGGCCTTGCCCACGACCTGTTCGACGGCGACCTCGATGCCGGCGCCGATTGCGGCGGCGGAGGCGAAGATCAGATAGTGGCCGTAACCCCAGAGGAAACCCTGCCGGTTGGAGGCGAGACGGAGGTGGGCCGGGGCGGCGAAGTAGATCCACCAGGCGGCGTAGACGATCAGCAGTCCTCCGGCGGCGATCGGGAGCACTTGGTCCAGGGCGTCGTACTCCGCGACGCCGGTCTTCACGGCGACGGTCGCCGCGAAGATCGTCTCGCCGAGCACGATGATGGTGAACAGGCCGTAGCGCTCCGCGATGTGGTGCGGGTGCCAGTGGGTGTTGACGTCCTTCTCCGCGAACGCGGGGACGGCCAGCTCGGCGACGACCCCGGCGAGGAAGATCCAGGGCTGGGCGGATTCGGGAGCCCAGAGGAAGGCGACCCAGCCGAGCTGGACGAGCAGCACCCCGCCCGCGTACCGGCGGCACATCCTGCGCTCGCCGGGGTCCGAGGCGTGGTGGGCGGCGCGGAGCCACTGGGAGGCGAGGGCGATCCGCATCACGATGTAGCCGATGACGGCGACGGAGAAGTCGTCCTCGTAGACCCGGGAGATTCCGGCGGCGAGGATCAGGACGCCGGCGATCTGGACGAGCGTGACGACGCGGTAGAGGACGTCGTCGTTGTCGTACGCGGAGGCGAACCAGGTGAAGTTCATCCAGGCCCACCAGATCGCGAAGAAGACCATCGCGTAGTGCGCGATCCCGTCGGCGGCGTGGTGCTCGGCGATCGCGTGCACGAGCTCGGCACCGGCCTGGGAGACGGCGACGACGAAGCAGAGGTCGAAGAAGAGCTCGAGCGGCGTGGCGGCGCGGTGCGCCTCGGCGCGCGACCGCGCGGTGAGCGGCAGGAACGGTTGCGTCATGCGCCCCAGGACACCAGAGCCCGTACCCGCGCGGGGGCCACGGCACGCGATTGCCGGACGGTTGTGCGCTCACGGGACGCTCGTGGGCGCTGCCTGACGGATGCGGGCGCTGCCTGACGGTTGCGGGGCGTTGGCTGACGGTGGTGGGTGCTGCCTGACCGTCGTGGGTGGTCAGGAGGCGTTCAGGGCGAGGTCGGTCCGCGCGGACCTGGACGCCTCGCCGTAGCGCCACGCCACCGTGTGGGCGAGGCCCGGGTGGGCGCCCAGGGGAGCCGCGACCGTCCAGGCGCCCGGCACGGCGGCGAGCGCGTGCGTGAAGCGGCCGGGGGCCAGGAGGTGCGTCGAGATCGCCACGCGCGCGTGGCCGGCCGCCCGCAGCCCCGCCACCGCGTCCGGCACCGACGGCTCCGAGGCCGAGCAGTACGCCGTCACCACCGGCACCCCCACCCGACGCGCGAGGAGCCGCGCCGCCGCCTCCGTACCGTCGTTGCCGCCCGGTCGCGAGGACCCGGCCCCCGCCACCACCACCGCGTCCCCGGGCCCGCCGGCCTCCGCGAGGCGGTCGTGCAGGGCCAGGCCCACGGCCGAGACGCCGCTGAGCCCGGGCGTGACCACGCAGTCGTGGCGGCGGGCGACCGCCGGGATGTCCACGGTCCGGTGGTAGCCGTCGCCGAGGAGCAGCGGGACGACCACCGCACCCGGACAGGAGGCGAGCACGTCCGCCAGCGAAGGCGCCTGGTGGTCCAGGTGCCCGACCGCGACCCGCGTGCCCGTGAGCCGCCGCACCGACTCCGCGAGCCGCTCGATCGTCGCCCCCGCCTCGGGGACCGCGCTGCCGTGCACGGCGAGGACCAGCATCCGTACGCACCTCCAAGAAGGTCGGGGCCGCGGCCGGCGGTGTCGTACGCCGCCCCACGGCCCCCACCCGTTCACGCTAAGCCGGGCCGCCGCGCCGGCAGCACCGTCATCGGTCCCGCCCCGACGGGCCACAAGTCCCCTCTCCTCGGGCCCTTCACGGCGCCGAACCGGCCCCCGGGCCCGCCTACGGTCGGAGACGGACATCCCTCTACCTCTCGGAGAGCCCGCCATGGCCACCCCCACCCAGACCCTCGTGCTGATCGGCCACGGCATGGTCGGCCACCGTCTCCTGGAGGCGCTCGCCGAGCGCGGCGCGCTCGCCGACCCCGCCGACCCGGGGGCGCCCGGCATGGGGGTCCCCCCGGACAGAGTCTGGGGGAGGGTGGTCGTGCTCGCCGAGGAGGACGTCCCGGCCTACGACCGGGTCCACCTCTCGTCCGTCTTCACGGGCACGGACCCGAACCGACTCGGTCTCGCCGACGCCGAGTTCCTCGAAGCACACGGCATCGACCTGCGCCTGGGCGACCCCGCCGAGCAGATCGACACGGCCGCCCGCACGGTCACCACCACCTCCGGCGCCGTCGTCGCGTACGACGCGCTGGTCCTGGCCACCGGCTCGTACCCGTTCGTCCCGCCCATCCCCGGCGCCGATGTGCCCGGCTGCTTCACCTACCGCACGCTCTACGACGTCGAGGCCCTCACCTCGTACGCCGAGAACCGCCGCGCCGAAGGCCGCCGCACCGGTGTCGTGATCGGCGGCGGGCTCCTCGGCCTGGAGGCGGCGGGCGCGCTGCGGACCCTCGGACTGACCACGCACGTGGTCGAGTTCGCGCCCCGGCTCATGCCGCTCCAGGTCGACGACGGCGGGGCCGCCGCGCTGCGGGCCACCATCGAGTCGATGGGCGTCGCCGTGCACACGGGCGTCGGCGCCGCCGAGATCGAGACGGACGCGGACGGACGGACACGCACCCTGAAGCTCTCCGACGGCACCCGCGTCCCCGCCGACCTGGTCGTCTTCTCGGCCGGGGTAAGGCCCAGGGACCGGCTCGCGCGGGAGTCGGGGCTCGCGGTCGGCGATCGCGGGGGCGTGGCGGTCGACGAGCACTGCCGCACCACGGACCCGTACATCTACGCGATCGGCGAGTGCGCCCAGACCTGCGACGGGCGGGTCTACGGGCTCGTGGCGCCCGGCTACCAGATGGCCGAGACGGTCGCGGACCGGCTGGCGGGGGAGGGTGACCTGGTCTTCACGGGCGCCGACACCTCCACCAAGCTGAAGCTCCTCGGTGCGGACGTGGCCTCCTTCGGCGACCCGTTCGCCGCCGGGCCGCAGGCCACCGAGATCGTCTTCTCGGACGGCCGCGAGGGCGTGTACAAGAAGCTGCTGCTCGGCCCCGACGGGCAGCTGCTCGGCGGCATCCTGGTCGGCGACGCGGAGGCGTACGGTGCGCTGATGCCGCACGCCGGGCGGCGGCTCCCGGCCCCTCCCGAAGCGTTTCTGCTGCCCGCGGGCGGTGGCGGCGAGCTGCCCGGCGCGGACAGCCTGCCCGACGACGCCGTCGTCTGCTCGTGCCACAACGTCACCAAGGGCGCGGTGCGCGCCGCCGTCGCCGAGCACGGCCTGACCGACGTCGGCGGAATCAAGCGCTGCACGAAGGCGGGCACGGGCTGCGGCGGCTGCGTGAACACCCTCCAGGCGGTCCTCGACGCCGCAGGGGTCGAGAAGCCGCGCGGCCTGTGCGAGCACTTCCCCGACCTCTCCCGGTCGGAGCTCTACGCGCGCGTGCGGGACGAACACATCCGGTCCTTCAGCGAGCTGATCGAGAAGTGTGGGAAGGGCGAGGGGTGCGTCGTCTGCAAGCCCGTCGTCGCCAACGTCCTCGGGACGCTCGGCCCCGAACTCGGGCTGCCGCACATCCTCCACGGCGAGCAGGCCGCGCTGCAGGACTCCAACGACCTCTTCCTCGCCAATCTCCAGAAGGACGGAACGTATTCGGTCGTGCCGCGCGTTCCTGGCGGTGAGATCACCGCCGAGCAGCTGATCGTCATCGGCGAGATCGCCCGCGACCACGGCCTGTACACGAAGATCACCGGCGGCCAGCGGATCGACCTCTTCGGCGCGCGGAAGGCCGAACTACCCGGCATCTGGCGGCGGTTGATCGACGCGGGCTTCGAGTCGGGGCACGCGTACGGCAAGTCCCTGCGCACCGTGAAGTCCTGCGTCGGGTCGAAGTTCTGCCGCTTCGGGCAGGGCGACTCCGTGCAGCTCGCCATCGACCTGGAGCTGCGCTACCGGGGGCTGCGCGCCCCGCACAAGATCAAGGGCGGGGTGTCGGGTTGTCTGCGCGAGTGCGCGGAGGCGCGCGGCAAGGACATCGGCGTGATCGCCACCGCCGGCGGCTGGAACCTGTACGTCTGCGGCAACGGCGGCGCGAGCCCCCGCCACGCCGACCTGCTCGCCTCCGACCTGTCGGCGGCCGAACTCTTCGCGCTGATCGACCGGTTCCTCATGTACTACGTACGGACCGGGGAGCGCCTGGAGCGTACGTCGGCGTGGCTGGAGCGGCTCGACGGCGGCCTCGGCCATCTGCGGGAGGTGCTCGTCGAGGACCGGCTCGGGATCGGCGCGGAGCTGGAGGCCCAGATGGGGCGGCACGTGGCGGCCTACCGCGACGAGTGGCGCGCGGTCCTGGAGGACCCGGCGGCGCTGGCACGCTTCGGCCCGTACGGCGACGGGGTGGAGTTCCTGGAGCCGGGGCGCGGGCGGACCGCGGTGCTCGCGGACGGCAGCGAGGCGGCGCTCTTCAGGGACGGGACGGGCGAGGTGTACGCGGTGGGCAACCGCGACCCGTTCTCCGGGGCGGACGTGATCGCCGACGGGATCATGGGAACGCGGGACGGGGAGCCGGTGGTGGCCTCGCCGATGCTCAAGCAGGAGTTCTCGCTGCGGACCGGCGTCTGCCGGGACGACCCGTCGGTCGCGCTGCCGGTGCACGAGGTCGGGGCGGGTGTGGGTGTCCCGACGGCCCGCGACTGACGGGGGACCCGCGACGGACGGCCCGTGACGGACGGGACCTCCGCCCGCTCAGGTCGCGACCATGGCCTCTGACCTCCCCCTTATGTACGGGCGCACGGTGGAGGAGCAAGGAAGAACCCGAAGTCCCCACCCACCGAAGTCCCCACCCCCAGGGAAGCGCCATGAGTTCCGTAGTCCAGGACAGCAGAGCGGCGACGAGCGGGCCGGCACCCTCGTACGACGCGGAGCAGTACCGCCCCGGCAGGCCGATCAACGACTGGGAGCCCGAGAACGAGCTCTTCTGGAAGTCGATCGGCAAGCGCGTCGCCAACCGCAACCTGTGGATCGCGGTCCCGGCGCTCCTGGTGGCCTTCGTCGTCTGGCAGGTGTGGAGCGTCACCGCCACCAACCTGAAGGACGTCGGCTTCGGCTTCTCGACCTCGCAGCTGTTCTGGCTGACGGCGATCCCCGGTCTGACCGGCGGCACCGCCCGGATCTTCTACACCTTCCTCGGCCCGCGCATCGGCCAGCGCCGCTTCACGGCGCTTTCGACGGTCGTGCTGATCGTCCCTCTGATCTGGCTGGGCATCGCGATCCAGAACCCGTCGACCCCGTACGCCGTGATGGTCGGCATCGCCGCCCTGTGCGGCATCGGCGGCGCCAACTTCGCCTCCTCGCTCGCCAACATCGGCTTCTTCTTCCCCAAGGCGAAGAAGGGCAGCGCGACCGGCATCAACGGCGGCCTGGGCAACCTGGGCGTCTCGGTGGTCCAGCTGCTCACGCCGATCGTCATCACCTTCTCGACCATCGCGATCGGCTCGGCCCAGCACAAGGCCGACGGCACCCCGGTCTACCTGCAGAACGCGGCCTTCATCTGGGTGCCGGTGCTGCTGATCCTCGCGGCGGTGGCCTGGTTCGGCCAGAACGACCTGAAGGTCGCCTCCACCCCGTTCAGCAAGCAGAAGGTCATCTTCAAGCGCAAGCACAACTGGGTGATGACCTGGCTGTACGTCGGCACCTTCGGCTCCTTCATCGGCTTCGCCGCCGCGCTGCCGATGCTGATCAAGACCACCTTCCCGGACTACTCCGTCGCCACCTACGCCTGGATGGGTCCCGCCGTCGGTGCCCTGGCCCGGTGGGCGGGCGGCTGGGTCGCGGACAAGCTGGGCGGCGCCCGGGTGACGATCCTGTCCTTCGTGGGCATGGCCGCCTCGATCATCGGCGTCATCAGCTTCCTGCCGACCGGTGCGGACACCGGCAACTTCTACGGCTTCTTCTTCTGCTTCCTCGCCGCGTTCTTCTTCTCGGGCATCGGCAACGGCTCGACCTTCCGCCAGATCCCGGTGATCTTCCGCTCGACGCACCTGAAGGGGCTTGACGAGGGCACGCCGGAGTACACGAAGGCGCTGAAGCAGTCGGAGATGGAGTCCGGCGCCGTCACCGGCTTCACCTCGGCCATCGCCGCCTACGGCTTCTTCTTCATCCCGGCCCTCTTCGGCTCGGTCGCCGTGACCAGCGCGATGTGGGGCTTCGTCGCCTTCTACGCCAGCTGCACGGTCGTGACCTGGTGGTTCTACGCCCGCAAGGGCGCGGAGGCGCCCAGCTGACCGGCTGTCGATCCGCTCGCGAAAGGCCCCGCTCAGGCGGGGTCTTTCCGCATGCCCGGAGGGGGACCAATGGCCGTCGACTGGTGACCAATGCCGAGCCTTTTGATCGATCAAAAGGCGTGCAATGGAGGTAGGCAACGACGCGATCGAATGATTCGAAGAAGGCGGTGCGGGCAGTGACTGCGACCCCTGCTGAGGCAACGGTGAACGAGCGGGCCTGGAAGGGCTTCAAGGGCGGACTGTGGCGCGATGCCGTCGACGTCCGTGACTTCATCCAGCAGAACTACACGCCCTACGAGGGCGACGACTCCTTCCTCGCCGGCCCCACCGAGCGGACCACCGCCGTGTGGAAGGCGATCACCGACCGCTTCCCGGAGGAGCGCGCCAAGGGCGTCTTCGACATCGCCCACGACATCCCCTCCACCATCACCTCCCACGCCCCCGGCTGGATCGACCGCGACAAGGACCTGATCGTCGGCCTCCAGACCGATGCCCCGTTGAAGCGCGCGATCATGCCGAACGGCGGCTGGCGCATGGTCGCCGGCGCCCTGGAGACCTACGGCTACCCGGTCCCGGCCGAGCTGGAGCAGGTCTTCACCGAGTACCGCAAGACCCACAACGCCGGTGTCTTCGACGCCTACACCCCCGAGATCCGCGCCGCCCGCAAGGCCGGCATCGTCACCGGTCTCCCCGACGCCTACGGCCGCGGCCGCATCATCGGCGACTACCGCCGCGTCGCCCTCTACGGCGTCGACCGTCTGATCGCGGTCAAGCAGGAGGAGAAGGAGGGGCTCAACTCCCTTCCCGCCGGTCGCCGTTCGATCGAGGAGACCATCCGGCTGCGCGAGGAGCTCGCCGAGCAGATCCGCGCGCTCGGCGAGCTGAAGACGATGGCCGCCGCCTACGGGTACGACATCTCCGGCCCGGCGACCACCGGCCGCGAGGCCATCCAGTGGCTGTACTTCGCCTACCTCGCCGCCGTGAAGGAGCAGAACGGCGCCGCGATGTCCCTCGGCCGGACCTCCACCTTCGTGGACGTCTATCTCCAGCGTGACATCGAGGCCGGGCTCCTCACCGAGGAGCAGGCCCAGGAGCTGGTCGACGACTTCATCGTCAAGCTCCGTATCGTCCGCTTCCTGCGCACCCCCGAGTACGACGAGCTGTTCTCCGGCGACCCGACGTGGGTCACCGAGTCCATCGCCGGGATGGGCGAGGACGGCCGTCCGCTGGTCACCAGGACCTCCTTCCGCTACCTCCAGACCCTGTACAACCTCGGCCCGGCGCCCGAGCCGAACATGACCGTCTTCTGGTCGCCCCGGCTGCCCCAGGGCTTCAAGGAGTTCTGCGCCAAGGTGTCGATCGACACCTCCTCCGTGCAGTACGAGTCGGACGAGCTGATGCGGCCCCGCTTCGGCGACGACACCGCCATCGCCTGCTGTGTCTCCGCGATGCCCGTCGGCAAGCAGATGCAGTACTTCGGCGCCCGCGTGAACGTCGCCAAGACCCTCCTGTACGCGATCAACGGCGGCCGGGACGAGAAGTCCGGCGCCCAGGTCGGCCCGGAGACCGGCGCGATCACCTCGGACGTCCTGGAGTACGACGAGGTCCTGGCCCGGTTCGACGAGCAGATGGAGTGGCTCGCGAGCGTCTACGTCCACGCCCTGAACGTCATCCACTACATGCACGACAAGTACGCGTACGAGCGCATCGAGATGGCGCTCCACGACCGCGACGTGCGCCGCACCATGGCCTGCGGCATCGCCGGCCTCTCCGTGGCCGCCGACTCGCTGGCCGCCGTCAAGTACGCCAAGGTCACCCCGGTCCGGGACGAGACCGGTCTCGCGACCGACTACGTGATCGAGGGCGAGTACCCGGCGTTCGGCAACAACGACGAGCGGGCCGACGAGATCGCGGTCTGGCTGGTCGAGGAGTTCATGAAGAAGGTGCGCAAGCACCCGACCTACCGGAACGCCGAACACACCCAGTCCGTCCTGACCATCACCTCCAACGTCGTCTACGGGAAGAAGACCGGCAACACCCCCGACGGTCGCCGCGCCGGCGAGCCGTTCTCGCCGGGCGCCAACCCGATGAACGGCCGCGACACCCACGGGTACGTCGCCTCGGCCCTGTCGGTCGCCAAGCTCCCGTACGAGGACGCCGAGGACGGCATCTCGCTGACCAACACGGTCACCCCCGACGGCCTGGGCCGCACCCCCGAGGAGCGGATCAGGAACCTGGCCGGTGTCCTGGACGGCTACATGGCCAGCGACGGCTTCCACATGAACGTCAACGTCCTCAACCGGGATGTGCTGATGGACGCCATGGAGCACCCGGAGAACTACCCGCAGCTGACCATCCGGGTCTCCGGATACGCGGTCAACTTCGTCCGGCTCACCCGCGACCAGCAGCTCGACGTCCTCAACCGCACCTTCCACGGCTCGCTGTAGGGCCTCTCGTTCGGATCATGCCGGGCTCGCGGACCCCGCCCCCTGATCCGGCCTGATCCGAACGAGAGACCCTAGCCACCAACTCCCCGGGGCCGGGTCTCACCCTCACCTCGGCCCCGGGGCCGCTCCTTCGGAACGGAGAGGTCCTGCCATGACCACGACGACCACGAGGATCACCGCATCCGGTCCCGCGACGCCCGCCGCCGCGGCGACCCGCCGCCCCTCCGAGGGATCGGTGCACTCCTGGGACCTGTCGACCGGCGTCGACGGCCCCGGCACCCGCTTCGTCACCTTCCTCTCCGGCTGCCCACTGACCTGTCTCTACTGCCACAACCCCGACACCTGGCGGATGCGGAGCGGTACCCGCACCTCCGCCGACGCCGTGATCGCCGAAGCCGCGAAGTACACCCGCTTCATCCAGGCGTCCGGCGGCGGGGCCACCGTCTCCGGCGGCGAACCCCTCCTCCAGCCCGTCTTCACCGGCGAGCTGCTCCACCGGATGAAGCACGAGCTCGGCTTCCACACCGCCCTCGACACCTCCGGCTTCCTGGGCGTCCGCGCCACCGACGCCCTGCTGCGCGACACCGACCTGGTCCTTCTCGACATCAAGTCCTGGGATTCGGACACGTACAAGAAGGTCACCGGCCGGCCGCTGCGGCCGACCCTGGACTTCGCCCGCCGCCTCGCCGACCTCGACCAGGAGGTCCACGTCCGCTTCGTGCTCGTCCCGGGCCTCACCGACGACCCCGACAACATCGAGGGGGTCGCCGCCTTCGCCGCCGGCCTGGGCAATGTCTCGCGCGTCGACATCCTCCCCTTCCACAAGCTCGGCGAAGCCAAGTGGCAAGCACTCGCCATGCCGTTCACGCTCCACGACACCCCCTCCCCGACCCCCGACGAGGTCGCCGCGGCCCGCGCCCTCTTCCGGTCCCACGGCCTGAACGCCATCTGAGCGAAACGTTCACCCGCCCGACCCGCAGAACATGCCCATATGGGGCATACCGGCCTACCGTGTGCGCGTGACCGAGCCACCCGAGGCCCCCGAGCCCGTCGTCCAGACGTCTCCCGCCGTCCAGCCGGCCCCCGAGGTCCGCCGCCAGACCCCGGCCGACGTGCGCCGCCGGGCCGCGCTCGCCGGCACCGTCGTCTCCGCCCTGCTGATCGTCGCGATCGTGCTCGGCAGCCGGCTCCTGCGCGACTTCGACTCGGCGCTCCTCCCGTACGCGGTCGCCACCGTCTTCCTCGCCTTCGGCGTCGCCTACCGCTACACCGTGTGGATCTCCGCGCCCGGCGCCCGCCGCCTCTTCAAGCAAGGCTGGCGCTCCTTCTTCTCGGCCGCCAACTTCCGCAGGGCACCCACCGCGCTGCCGAAGATGATCGCCACCTACCTCGGCTTCCAGAAGTTCCTCGGCGCCCGCTCGCACGCCCGCTGGGCCGCCCACCAGATGATCTTCTGGGGGTGCGTCCTGGCCGCCCTGATCACCTTCCCGCTCACCTGGGGCTGGTTCACCTTCACCTCGTCCACCGGCTCAGGACCCGGGTACGAGATGCGGATCTGGGGCTTCAAGGTCCTCGGCTTCGACGCCCTGAACATCGTCGGCTGGCTGATGTTCCACGGCCTCGACATCGCCGCCGTCCTCGTCATCCCCGGCGCGTCCTACTTCCTGTGGCGCCGGATGAAGGACCGCGGCGCCATCACCGGCCAGCGGTTCGCCTACGACCTGGTGCCGCTGATCGCCCTCATCGTCATCGCCGTGACCGGACTCCTGCTCACCTTCTCGTCGATCTTCCTGCACGGCGGCGGCTACGAGTTCCTGGCGATCCTGCACATGGTGTCCGTGGTCTTCACGCTCATCTACATCCCGTTCGGGAAGTTCTTCCACATCGTGCAGCGGCCGGCCGCCGTCGGCATGCAGCTCTTCAAGTACACCTCCCGCAAGAAGGACGGCGACGAGCTCCTCGCCTGCCGCCGCTGCGGGGAGCCCATCGACGCGGCCCCGTACGTCGAGAACCTCCAGGGCACCATGCGCGACCTCGACCTCGGCTTCGCCGAAGGACCCACGTACTGCCCCCGCTGCAAGCGCGTCATGCGCGGCAACGCCTACCTCACCCACGTCAAGAAGGGCTTCAAGTGACCCAGCCGAACGTGGGCCGGCCCGTCCCCCTCCCGCTCGACCCCTCCGTCGCCCCGCCCGGCACGCGCAACTTCCGCGACGCCGGAGGCATCCCCGCCGACCGCTGGCACGCCGACCAGGAGGGCGAGACGCTCGTCCCCACCCACTGCTGCTTCTGCGGCGTGCAGTGCGGCATGTACCTCCGCGTCGACCACGGCGGCAAGGTCTTCGGCGTCGAGCCCCGCGACCACGACATCAACCGGATGCGGCTCTGCCCCAAGGGCATCAACGCCTACCAGCAGGTCAACCACCCCGACCGGCTCACCGCCCCGCTCATGCGCCGCAACCGCGACGAGGAGTTCCGCGAGGCCAGCTGGGAGGAGGCGCTCGACTTCACGGTCGCCGAGATCCGCCGCATCCAGGAGGAGTACGGCAACGACTCCTTCGGCCTGCTCGGCGGAGCCAGCCTCTACTCCGAGAAGACGTATCTCGTCGGCAAGTTCGCCCGCGTCGCCCTCAAGTCCCGGCACGTCGACTACAACGGCCGCCTGTGCATGGTCTCCGCCGCCGGCGCCAACAAGCTGTCCTTCGGCATCGACCGCGCCGGCAACCCGTTCTCCGACATCCTCCTCACCGACTGCCTCCTCATCGCCGGCTCCAACGTCGGCGAGTGCTTCCCGGTGATGACCCAGTACCTGTGGGGCGCCCGGGACCGCGGCGCCGGCCTGATCGTCGTCGACCCCCGCGAGACGGCCATCGCCCGCACCGCCGACCTCCACGTCGCCCTCAAGCCCGGTACCGACTCCGCGTTCTTCAGCGCCGTCCTGTACGTGGTCGTCGCCGAGGGCCTCACCGACGAGGCCTATCTCGCCGCCCACACCACCGGCTGGGACGAGGTGAAGCGGACCGTCCAGGCGTACCCACCCTCCCGCGCCGCCGAGATCTGCGGCGTCCCCGAGGAGCAGATCGTCCGGACCGCCCGGATGTTCGCCGGCGCGGACAAGGCCATGGCCTGGCACGCCCGCGGCGTCGAGCACCACTCCCAGGGCGTCGAGAACTGCCTGACGATCATCAACCTGTGCACCGCCACCGGGAACATCGGCAAGCCCGGCGCCGGCTACGGCACCATCACCGGCCAGGGCAACGGTCAGGGCGGCCGCGAGCACGGCCAGAAGTCCGACCTGCTGCCCGGCGGCCGCTCGATCACCAACCCCGAACACCGCCGCCAGATCTGCGAGATCTGGGGCATCGACGAGTCCGAACTCCCGCCCGCCGGCACCTCCATGATGGAGATGGTCTGGCAGATGCAGCGCGAGGAGATCCGCGGCCTGATCGGCATCTGCAACAACCCCTTCGTCTCCCTGCCCAACTACGCGACCGTCAAGAACGGCTACGACACCCTCCAGTTCCACGCCCAGTTCGACTTCTTCCTCTCCGAGACGGCCACCAACGCGCACGTCGTCTTCCCCGTCACCGTCTGGGCCGAGGACGAGGGCGTGATGGCCAATGCCGAGGCCCGGGTCGTCAAGCACAACAAGGCCCAGGAACCGCCCGCCGGAGTCCGTACCGACACGTGGGTGATCTGCGAACTCGCCAAGCGCCTCGGCGCCGGCGACAAGTTCGACTTCCCCGATTCCCGCGCCGTCTTCGAGGAGCTGCGCATCGCCTCGGCCGGCACGGTCAACGACTACTACGGCATCACCTACGAGCGCCTTGAGGAGACCGGCGGCATCGCCTGGCCCTGCCCCAGCACCGACCACCCGGGCACCCCCCGCCTCTTCGAGGACGGCAGGACCTACCACCCCGACGGCAAGATCCATATGCAGGTCGTCGAATGGCACCCGCCCATGGACCCGTACAGCGAGGAGTACCCCCTCTCGCTCACCACCGGCCGCACCGTCGCCCACTTCCTCTCCGGCAACCAGACCCGCCGCCTGGGCGGCCTCGTCGAACAGACCCCGCGGCCCTGGGTCGAGGTCCACCCCTCCCACGGCTTCCGCACCGGCGACCCCGTCCGCGTCGTCACCCGCCGGGGCAGCGAGGTCTTCCCCGCCCTGGTGACCGAGGCGATCCGGCCCGACACGGTCTTCGTGCCGTACCACTGGCCGGTCCCCACCGCCGCCAACGCCCTCACCATCGACGCCCTCGACCCCCGCTCCAAGATTCCCGAGTACAAGGTCTGCGCGGCCCGCATCGAGGGCGCCGAAGCCATCGACGAGGTCCCCGCGCCCCCGACCGCCCCCGGGCAGCTCGCCTACCCGGAGGCCCAGGTCTCCCGAACCGACCCCCTGCCACCCACGTCCCCGCAGGGCCGTGGCACATCGGAGAGGAGCTGACGCCGCTCATGATGGGCCGCACGATCTTCATCGACCCCGGGCGCTGCATCGGCTGCCAGGCGTGCGTCTCGGCCTGCCGCGAGTGCGACTCGCACCGCGGCAAGTCGATGATCCACCTCGACTACCCCGACGAGGGGCACTCCGTCGCCTCCCTCCCCACCGTCTGCATGCACTGCGAGGACCCGGTCGCGCCCTGCGCCGAGGTCTGCCCCGCCGACGCCATCCTCGTCACCGCCGACGGTGTGGTGCAGCAGGCCGACACCACCCGCTGCATCGGCTGCGCCAACTGCGTCAACGCCTGCCCCTTCGGCGTCCCGAAGATCGACCTCCAGGCGAAGCTGCAGATGAAGTGCAACCTCTGCTACGACCGCACCGCCTACGGTCTCGCCCCCATGTGCGCGACCGTCTGCCCCACCGGCGCCCTCTTCTACGGGACGCTCGAAGAGCTCCAGTCCGAGCGGCCCGGCGTCCAGGTCGCCGACTCCTTCACCTTCGGCACGACCACCGTCTCCACCGGAGTGGCGATGGTCGTCCCCGCCGACAAGGTCCAATGGCCGGTCCCCGGGGGCCTGCCCGTCGTGGAGATCAATGGGAGGGATGTGAGCGAAGCGAACTCGAACAAGGGTGGCGGCGGGCGACGGGGGGGAGTGCGATGAGCGTCACCGAACAGCCGCCTGCCGACGGCCACGGCGGGACCGACGCCGCCCAGGAGGCGCTGCACGACCGCATCGCCGCCGACTCGCTCACCACCCGGCGCGACTACCTGCGGATCGTGGCCACCGTCTCCGGCGGCCTGGCCCTCGGCGGCATCGGCGTCGCCTCCGGCATCCTGCACCGCCACGGCGACTCCGACGGCGCACCCGAGGTGAAGAAGATCGCCGACCAGCTGCTGCCCGGCGAGTCCCTCGCCTTCCGCTACCCCGATGAGGAGGACCGGGCGGTCGCCCTCCGCATGGAGGACGGCACCCTCGCCGGCTACTCCGCCGTCTGCACCCACCTCGCCTGCGCGGTCCTCTGGCGCAAGGACCGGGGAAGCGAGGGCGAGCTGTACTGCCCCTGCCACGAGGGGATCTTCGACCCCCGTACGGGAGCGGTGACAGCCGGCCCGCCACCCCGGGCGCTGCCCAAGGTGCTCCTGGTGGAGGAGGTCGACGGCAGTATCTGGGCCGTCGGCACGACCCGCTCCGGCGAGAGCGTCCAGGAAGGTCTGTGCCGCCAGCTCGGCGAGGAGCGGCCCGGTCTCGCCGAGCGCCTCGGCTGCCCGGGGGCCTCGGCGCAGGGCGCGGCCACGAGGAGCGAGCGCACATGAGCGACAGCCCCTTCCCCCGCGACCCGGAGGCCCCCGACCCCACCCCGGGCACCCCCGGCGGAGGACCCGGCGCGAGTCCCGCCGACGGGTCTGTCGGAGGCCCCGGAGGCGCCGCCCATCCGCCGCGCCCCGCCTACACCCCCGGGAGCGCGCAGCCCCGCCTCAACCGTCCCGTCCAGGAGCGCTACCCGCAGATCCGCCCCACCAGCGGCTACGGCGACCCCCGGGTCCGCCACACAGGCCCGGGCCCCGGCGCCGGCACGGAGCAGGAGCCCGAGCGCTCCTCGAAGCTGAGCGCGCGCCTGGCCCTGGCCCTCACGGTCGTCATCGGCCAGCTGTGGGGGCTGACGATCGTGGTCGACGAGTGGATGGCCGGCGACACCGGCACGGCCTGGTGGGGGGCCGGCTTCCTCGTCCTGTCCTTCCTCGTCGTGCTCGGGCTCTGGCTGCTCGACCCGAAAGACCGCTGATCGGAGCGGGTCCACGGCCGAATACCCGGCGTACCCTGGAGGTATGAGCACCGCCCCCGCCCACGGTCCGCGAGACGCGAAGCAGCCCGGCAACCAGTCAATCCCCGAGAACACCACGAAGCCGAAGCTGATCTTCGACGATCCGCTGGACCAGCAGTCCGCGGACGACACGGACCGCGGGTGGGGCGAGCGGCCTCCCGGCGGCGACAGCTCCGCCGATCTCGCGCGGTTCCTCGAAGAGAAGCCGCCGCACCACCTCTGATGCCGGTGCGAGTCGCCGGCTAGGGGGTGGGGTGCGACCCCGTGCCACCCGTCCCCGTGCCGCCCGGACCCGTACCCGTACTCGTACCTCCCGTACCGGCGCCCGAGCTCGGGCCGCGCTGGCTGATGAGCGCGTCGCGGATCTCCTTGAGGACCTCCAGCTCGCTGATCTCCATCGTCTCCTGGACGCCTTCCTTCGCCTTGTCGTGCGCGGCCCGCTTGGCCAGGTACTTCGCCATGGGCAGCACCATCAGGAAGTAGACGACGGCGGCCGTGATCAGGAAGCTGAGGACGGCGCTGAGCACCAGACCCCACTGGAGCTCGATGCCCTGCACCTCCCCGTTCACCACCTGGCACGAGTCCTTGATGCAGCTCTTGTAGCTCTCCAGGTTCTTCGTGCCGAAGGCTCCGACCACCGGGTTGATGATGCCCTTCACCACCGAGTTCACGATGTTGGTGAACGCGGCGCCGATCACGACCGCCACAGCCAGGTCGATCACATTGCCGCGCATGAGGAAGGCCTTGAAGCCTGCCATCACGCTTTCCTTCTTCGGGCTCACCCGGATGCCTTTCGTCGCGCGTGCAGTTACGTGTGCGGTTAGCGGTGCCATTACGCCGCGAACAGCGCAGAGCCGTCCAATCCGTACACACGGGACGGTGACTTGACAGGCAGTCCGTGCGAATCAGCACAGTGTCACCGCCAGTTGGCCCGTGACACCCGCACCGGCCAGAAGCGTCGCCGTCGACCGTGGCACGGAGAGGACGATCAAGGCCCCACCGTCCGAACGAGTCTCACCCGAGCGCGGAACTTCGGCCACTCGGGCGCCCGTAGCGACCACGCGCGCCTCACCGGCCTCGCCCATCGGCGAGTTGGGCGCCGCGATCACGTCCACCCGGTCACCGGGCCGCAGCAGCCGCACGGTCTCCGCGTCGGCGATCCGCACCGGCGCCGACACCCACCGCACCACGGGCGCCCGGCGCTGCTCCGACGTCGCCGCCGCGGCCGCCGGCGGCGGGCCGTCGGAGACCTTGCCGCCGGCCGCCACCGCCAGGGCGGCCGCGCTCATCACGAGGATCGCCGCCGGCGCTCGCCCCCTGCGCCGCAGCGCCCGTCGCCACCGCTGCCGCCCGCTCCGTACCCGCAGCGGCTCGAACGGCGGGACACCGAGCGGTGCGGGAACGGGGGAGTGGTCGTGGGAGGAAGGAGAGAGAGCGTGAGAGGTCGTCATCGTGGACACCACCTGTCGGGAGTCGAGTCGGAGAGCTGGAGAGTCGGAGCGTCGGCGAACCGAACTGCTCCCACCACCCACCATCCAGGCCCCGCGAAAATCCCGCTCCCGCCTGTGGATCAACCGCCGCCTGTGGACAACTCCCTCACTCCCCAGGGGGATTCACAGCGGATTCGCAAGGGGATCCACCCGCGCACTCACGGCAGCTCGATCCCCAGATCCCAGCCGTCGTGCGCATGAGTGCACAGGCAGTCCCGGTCCGCCGTGTCCGGCAGGGCGCCCACCGCGTCGAAGAGCACCTCCCGCAGCCGCCCGAGGTTCGCGCGGAAGACCCGCATGACCTCGGTGTGCGAGACGCCCTCACCCGTCTCCGTGCCCGCGTCCAGGTCCGTGACGAGGGCGAGCGAGGTGTAGCAGAGCCCCAGTTCGCGGGCGAGGATCGCCTCGGGGTGCCCGGTCATGCCGACCACCGACCAGCCGGCCGCCGCGTGCCGGCGCGACTCCGCGCGCGTGGAGAAGCGCGGCCCCTCGACGACGACCATGGTGCCGCCGTCCACCGCGTCCCAGCCCTTCCCCCGGGCCGCCTTCAGCGCCACCCGCCGCCCGTCGAGGCAGTACGGGTCGGCGAAGGTGGTGTGCACGACGTTCGGCACGGCCCCGCCCCAGGCCTCCGGCAGCGGCTCCCCGTCGAAGTACGTCTGCACGCGCGTCTTCGTACGGTCGACCAGCTGGTCCGGTACGACGAGGGTCCCGGGCCCGTACTCCTCGCGCAGCCCGCCCACGGCGCACGGACCGAGGACCTGCCGTACGCCCACCGAGCGCAGCGCCCACAGGTTGGCGCGGTAGTTGATCCGGTGCGGCGGCACGGTGTGGCCCCGGCCGTGCCGGGGCAGGAAGGCGACCCTCCGCCCCGCGACCTCGCCCAGGAGGAGCACGTCGCTGGGGCTGCCGTACGGGGTGTCCACGGACACCTCCGTCACGTCCTCCAGGAAGGAGTAGAACCCCGATCCGCCGATGACACCGATCTCCGCGTACGCGTGCGTCGTCCTGGTCTCTCTGGTCGTCATGGCGGTCAGATTAACGGCCCGGGAATGGCCGAAAGCCTCACCGCGCACAGCGGTGAGGCTTCCGTAAGAACATGATCGAGCGCCCGGATCAGGCGCCTTCGATCAGGCGGCCGAGCTGGAGCTCGAAGAGCTCGACGTGCTCGAAGAGCCGGACGTCGAGGACGAGCTCGACGACGCGGCCGGCTTCGCGTCCGAGGAGGACGACGAAGAAGACGACGTGGAAGAAGCCGTGGAGGACTTCGACGCGGGGGCGCTGGAACTCGACGAGCCGCGGCTGTCGTTCCGGTAGAAGCCGGAACCCTTGAAGACGATGCCGACCGCCGAGAACACCTTCTTCAGGCGTCCCTTGCAGCTCGGGCACTCCGTCAGCGCGTCATCGGTGAACTTCTGCACCGCCTCGAGGCCCTCGCCGCACTCGGTGCACTGGTACTGGTAGGTCGGCACTTGTCTTCCTCCTGGCACTCACACTCATCGAGTGCTAACGACGATCCATAGTGACGTATTCCGCCGGATCAGTCCACCGTCACCGGCACTCGGTGACCGATACCACGCGCCGCCACGCGCCCCGGAGCCCGGGGGCTCAGGTGCGAGCGCAGCGCGAGGAGCGTGGCGAGGGCGAGCGCCGTGCCCACCAGCGGCACCAGGAATCCGGTGCTCGCGCCGTGCTCGTCGGCGAGCCGTCCCGCGACCGTCACGGCGCCCGCCTGGCCAAGGGCCACGGCGCCGGTCAGCCAGGTGAAGGCCTCGGTCCGGGAGGAGGCCGGGACCAGGGTTTCGACGATCGTGTACCCGGTGATCAGGGCGGGGGCGATGCACAGACCCACGACCAGGCCGAGGGCGCCGAGCAGCAGCACGGAGTGGGCGGACCAGAGCAGCGAGGCGGCCACGGTCAGTCCGGCGTAACCCAGGATCAGGCGCTTGCGCGGGCCGATCTTCCAGGCGATGGCGCCGCACGCGATGCCCGCGAGCATGTTGCCCGCGGCGAACGTGCCGTACAGCAGACCGTTGACCCCGGGGTTGCCGATCTCCTCGCTGAACGCGGTCAGCGAGACCTGCATGCCGCCGAAGACCGAGCCGATGCCCAGGAAGGCGATGGCCAGGACGCGGACGCCGGGGATGGAGAGCGCGGAGGCGTGCGGCTGGGCAGAGGCCGCCGCGACCAGGCCGTGGACCGGCTGGGTGCGCCGCTGGGCGGCGAAGAACAGGCCGCCGAAGAGGGTCAGGGCCGCCTCGGCGATCAGACCGGCCGCGGGGTGCACGCCGGTGCAGAGCGCGGTGGCGAGGACCGGGCCGACGACGAAGGTGAACTCGTCCGTGACGGACTCGAAGGCCGCGGCCGTCGGCATCAGCGGGGAGTTCTCCAGCTTCGCCGCCCAGCGGGCGCGGACCATCGGCCCGATCTGCGGGACGGAGGCGCCGGCCGGTACGGCCGCGAGGAACAGGGCCCACATCGGGGCGCCCGTGAGCGCGAGGACGACGAGCAGGGAGACGGCGGCGGAGTGGATGAGGACGCCGGGGACCAGGACGGCGCGCTGGCCGAAGCGGTCGGCGAGCTTGCCGCTCTGCGGGGCGAAGAGCGCCATCGAGACGCCGGTGACGGCGGCGACGGCACCGGCGCTGCCGTACGAGCCGGTGGTGTGCTGGACGAGCAGGACGATGCCGATCGTCAGCATCGCGAACGGCTGCCGGGCGGCGAACCCGGGGATCAGGAACGACAGCGCGCCGGGCGTACGCAGCAGCTGTCCGTATCCGGCACGCTTGCGGGCCTTGGCAGGCTTCCCGCCCTTGCCCGTCGTGTTCACAGGCGTGTCAGAAGTGACCGTGGACACCACGGTCCTTGCCTTTCTGCCGCCTGGTAGCGCGCCCCTGCACGGTGGTGCGGGCGTAGCCGAGAGCTGTCCTCTTGCGCGGAACTGCGGTAGATACCAAGCCCCTGCGGAGGGCGTCTCGGCCGCCATACGGTCGCGCCAGCTCTGCGTCAGGCAGAGTTGGTTCGATCTAGTGTGCCTTCATGCTACAGGGAAGGCCGTCTCCCCGCCTGGGAAAACGCCCTTCTCGATGAATCCATGCCTGTGATTAACCGGACGTTCGCTTGGTGAAGGGCAGATTCGGCCAGTGCGAGTGCGGTCCCTTGGGCTGGGTGACCGCCGTCGAGCCGCCCGTCCCCAGCCAGCCGGCCAGCTTTCCGCCCTGTCCGACGGCCCGCAGCCGCCGCTCGGTGGCGTCCCGTACGGGATCGGTCGCGACGACCAGGAGCTCGTCCCCGCGCCGCAGCACGGTCGCGGGACCCGGTACGAAGCTCTTCTCCTCCCGTACGACGAGGGTGACCGCCGCTCCGGGCGGCAGCCGCAGCTCCGCGACCTCCACGCCGTGCATCTTCGAGCCCTCCGGGATGGCGACGGACAGCAGGTGCCCGCGCAGCCGCTCCAGCGGGGCCGACTCGACCCCGAGGTCGGCCGCGCCGGAGGAGTCGCCGAGCCGGAGCGCCTTCGCCAGCCAGGGCAGGGTCGGGCCCTGGACCAGGGTGTAGACGACGACGAGCACGAAGACGATGTTGAAGACGCGTTCGCTGCCCTCGATCCCGGAGACCATCGGGATCGTGGCCAGAATGATGGGGACGGCTCCGCGCAGGCCGGCCCAGGACATCAGGGCCTGTTCCTGCCAGGGGATACGGAACGGCAGCAGGCTGACGAAGACCTCCAGGGGCCGCGCGACCATCGTCAGGACCAGGCCGATGATCACCGCCGGCCAGAAGTCGTCGCCCAGCTTGGACGGGGTCACCAGCAGGCCGAGCAGGACGAACATGCCGATCTGGGCGATCCAGCCGAGCCCCTCGGCGAAGCCGCGGTTGGCCGGGGCGTGCGGCAGCTTGGCGTTGCCGAGGACCATCGCGGCCAGGTAGACGGCGAGGAAGCCGGAGCCGTGGGCCAGGGCGCCCGCCGCGTACGCGGTGACGGCGATGGCCATGACGGCGATCGGGTAGAGGCCGGAGGCGGGCAGGGCGATGTGCCGGAGCCCGAAGGAGCCGAGGAAGCCGACCCCGAGGCCGACGGCGGCGCCGATGGCCAGCTCCATCGCGATGGTGCCGACGAGGACGTACCAGCTCTCGATCGGGCCGACGGTGGAGAAGGCCACGACGAGGATGACGACCGGGGCGTCGTTGAAGCCGGACTCGGCCTCCAGGACACCGGTCACCCGGGAGGGCAGCGGGACCTTGCGCAGGACGGAGAAGACGGCGGCGGCATCCGTCGAGGAGACGACCGCGCCGATGATCAGCGCCTGCTGCCACTCCAGGCCGACCAGGTAGTGGGCGGCGGACGCCGTGATGCCCACGCTCACCGCGACGCCGACGGTCGACAGCACGACCGCCGCGGGCAACGCGGGTTTGATCTCCTTCCACTTGGTGCCCAGGCCACCCTCGGCCAGGATCACCACCAGTGCGGCATAGCCGATCACCTGCGTCAGCTCGGCGTTGTCGAACTCGACGTTGCCGATGCCGTCCTGCCCTATGGCGATCCCGATCCCCAGGTACAGGAGCAGGCTGGGGAGCCCGCTCCGGGACGAGATCCGCACCGCCGCGACGGCGATGAGCAGCACGAGTGAGCAGATGAGCAGGAGTTCATTGAGCTCGTGGACAGACAGTGACCCGTTCCTTCCCCTCACGTGCGGCCGGATCGTTCCGCCGGCAGCCGGTACTTCGTTACCTTACCTAATCTTTAACGTTTTCTTGACGGGCTCCTTGCTTCACCTCGATCGCCAGTGCGATCTTGGGCGGCCTCCTTGGGACACCGCGTCCGGGCCGTCCGGACGCTGCGCCTAAGGTTGCTCCCGTACTCCAGGACCACCCTGCCCCTCGAAGGACAGCGATGCCCTCCAACACGACCGCGCCCCCCGCCAAGAAGAAGGGGCGGCGTGCCCGCCTGATCGTCCTCGTCCTGGCCCTCGCACTGGTCGCGGGCGTCGGCTTCGGCGGGTACTGGGGCGTCAGCACCGTCCGCGCCTCGTTCCCGCAGACGACGGGCGAGCTCCGGCTCGACAGTCTGTCCGGCGAGGTCGAGGTGAAGCGCGACGCCTACGGGGTGCCGCAGATCTACGCCGACACCGAGGCCGACCTCTTCCGCGCCCAGGGCTACGTCCAGGCGCAGGACCGCTTCTACGAGATGGACGTGCGCCGTCACATGACGGCGGGGCGTCTCTCGGAGATGTTCGGCAAGAGCCAGGTCGACACCGACGCCTTCCTGCGGACGCTGGGCTGGCGCCAGGTCGCGCAGCAGGAGTACGACAAGGTCCTGTCGGCGGAGACGAAGAAGAACCTCCAGGCGTATGCCGAGGGTGTCAACGCCTATCTCAAGGGCCGGGACACGTCCGACATCTCCGTCGAGTACGCGGCGCTCGCCCTCACCGGCGACTACACGATCGAGCCCTGGACGCCGGTCGACTCGGTGGCCTGGCTCAAGGCGATGGCCTGGGACCTGCGCGGCAACATGCAGGACGAGATCGACCGCTCCCTGATGACGAGCCGGCTGAGCGCGGCACAGATCAAGCAGCTCTACCCGGCGTACCCGACCGACCTGCACCAGCCGATCGTCCAGTCCGGCGCGGTCGACAAGGAGTCGGGGAAGTTCGACCCGAAGGCCTCGGCGTCGAAGAACGGCGACGGCACCGGCTCCGATTCCGGTTCCGGCAGCGCACTGCAGGGCATGCAGAGCCAGCTCGGCGCGCTCTCCGACTCCCTCGACGAGATCCCGGCCCTGCTCGGCCCGAACGGCAACGGCATCGGCTCGAACTCCTGGGTCGTCTCCGGGCAGTACACGACCTCCGGCAAGCCGCTGCTCGCCAACGACCCGCACCTCGCCCCGATGCTGCCGTCCCTCTGGTACCAGATGGGCCTGCACTGCCGCTCCGTCTCGGCCACCTGCCGCTACGACGTCTCCGGGTACACCTTCTCCGGCACCCCCGGCGTGATCATCGGCCACAACGACACCGTCGCCTGGGGCCTCACCAACCTCGGCGCCGACGTCACCGACCTCTACCTGGAGAAGGTCTCGGACAAGGGCTACGTGGTGGACGGCAAGGTCAAGCCGTTCACGGTCCGCGACGAGATCATCAAGGTCGCCGGCGGCGGCGACCGGAAGATCACGATCCGCTCGACCGGGCACGGCCCCCTGGTCTCCGACCGCTCCTCCGAACTGGAGAAGGTCGGCCAGAAGGCCCCCGTCGGCAACGCGGCCCCGGACCGGGGCAACGGCTACGCCGTCTCCCTCCAGTGGACCGCCCTGCAGCCCGGCAGGTCCATGGACGCGATCTTCCAGCTCAACCGCGCCAAGAACTTCAAGGAGTTCCGCGCCGCGGCCGAGAACTTCGAGGTCCCCTCCCAGAACCTGATCTACGCCGACGCCGAGAACATCGGCTACCAGGCGCCCGGCAGGATCCCGGTGCGCGCCAAGGGCGACGGCACCGTACCGGCGCCCGGCTGGGACTCCCGGTACAAGTGGAAGGGCTACATCCCGTACGACGAGCTGCCGTACGAGCTGAACCCCGACCGCGGCTACATCGTCACCGCCAACCAGGCCGTCGTCGACAAGAAGAAGTACCCCTACCTCCTTACGGAGGACTGGGGCTACGGCTCGCGCAGCCAGCGGATCAACGACCTCGTCGAGTCGAAGATCAAGGACGGCGGGAAGATCTCGCCCGACGACATGCGGACCATGCAGATGGACAACCGCAGCGAGATCGCCACCCTGCTCAACCCGCTCCTGCTGAAGATCGACATCTCGGACCCGTACGTCCGCGAGGCGCAGAAGCTGCTCGAAGGCTGGGACTACACCCAGGAGCCCGACTCGGCCGCCGCCGCGTACTTCAACGCGGTCTGGCGCAACGTCCTCAAGCTCGCCTTCGGCGACAAGCTGCCCAAGGAGCTGCGGGCCGAGGACGACTGCATCAGCGTCCGCCCGGCGGACCTGACGGGCCTCCCGGTCGACGAGCAGAACAAGCGCGTACGGGAGTGCGGCGAGCGCGACGCGGACACGGCGCAGCCGGACGGCGGCGACCGCTGGTACGAGGTGGTCCGCCCGCTGCTCAAGCAGGAGAACAGCGAGTGGTGGAAGACCGAGGCCAACCGCACCGACCAGGCCACCGAGACCCGTGACCAGCTGCTCGCCCGCGCCATGGAGGACGCGCGCTGGGAGCTGACCGCCAAGCTCGGCAAGGACGTCTCCACCTGGAGCTGGGGCCGGCTGCACCAGCTGACCCTGCAGAACCAGACCCTCGGCACCGCGGGTCCCGGCTTCGTCCAGTCCCTGCTGAACCGCGGCCCGTGGAACCTGGGCGGCGGCGAGGCGGCCGTCAACGCGACCGGCTGGAACGCGGCCGGCGGCTACGGGGTCGTCTGGGTCCCGTCGATGCGCATGGTCGTGAACGTCGGCGACTGGGACCGGTCCCGCTGGATCAACCTGTCGGGCGCCTCGGGCCACGCGTACCACGACAACTACACCGACCAGACCGACAAGTGGGTCAAGGGCGAGCTGCTCGACTGGCCCTTCGGCAAGGCGGCGGTCGACGCCTCGACGAAGGACACGCTGCTCCTGAAGCCGTAACCCCCGGCTAGGGGGTGAAGCGGACGACCCCCTCCGGGGTCACCACCGCGTGCACGGGGTGGTCGTGCGGTTCCTCCGGGACCCGCGCGACCACCTCGTTCGCGTACAGGAGGACGACGAGCGCCGGGTCCGCGCCCGCCCGGGCGAGCCGGGCGAGGACCCGGTCGTACGAGCCGCCGCCCCGCCCGAGCCGCATCCCGCGCGCGTCGACCGCGAGGCCGGGCAGCAGGACCACGTCCGCCGCGCACACGGCCTCGGGCCCGAGCCGTGGCCCGGTCGGCTCCAGGAGCCCACGGCCGGCCTTCGCCAGGCCCTCGGCGCCCTCGTACGCGGCCCAGTCGAGGTCGTTGTCGGGCAGCAGGACCGGCAGCAGGACGCGGACGCCCCGGGCGCGCAGGACGTCCAGCAACGCGCGCGTGCCCGGTTCGCGGCCCACCGACACGTACGCGGCCACGGTCGAGGCCTCGGCCAGCTCGGCGAGCTCCCGCGCACCCCGCGCGAGCAGCTCGGCGGCCGATTCGACATCATGGCCGGTCAGCTGGGCGCGGGCGGAGAGCAGTTGGCGCCGCAGGGCGGCCTTTTCGGTCATGTCGGCCGTCACCGGGACATCACGTGGCTTCACTAACCTCTCGTAACTGTCTTTATGCACAGGAAGTTAATCGGAGCCCCATCTTCCTCTCATACCGAACGGCTATGGTGCTCCGCATGACTCAGTCGCCTCCCAGGATCAGCAAGGCTGTCATCCCGGCCGCCGGTCTCGGCACGCGGTTCCTCCCGGCCACCAAGGCCACCCCCAAGGAAATGCTGCCGGTCGTCGACAAGCCCGCGATCCAGTACGTCGTCGAGGAGGCCGTCGCGGCCGGACTCTCCGACGTCCTCATGATCACCGGCCGGAACAAGCGGCCTCTCGAGGACCACTTCGACCGGAACTACGAGCTGGAGGAGGCGCTGGCCCGCAAGGGTGACGAGGAGCGCCTCTCCAAGGTGCAGGAGTCCAGCGACCTCGCCACCATGCACTACGTGCGTCAGGGCGCCCCGCGCGGCCTCGGCCACGCCGTGCTCTGCGCGGCCCCGCACGTCGGCGACCAGCCCTTCGCCGTCCTGCTCGGCGACGACCTGATCGACCCGCGCGACCCGCTGCTCTCGCGGATGGTGGACATCCAGGAGCGCGAGGGCGGCAGCGTGATCGCCCTCATGGAGGTCGAGCCCTCGCAGATCCACCTCTACGGCTGCGCGGCGGTCGAGGCGACGATCGACTCCGACGTCGTGAAGGTGACGGACCTGGTCGAGAAGCCGGACGTGGACGAGGCGCCGAGCAACTACGCGATCATCGGCCGGTATGTACTGGATCCGGCCATCTTCGGGATACTGCGGGAGACCGAGCCGGGCCGCGGCAACGAGATCCAGCTGACCGACGCCCTGCAGAAACTCGCCAAGGACGAGAAGATCGGCGGCCCGGTCCATGGTGTGGTCTTCAAGGGCCGGCGCTATGACACCGGTGACCGCGGGGACTATCTGCGTGCCATTGTCAGACTGGCGTGCGAACGTGAAGACCTGGGACCGGACTTCCGGGCCTGGCTCCGCAAGTACGTCAGCGAGGAGATGTAGCACCTTGAGCAGCAGCACGGCACCGGTGCCAGGCGACCCGGCGGAGGACAAGGCAGAGGCGTCCTCTCAGCAGGAGTCCGGCGACCCCTGCGCGGGGCCGTCCCGTGGCCTGTGGTCGGTGGACGAGCACCTGGCGGACGTCCTCGGGGCGATCACCCCGCTCGAACCCATCGAGCTGCAACTGCCCGACGCCCAGGGCTGCGTCCTCGTCGAGGACGTCACCGTGCCGGTCGCGCTGCCCCCGTTCGACAACAGCTCCATGGACGGTTACGCGGTCCGGGTCGCCGATGTCGCCGGTGCGACCGAGGAGTTCCCCGCGGTCCTCACCGTCATCGGCGACGTGGCGGCCGGCGCGGGCGGCCTCCCGGTCGTCGGCCCCGGCGAGGCCGCCCGCATCATGACCGGCGCCCCGCTGCCGCCCGGCGCCGAGGCCGTGGTGCCGGTCGAGTGGACCGACGGCGGTACGGGCGGGGGAGCCGCCAGCGGGATGCGCGCCGCGAGCGCCGCGCCCGAGGGCGCGGGCGGCGAGGTCCGCGTCCACCGGGCCGCCGAGGCCCGCGCGCACGTCCGCGCGCGCGGCAGCGACGTCCAGGCCGGCGACCTCGCTCTGGAGGCGGGCACCGTCCTCGGCCCGCCGCAGATCGGGCTGCTCGCGGCGATCGGCCGCGCCACCGTGCGCGTACGCCCCCGCCCGAGGGTGGTCGTGATCTCCACCGGCAGCGAACTGGCACAGCCCGGCGAGGAGTTGGCCGAGGGCCAGATCTACGACTCGAACAGCTTCGCGCTCGCCGCCGCCGCCCGCGACGCCGGAGCGATCGCGTACCGGGTCGGCGCCGTCACCGACGAGGCCGACACGCTGCGCGCCACGATCGAGGACCAGCTGATCCGGGCCGACCTCCTCGTCACCACCGGAGGGGTGAGCGTCGGCGCGTACGACGTGGTCAAGGAGGCGCTGACCGCGGCCGGCCAGTTCGAGGGCCAGGTCGACTTCCGCAAGCTCGCCATGCAGCCGGGCAAGCCGCAGGGGTTCGGCACGATCGGCCCCGAGCACACGCCGCTGCTCGCCCTGCCGGGCAACCCGGTCTCCTCGTACGTCTCCTTCGAGCTGTTCGTCCGCCCCGCGATCCGCGCGCTCATGGGCCTGGAGGAACTCCACCGGCCGACGGTCAGGGCCGTGCTCGCCGCCGACAAGGCGCTGTCGTCCCCGGCCGGGCGTCGCCAGTTCCTCCGCGGGACGTACGACGCGGACACCGGCACCGTCACTCCGGTGGGCGGAGCGGGCTCGCATCTGATCGCCGCGCTCGCGCACGCGAACGCGCTGCTCGTCGTACCGGAGGACAATACGGAGGTGGCGCCGGGCGCCGACCTGGACGTGGTCCTCCTCGGCTGAGGAGGCCCTGGTGGCGGTACCGTGTGGCGTCCCACACAGCGACCGGGAGTGTCACGGCCATGAGCACGCAGCAAGGACTCACCCATATCGACGAGGCGGGGGCGGCCCGCATGGTCGACGTCTCGGGGAAGGACGTCACGGCGCGGACCGCACGCGCCAGCGGCCGTGTCCTCGTCTCGCCGCGCGTGATCGAGCTGCTGCGGGGCGAGGGCGTCCCGAAGGGCGACGCGCTCGCCACCGCCCGGATCGCCGGGATCATGGGCGCCAAGAAGACCCCGGACCTGATCCCCCTCTGCCACCCGCTGGCGGTCTCGGGCGTGACCCTCGACCTCACGGTCGCGGACGACGCCGTGGAGATCCTGGCGACGGTCAAGACGACGGACCGCACGGGCGTCGAGATGGAGGCCCTGACAGCGGTCTCGGTCGCGGCGCTGACGGTGGTCGACATGGTCAAGGCGGTCGACAAGGGCGCGGTCATCTCCGACGTACGGGTGGAGGAGAAGACGGGCGGCAAGTCGGGCACGTGGACGAGGACCGAGTCATGACGAGGACGGACGCGGCCGACGCTTCTGCGGCGGCCGGGCTGCACGCGCAGGCGCGCGCGGGGCGCGTGGGCGAGACGCACGGCCACGAGGGCCATGCGGCGCACACGGCCGGAGCGGCCGACGCCGGGACGGCCCCCGAGTCCCGGACCCCTTCGGGCGCCGCCCTCGCCTCCCCCTACTCGGCGCTCGTCGTCACCGCCTCCAACCGGGCCGCGGCCGGGGTGTACGAGGACAAGGGCGGCCCGCTGATCGCGGAGGGCCTGACGCGGCTCGGCTTCGCGGTGGACGGCCCGCAGGTCGTGCCGGACGGCGCGCCCGTCGAGGCGGCGCTGCGGGCCGGGATCGAGGCCGGCTACGACGTCATCCTCACCACGGGCGGCACGGGCATCTCGCCGACCGACGCCACGCCCGAGGTCACCCGACGGGTCCTCGACCGGGAGATCCCCGGGATCCCCGAGGCGATCCGCGCGTACGGCCGGGACAAGGTGCCGACGGCCGCGCTGTCGCGGGGCCTCGCGGGGGTCGCGCGCGGGACGCTGATCGTGAACCTGCCGGGTTCGGCGGGCGGGGTCCGCGACGGCCTCGCCGTCCTGGAGCACCTGCTCGTCCACGCCGTCGACCAGATCCGCGGCGGCGACCACCCGAGACCGTCATGATCCCGTCCTGGCCCGTGATCCTCGCCGACGGCGACGTCGTGCTGCGGCCGATAAAGCTGCGCGACCAGCGGGCCTGGCGCGAGGTGAACCGGCGCAACCGGGACTGGCTGCGCCCCTGGGAGGCGACCATCCCGCCGGCGGCGCCGGGCGCCCCGGTCGCGCAGCGGCCGACGTACCGGCAGATGGTCCGCCATCTGCGGGGCGAGGCGAACGCGGGCCGGATGCTGCCGTTCGTGATCGAGTTCCGGGGGCAGCTGGTCGGTCAGCTGACGGTCGCGGGGATCACGTGGGGCTCGATGTGCTCGGGCCATGTGGGGTACTGGGTGGACAGCGCGGTGGCGGGCCGGGGCGTCATGCCGACGGCGGTCGCGCTCGTGGTCGACCACTGCTTCCGCAACGTCGGGCTGCACCGGATCGAGGTCTGCATTCGCCCGGAGAACCTTCCCTCGCGGCGGGTCGTGGAGAAATTGGGATTCCGGGAGGAGGGGCTGCGCCCCCGCTACCTCCACATCGACGGGGCGTGGCGGGACCATCTGGTCTTCGCGCTCACGGCGGAGGAAGTCCCCGAGGGGCTGGTGCGGCGCTGGCACCAGGCGCGACCCTCGCACCCCGCACAATGAAATAAACGTTCGAATTCAATCAGCAGTTGATCGCCAATCGATCTGAACAATCACAAAAAAGTTCAGTGATATCAGCCAGATCGTGCGACACACCGGGCCAATTGGCCGATGCCCTCCCGCGAACCCCTCTACGGTGTGAGGCGTGAGCAGCAGCGGCCTCATCTACGCAGTCATTGTCGGGGCCTGGGCCGCCTACTTGGTGCCGATGTGGCTCCGCAGGCAGGACGAGCTCAATGAGGCCCGTCCGACGGAACGCTTCAGCACCGCCATCCGGCTGTTGTCCGGACGGGCGGGTATGGAGCGTCGGTACGCCAAGGAGCTGAAGGACCGGGAGCCCGGCGTCGACCCGGACGTGGAGACCGAGCATTTGAGCTCGGTCGACGTCCGGGCCTTTTCCGCGCCCGCGGCCAGGACGGAAGCCCGGCTGGAGGTCCCGGAACCGGCTCCCGCGCCGGCGCCTGTGCGGCGGCCCTCGAAGGCGTCCGTCGAACGGGCCCGGCGCAGCAAGGTCCTCGCCCGGCGCCGCCGGACCACGGTCGTCCTCTTCCTCGCCTTCACCCTCGGCGCGGTCGTCGCGGCGGTCGGCGGGCTGGCGTTCCTGTGGGCGCCGGCGGTCCCGGCGGTGCTGCTGAGCGCGTACATCGTGCATCTGCGGACGACGGAGCGCCGTCGGTTCGTGTACGTGATGGACCGTCGGCGCGCGGAGGCGGCGGCGGCCCGGCTGCGGGAGAACCGCCCGCGCCGCCCGGCCGCGCCCGCCGAACCGGAGGACGAGCCGGCGCGACCTGAACCGGAGTCGGCCCCCGAGGTCTCCCCGCAGGAGGCCGGCCGCCGCGCGCTCGTCGAGCAGACGGACCACGCGGAGTGGGTGGACCAGCAGCGCGAACGCGGCCCGGCCCGGGGTGACAGCTGGGACCCGGTCCCGGTCCCGCTCCCCACGTACGTCACCGCTCCGGTCGCCCCGCGCGCCACGAGCGGCATCGACATCACGGACCCGGAGACCTGGAGCTCGGCCCGCTCCTCCACGGCGGGCGGCGAAGCACCCCCGGCGACCCCCACCTCCGCCCCCACCCCGAACCCGGCCCCGCGCCAGCGCACGACCCAACCCCGCCCCCGCCGCGACCACGGCCGCACGCCCCTCTTCGACCAGTACGCGGACGACGACCGCCCCCGCGCGGCCAACGAATGACCCCCGGCCGAGGGCTCCCCAGAGCCCTCGGCTGACCTGCGGGGGAACGGATTTCCATGCACCCCGATCGGGATGCTAATGTTTCACACGTCGCAAGGGCCTGTGGCGCAGTCTGGTAGCGCACCTCGTTCGCATCGAGGGGGTCTGGGGTTCAAATCCCCACAGGTCCACAAACGACAGTTCTTGAGTAGCTCTCAGGGACGTTGACGAGATCCCGTCCGATCGCAAGATCGGGCGGGATCTCGTCGTTTCGGGGAAGGTGTCCAGCGGGGCGGTGTGAGCGAGCTGTACGGCGCCGAGAATTCACCGGGGCGGCTCACGACGTGCCACCGGCCGAGGATCTCGACGACCAGTCGCTGGAGCCCCAACTCGGACAGTGATGTCGTGTGAGACCGGGCAGGGCGACGAGCCGTTCGCACAGGAACTCGCCGACAACCTGGGGGTTCCGGTGACCGCCCCGACGGAGTTGGCGTGGTCCGACTCCCAGGGCAACTCCTGGGTGGCGTCCGGAGTTTTCGACGAGTACGGCGCCATGCAGTCGACCTGGCCGCCAACCAAACGACAAGAGCTGAGGGAGTGACTTGGTGGAGTTCAAGCGTGCGCGGTTGTTCGACGGTGTCGACCCGAAGTCCGGGCCGTACTTCGACGAGTCCAGGCCACGCATCGCCGACCAGGCCGAGCGCGAGCGCCTGCTTGAATTCCTGTCACACGGTGGCGTCACGATCGAACGGACGGCGGGACTGGCCCCGGACCAGATCGATGCGTCGAAGGGCAAGGTCGTTCCGGTCGCGACGGTGACCGATGGTGCCTGGATCTGGACGCGAGCGCATGCGTACTACCTGGAGCACTACGGCTTCGGTCCGGATGCGGAGTTCTACGAGTACATCAAGTCCCGCGGGTACCGAACGGAGAAGCCCGAACAGGCGGTCCAGGATGCCGCTCTGGAGTTCCTGCGCCGCAGCCGGAACGCGCGCTCCTGAGTTTGCGGGGGACCAGGAGGGCGGTGCAGTGCTGCCCGTCGAGCCCGGACATCATCCGCCCGCCGAGGGCTCGGGCCGCCGCAGGGTGAGTGGCGGCCCGAGCCCTTCGAGGTCACTTCTTCGTGCCACCATCGGAGACGCGCGTCTTGCGGTCCTCCGGCACCGTTGCCTCGTGGAAGGCCACGATCTTCTCCTTCCCGTCCTGCAGCTCGAACATCAAGCCACCATCCCCGGGGTAAGGACGGCGATGGTCGAACCCGCCGGGAAAGACGTCACGCGGAATGCTTTCCGGAAAGGCGGCGCAGTACATGATGTGTCGGTCAGCCGTGGTCCGTGACTCGGGATTCCGGCGGCGCTGTAGGTGCTTGCAGGCGTCACACAGCACGGGCGATCGGCGCACGTGACTCACTCCTTCTCGTCCTTGAGGTACTTGCCAGGGCAGCGGTGGTGTCGACGACGAGGGGCGTGGCCGACCGGCCTCGCCCCGTTCGACCGAGTGCCGGCCGCGACCAACGTCGGTCTCCGTGAGTTAGCCGTGCATGTATTCCGACTCCTCGTCCGCCCTGTGGACATTTCAGGCAGGACCCGATCTCACTCTGCGCCCGCGTCACACGATGCAGACCCCGCATGGATGGGTGGTGGACGTCCCGGCCGCGGAGCTCGCGGATCTGGCTGGTTCGCCCGATTCCGTGCGTCGGCTCAGGGCGCGGCGCGGCTACCTCGGTGCCACGCCGGCCAACAGTGCACTCGCGGAGATCCTTCGGACCGCCCCGGAGGAGTTCGGGCGGGTGGGGTGCGTGGTTCTCGGGGCGGACGCCGTCCAGCTCTCCGCCGACGGTGCGGACCTGCGGGGGTTCGGCGGAACGCTCCGTGTGTACGGGGCGGAGTGCATCGACGGCTTCCAGCGGCTGAAGATCGTCGCCGATGCGGTCGCCGCGCGGGACAAGGAGTGCGTGGAACCCTCCACCCTGCGCCTGGAGATCCATTGTGGTCCGAGCCGGGACGTCGTGCGTCGCCTGCACCACACGGGCAACGACCCCGTCAACGCGTCGACAGCCCAGGACGCCCTGATCCGGTGCCCGAACATTCTGCGGCTGATGAATGCCGATTGGGAGGGCACCGGCTCCTTCCACCCGTGGCGGGGCGCTGTGGCGGGCCCCCACGGGCGGTTGTTCACCATGCCCGTTGTCACCCGCGCGCTCGCCTGTCTGGCGCCCGGTCCGCCGGTCGAGGCGGCGTACCTCGCCTCGACCGGCGAAGGACTCCAGAAGCTCTGGAGCGCCATCGGGTCGCCGCTCTACCTGAGCCTCTTCCACGATTCGTTGAGCCCGCTGGGCGTGCTGCGCGCGGTCGAGGCCTGGAGCGGGGCCCGGGAGGTCCTGGACGCCATGCCCGGCCGACGCAAGGAAGGACGCGGGCACCTCATCCCGTACGCGCCGGACCTCATCTGCTGGGCCGCCTGCCAGGAGATCTTTCCGCCGGCCGAGCTGCACGACGAGAAGTCGGCGTTCGAGTGGAACGCCACCATCCGAGACCTTCTGCCCGCAGTGACCGAGCGCAAGGCCGACGACTTCGTCCGGCGGTACGGCGCTCTCCGGAAGGCCCGGGGGAGCCGGGGGAACTACGCGGGTGAGGCGGACCGGTTCGACGTGTGGGTGGATGTGCTCTCGCTGCAGGGCTAGAGGCCGTCGCGCAGTGGTTTGGCGAAGCAGCGGCTGTTGTCGTAGTCGCGGTAGTGGCCGAACTTCGGGCACGGTTCGTAGCCGCTGGAGGTGTACAGGGCGATCGCTTCCGGTTGGGCCGTGCCCGTTTCCAGGACCATGCGGGTACGGCCCGCCGCGCGGGCGTCGTTCTCCAGGGCCGCCAGGATGCGGCGGGCCAGGCCCAGGCCGCGGGCCTCGGGGATCACGTACATGCGCTTGAGCTCGGCGTCGCCGTCGGCGTAGCCCTGGTCGTTCGCGTCCTGGGTGCGCCAGGCGCCGGACGCGAGCGGGCGGCCCTCGTCGTCGTACGCGAGGAGGTAGAGGCCGTGCGGCGGGAGGAACATCCCCGGGTCGAGCGGTGTGGCGTCGCCCTCACCGCCGTAGCGGATGACGTACTCCTGCATCACCTCGTCCTGGAGCTTCACCGCGTCGGGGTGGTCGTAGGTGGTGGAGCGTATGTTCATGGTCGGGAGTGTATGGGTATGCGGTCGATTGGGTCGGTACTCTCCTTGGATGTTCATTGTCACCTCCGTCAATGTCAACGGTCTCCGTGCCGCCGCCAAGAAGGGCTTCGTGGAGTGGCTCGCCGGGACCTCCGCCGACGCCGTCTGCCTGCAGGAAGTCCGTGCCGAGGAGTCCCAGCTGCCCGCCGACGTGCGCGCGCCCGAGGGCTGGTTCACCGCGCACGCGCCCGCCGCCGCCAAGGGGCGTGCCGGGGTCTCCCTCTACACCCGGCGTGAGCCCGACGCCGTGCGCGTGGGCTTCGGGTCCAGTGAGTTCGACTCCAGCGGGCGGTACATCGAGGCCGATCTGCCCGGCGTCACCGTCGCCAGTCTCTATCTGCCCAGCGGTGAGGTCGGGACCGAGCGGCAGGACGAGAAGGTGCGGTTCATGGACGAGTTCCTGCCGTATCTGAAGGAGCTCAAGGAGCGCGCCGCCGCCGACGGGCGTGAGGTCGTCGTCTGCGGCGACTGGAACATCGCCCACCGCGAGGCCGACCTCAAGAACTGGAAGGCCAACCAGAAGAACGCCGGCTTCCTTCCCGAGGAGCGGGCCTGGCTCGGGCGGGTCTTCGAGGAGGGCGAGTACGTCGATGTCGTGCGCGCGCTCCACCCCGATCAGGACGGGCCCTACTCCTGGTGGTCCTACCGCGGTCGCGCCTTCGACAACGACAGCGGCTGGCGGATTGACCTGATCGTCAGTTCGTCTCGACTGGCTGAGCGCTGCGTGAAGGCGTATGTGGAGCGGGCGGCGAGCCACGCGGAGCGGTGGAGCGACCACGCGCCCGTCACGGCTGTCTACGAGATGTAGTCAGGCGTCGGGGCGTTTCGGACTTCTGGGCTTTGGGATTGCTTCTGTGCGTTAGTTTGCTGGGGAATTCCGTCGCGCCTGGGGGGCACGTTGAGCGCTCGCATTCTCGTCGCCGAAGACGACTCCAAGCAGTCGCGGCTCATTCGCGTGTATTTGGAGCGTGAAGGGCATGCCGTTCACGCTGTGGGTGATGGGCGGGCCGCGCTTGAAAAGGCGCGTTCCACCCGGCCCGATCTGATCGTGCTCGACGTGATGCTTCCGTACGTCGACGGCCTCGACGTCTGCCGCATTCTGCGCGCCGAGGCCTCCGACGTGCCGATCCTGCTGCTCACCGCCCGCTCCACCGAGGAGGACATGCTCCTCGGTCTCGACCTCGGCGCCGACGACTACCTCACCAAGCCCTACAGCCCCCGTGAGCTCACCGCCCGCGTCCGGGCCCTGCTCCGCCGGTCCGGGCGGGGGGCGGCCGCCGCCGGGGACGCTCTGCTGCGGGTCGGCGAGGTCGAACTCGACACCGCGCGGTTCGAGGTGCGCGTCGCCGGGCGGCCCGTGGCGCTGACCTCGAAGGAGTTCTCCATCCTGGAGACCCTGGCCCGCGAACCGGGCCGGGTCTTCACCCGCGCCCAGATCATCGAGCGCGTCTTCGGCTTCGACCGGGACGTCCTGGAGCGGACCGTCGACGTACACATGCGCAACCTGCGCCTCAAGGTGGAGGCCGAACCGACCCGGCCGAAGTATCTGGAGACCGTGTACGGGCGCGGGTATCGGTTCTCCGATGCCGACGGCGCCGCGGGGAGCGCGTCGTGAGTTTTCGGGTGCGGGTGCTCGGGCTCGTGCTGCTCGTCGCCGTCGCCGCCACCGCCGCGACCGCCTGGCTGACCCTGCGGCAGGCCACCAGCCAGCTCCGCGAGTCGGCCGCCGCCGACCGCCAGGTCGCCGCCCGGATCACCGACGAACTGCTCCGGTACGGGCAGACCCACGGCACCTGGGACGGCGTCGCCGAGGTCGTCCGTACCCTCGCCGTCGACACCGGTCAGCGCATCCGGATCAGTACGGCCAACCAGGGCCAGATCGCCGACTCCGACACCGTCCTCGGCCGCGCGCCTCGCCCCGGCGGCACCGCGCCGCCCCTCCTCGTCGACCCGCGGCCCACGCTGCGGCTGCCCGGCTGGGAGTACTTCCCCTCCGTCGCCAAGGTGGCCGCAGGGGCCATCGACTCGTACGCGAACGGCGTGACCTACGCCGCCTGCCTGACCCGCGCCGGGCACACCGTCACCACCCGCACCGGCGACGCCGGCGTCCCCGTCTTCACCGACGCCGGGGCGGCCGGAGCCGAGACGGGCCGGGGCGCCTCCTGCGTCAAGCAGGAGCGGGTACGGGCCGGCGGCACCGACCTCGACGCCGTCCTCACCTGCGAGGTCGTCCCAGGCGGCGCGCGCACCGCGTGCCTGCAGCGGGTGTTCCACGAGCGGACCGCGAGCGTCGCGCCCCAGCCCCTCAGCGTCCACCTCGGCGCCCTGGACGACACCGGGGGCGGCGGCACGCTCGCCGTGGGGCCCACCGTGGCCGTCGCCGCGGGCGTCGCCGGCGCGGCCGTCGTCTGCGCGCTGCTCCTGAGCCGGGCGGTCCTGCGGCCGGTACGGGCGCTCACCGCCGCCTCCCGCGGCCTCGGCGAGGGCGACCTGGCGCGGCGCGTCCCCGGCGCGGGCCGGGACGAGATCGCCGAACTCGGCCGGTCCTTCAACCGCATGGCCGGCTCGCTCCAGGAGAGCGAGGAGCGCCAGCGGCGGCTCGTCGGGGACATCGCCCACGAGCTGCGCACCCCGCTGGCCAACCTCCGGGGCTATCTGGAGGCGCTGCGCGACGGGGTCCTGGAGCCCGACGCCGAGCTGCTCGACTCGCTCCACGAGGAGGTCCTGCTCCAGCAGCGGATCGTCGACGACCTCCAGGACCTCGCGCTCGCGGAGGCGGGAGCCCTCACGTACCACCGGGTAGACCTGGACGCCCGCGAGCTCGTCGAGACCTGTCGTACCGCGCACAGCGCTTTGGCCTCCGCGGCCGGGGTGCGGATCGCGACGGAGACGGCCGGTACGAGCGGTCCCGTGCCGCTGTACGGCGATCCCGGGCGGCTGCGCCAGGCGCTGAGCAACCTGGTCGGCAACGCGGTGCGGCATACGGCTCCCGGGGGCGGTGTCCGGCTGGAACTGGCCGAACGGGACGAGATGGTCCGGATCGCGGTCCGGGACACGGGCAGTGGGATTCCGGCGGACCAACTGCCCCGCCTCTTCGACCGCTTCTGGCGGGCGGACGCGGCGCGCGGGCGGGCCACCGGGGGCAGCGGGCTCGGTCTGCCGATCGCCCGGCAGATCGTGACCGACCACCACGGGGCCATCGAGGTGAGCAGCGAGGTGGGGGTCGGCACGGTGTTCACGATCGTGTTGCCGGCGTCGCCGAAGCGGGCGCCGGACCTCGGCTGACCGTCCCGGCGGGACGCGGGGTGGCCCCCTCCCCGCCGGTCGGGGCGCGGGGAGGGGGCCGTCCTAGCGGGTCAGCACCTGTTGGCGGCGCCGTTGTTGTTGAGCAGGCTGTCCTTGATCCAGCCCGAGACGCCCGTGCTGTTGTCCCGCACGTGGGACCACGTGCCGCTCTGGCCGCTCACCCAACAGTGCAGGGTGAGGCTGTGGCTCATCTGCGCCTGACCGTGCGACACGCACTCGGTCGTGGGGCCGGAGCGGATGTTCACGGCGTTGGAGTTGGTGCTGCCCCCCGCGTTGTCCTTGTTCGACCAGCCGGGCTGGGTGCACGCGGCGGCGCCGGTGGGCGCCGCGACGGCGGTGGTGGGCAGGACAAGTCCACCGGTGGCCACGACGGCACCTGCGGCCACCGCGGCGAGCTTCGTCCGAAGACGCATCAATCTCTCCTGAACTCTGGGAAATTCCCGCTCGGTCCGAGCGGGACCTGTGTGTTCGTTCGAGTGCGGAGAAAGAATTGCGCCGCCGGGTACGGCAGTTCAATGGCCTCCGGCGTCCTCGGCCGCTTTTGTGCGGTGGGGTGTACGGGGATTCCGGTGGAGCTCGTGAGTAATTCGCGACTGTTACGTGATCTTCCGCCGAGGGGTGGCCGAATTCCGGTCGGTGGTATTCCGCGTTTCCTGTCTGCGGGGGCTTTCGGTGGTCCGTCCGTCCGGTCCCACCGGAGGCTTCCGTACCGGTCGGTGGAAAGCCGCCAAGCCGTACGAGGTGTTCCGGATAGCCAGGTTGGCCACTTTCTGCCGGTCCGTCAGGGCGTGCTCACGTGCCCGCCAGGGCCTCCGTCGGGGACAGCCGGCTCGCGCGGACCGCCGGGTAGAGGCCGGCGATCACCCCGATCAGGAGCGTGGACCCCACCCCCGCGGCGCTCGCCCAGACCGGGACGACCGTGGGCCAGCCCCGGGACGTCGCGTACACGGCGGTGATCAGCGTGCCGAGCACGGTGCCGCCCAGGCCCCCGATCACGGAGAGGAGCAGGGACTCCGTGACGAACTGGGTGCGGATCTGGCCCCGGGTGGCGCCCAGGGCGCGGCGCAGGCCGATCTCCGGGCGGCGCTCCAGGACCGAGATGACCATCGTGTTGCCGACGCCGACCCCGCCGACGAGCAGGGCGACGCCGCCGAGGCCGAGGAGGAGCCCGGTGAGGGCCGACTCGGTGGCCTCGCGGGCCGCGAGGGCGTCGGAGGGGCGGGAGATCTGGACCTCGCCGGGCTTCTCGGGGAAGGCGGTGGCGGCCAGGACGGACCGTACGGCGGAGACCTGGCTGTCCTCGGTCCGTACGTAGACGGTCGACGGATGGCCGCCGAAGCGGAGGTACGTACGGGCCGCCGGCCAGCCGACGAGCGCGGCGTTGTCCAGCTCCGGGGCGAGGGGGACCGGATCCAGGACGCCGACCAGGGAGAACCAGCGGCCGCCGAGCCAGACCCGGGTGCCGGGCGTGTACACGTCCAGGCGCTGGGCGGCGGCGGAGCCGAGTACGACGGCCGGGTACGTCTCGGTCGCCGCATCCAGCCAGCGGCCCCGGTGAAGCCGGCCGCCGACGGCGGGCAGCAGCTCGCGGCCCGCCGCGAGGACGTCGAGGGAGCCGGTACGGCCGACGGCGATGCGCTCGTTGCGGTAGACGTGGGCGGTGGTCGCGCCGGTGGCGGCGACCTGCCGCACGGGCGGGATGCGGTCGATCATGGTCACGGACTCGGCGGGCAGTTCGGCCTTGCCGCCCTCGAGGGTGTTGCCCGGGGCGACCCGGAGCAGGTTGGTCCCGAGGGCGTCGAGCCTGCGGTCCACCTCCGCCCGGCCCGAGCCGGAGATCCCGACGACCGCGATCATGGCGGCGACGCCGATCGCGATCCCGAGCGCGGAGAGGAAGACGCGCAGGGGGCGGGTACGCAGGCCGGTGCCGCCGAGCCGCACGATGTCGGCGGGTCGGAGGCGGGCGGCGCGGAGGGGCGCTCGCCCGGCACGTCTTCCGGTCATCGGACGGCCTCCGTCGCCGTGTCCGCGACCACGTGGCCGTCGCGCATCTCGATGCGGCGGGGGAGCGCGGCGGCGATGTCGCGGTCGTGGGTGATGATCACGACCGTCGTGCCCGACGCGTGGAGTTCACGGAGCAGGCCCAGGACCGCCGCGCCCGACGCGGAGTCCAGGTTCCCGGTCGGCTCGTCGGCCAGCAGGACCGCGGGTTCGCCGACGACCGCGCGGGCCACCGCCACCCGCTGGCGTTCGCCGCCGGAGAGCTGGTGGGGCAGGTGGTGGACGCGGTGGCTGAGGCCGACCCGGGCCAGGGCGGCCGCCGCGCGGGCCCGCCGGCGGCGCAGCGGCGCCCCGGCGTAGAGCAGGCCGTCGGCGACCGAGTCCAGGACCGGTACGCCGACCGCCAGGTGGAACTGCTGGAAGACGAAGCCGATCCGGGTGGCCCGGAGCGCCGAGACCTCGCGGTCGGTCAGCGCCGCCACGTCGTGGCCGTCGACCAGGACCCGGCCCGCGGAGGGCCGGTCCAGGCTGCCCATCAGGTTGAGCATGCTCGACTTGCCCGAGCCCGACGGGCCCACGATCGCGACGAGTTCGCCGCGTCCCACGCGCAGGCTGACGTCCCGTACCGCCGCGACGCCTCCCGGGTACGTCTTCGAGACCGCCTCGAACTCCACGACCGCCTCTGGGGAAACCGGCGAGCTCGTCACTGCGGAACCCTCACCTTCAGGCCCTCGCGGACCGCGGTACCGCTCACCTCGACCCGGCCGTCCGCGAAGAGCCCGGTCTTCACGGCCACGAACGTGCCCTCCGAGGTCTCCAGACCGTGCCCGCCCTCCGCGAGGGCCACGAGCGCGGCGACCGGGACGGTCAGGACGTCCTTGCGCTCCCGCCCCACGTATTCGACCGTGACGGGACCGCTCTCCAGGCGCCCGATCGCCCGCTGGTCCGCGATGGTGATCGTCACCGGAACGGTCGCGGCCGCCCCGTCGGCGCCGTTGCCGCCGCCGTCCCCGTTGCCCTCGGGGGCGGTCGCACGGTTCCCCACGGACGTCACCTTCCCCTCGACCGGGCGCCCGTCGGGCAGGTGCACGGTGACCTTGGTGTCCCGTACGGCCCAGGTCGCCTCCAGGGCCGAGGCGTCGACGACGACCTTCCGGGACGTGCCCGTGTACGTCAGGGCGTTCTCGGAGACCGCCGCGCCGAGGCGGACGCCCGCGTGGCCGATCCGTACCGTCCCGGAGGCGTAGATGACGTCACCGACACCGATCCGGCCGGTCTGGGGCAGCCCGAGCGACTTCTGCCAGCGCTTGACCGCGTCGACCGTGCCGGAGGTGTACTTCTCGTCCACCGTGAAGCCCTTGAAGCCGAGCGCGGCGAGGTTCGACTCGAACTGCAGGACGTCCATGCCGCGCAGGGCGACGGGGGCCGTGGTCGGGGTTCCCGAAGGGGGCGCCGACCGGTTCGGTGCCGGCGTCCCCTTCCCGGGCGTCCCGGACTTCCCCGGCGTCCCGGAGTTCCCGGCTGTCCCCGAGTCCGGCCCGTCCGAGGCACCGGCGCCCCCCGGCGTCGGTGCCCCGGAGGGCCGGACGTTCTTGTTCTCCCCGCGCCCCGGCTCCGCCTCCGGCGCCGGTCCCAGCCCCAGTTCGCGGTACATCGGCAGGGTTCCGTACAGCAGCACCACGGGCCGGTCGTCGACCCGCAGCAGCTCGTCGCCGCGCTCGACGCGCGCGCCCGGCTCGGGGAGCCAGGTGACGGTGCCGGTCGCCTTGACCGGCAGCGGTATCTCCGCTCCGTACCCCAACTGTCCGTCCACCTTGGTCCGTTCGACGAGGGTGGCGCGGGTGACCGCGACCGTGGAGTCCGTCCGCGGGGGCGCGGCCGGGTTCTCCGCACCGCCGCCGCCGAGGCCGAGCGCGCCCCCTATGGCGACCGCCGTCACCACGACGAACCCCGAGGCCACGAGCAGCGTCCGCGCACGGCGCCGCCGCGTCGGCGCGGGGACCTCGGTGACCGGTGCGGTCTCCTCCATGCCGTACGTCTCCGTGCCACGCGTCTCCACGCCGGACGTCTCCTTGCCGGACGTCTCCGTGCCCGTCATGTCGGTCAGCCCTTGCCCGCGCCCGCGTCGACGGGGTCGCCGATGATCGGCGCGCAGGTGCGGGTGGCCCGCTTGGCACCGGCCGAGGTCTGGTCCCACTGGGCGTCGCCGTAGACGTTTCCGTCGGGTCCGGGCTCGGGGAAGTCGGGCGCGCCGTTCTTCTGCATGCACTCGGCGTACTCGCGCCGGACCTTGATCTGCTCGGGCGAGAGCTTCGGCGCGAGGCTCTTCTCCAGGCTCTCCGGCACGGGCGGGTTGAGCGAGGCGCACTCCTGCGAGGCCTTCAGGTACGCCGGGTTCTTCTTGAGCGTCGCGTTGTCCCCGAGGTCGATCTGGCCCTTGGCGTCGGGGTCGGGCGCGTCGACGCCGTTCTCCCGCAGGCACTTCACGAAGGCGCGCTTGCCGTCGATGTACGCGGCGAGCTCACCGCCACCGCCGCTGGCGTCACCGCTCCCGCCGCCGCTCCCACTCGCCTTCGACGTGGTGGAGCCGCCGGCCGTCGGCACCTTCGAGCCGCCGTCGTCGCTGCCGCAGCCGGCCAGCGCCAGGGCCATGGCCGTCGCGGCCGCGGCCATCAGTACTCGGTTGGTCGTCCTCATGGGCCGACCGTAGGGCGGGGATGATGAAGAACCTTTGAAGAACCTGTCACGCGATCATGAGGTCACGCGATCACGGGGAAGACCGGGACGGGGGATCAGGGCTGCTCGCGCAGCCGCCGGTCCAGGGCCATCGACAGTTCCGCCTCCACCACGCTCTTCGCGAGCGGGCGCAGCCGCTGGATGTCCTTCTCCTCCGCGTGCTCCCGCAGGAGTTCGGTGAAGAGCGCGGCCAGCGCGTCCGCGTGTTCGCGCACCGCGCGCCCCGCCTCCAGGACGGCGGCGAGCGGGACGCCCTCCTTCACGAGGGCGGCGGAGACGTCGAGGAGCCGGCGGCTGATGTGGACGATCGTGTCGCCGTCGGTGGCGAGGTAGCCGAGGTCGAGGGCGGCCATCAGGTTCTCGGGGGTGACCTCGCCCGCGAAGTAGTCGGCGAGTTCCTGGGGCGTGAGCCGGACCGGCTCCTCCTCGGTCGGTTCGCCGAGGCCGAGGACCTCGCTGACGTCCTTGCCGCTCTCGAAGGCGGTGTTGAGGTCGGCGATGCCGTTGAGGGTGTGGCCGCGTTCGAGGAGGGCGGCGATCGTACGGAGTTTGGCCAGGTGGTGGTCGTCGTACCAGGCGATCCGGCCCTCGCGGCGGGGCGGCGCGATCAGTCCGCGCTCGCGGTAGAAGCGCAGGGTGCGCACGGTGATGCCGGCCTCGGCGGCGAGCTCGTCCATGCGGTACTCGCGTACGCCCGTCGCGGCGACACCCGCTGCCCCGCTCGCCTTCCCGTCCGCGTTCACGTCATCCGATCGATCAGCCACGCCCGCCAGCCTATGTTGTACCGCCGGTAACTTTCCCTCGCGCGACCCCTACCGCTCGGTATGCCGCTGCTCTACAGTCCCGATTGTGCCAGTGATTGCTGGCGTAATGGGCAGGGCCGGGCGCACGGGAGGCGGCATGGCGAAGCACGAGCACGTACGAGTGGCGGTGATCGGATCGGGGTTCGGTGGACTCGGGGCCGCCGTCCGGCTGCGCCGCGAGGGGATCACCGACTTCGTCGTCCTGGAGCGGGCCGACTCCGTCGGCGGCACCTGGCGCGACAACAGCTACCCGGGCTGCGCCTGCGACGTCCCGTCGCACCTGTACTCCTTCTCCTTCGCGCCCAACCCGGACTGGCCCCGCACCTTCTCCGGCCAGCGCCACATCCGCGCCTACCTGGAGCACGTCACCGACACCTTCCGGCTCCGCCCGCACCTGCGCCTCAACCACGAGGTGACGCGGATGCGCTGGGACGGCGACGAGCTGCGCTGGGAGATCGAGACCAGCCAGGGCTCCTTCACCGCCGATGTGATCGTCTCGGCGACCGGCCCGCTCTCCGACCCGAAGATCCCCGACATCCCGGGCCTCGCCGACTTCCCCGGCAAGGTCTTCCACTCCGCGCAGTGGGACCACGACTACGACCTCACCGGCAAGCGCGTCGCCATGGTCGGCACCGGCGCCTCCGCCATCCAGATCGTGCCCGCGATCCAGCCCCAGGTCGGCAGGCTCACGCTCTTCCAGCGCACGCCCCCGTGGGTCATGCCCCGCATGGACCGCGCCATCACCGGCGCCGAGCGCTGGCTCCACCGCACGCTCCCCTTCACCGGCACCGCGCGCCGAGGCCTGCTCTGGGGTATCCGCGAGCTCCAGGTGAGCGCCTTCACCAAGCGCCCCGGCGAGCTGGGCCTCGTCGAGTCGCTCGCCAAGCGCAACATGGCCAAGTCGATCAAGGACCCGGCGCTGCGGGCCAAGCTGACCCCCTCGTACCGCATCGGCTGCAAGCGGATCCTGCTCTCCAACGCGTACTACCCGGCGCTCGCGCAGCCCAATGTGGACGTCGTCGACTCCGGCCTTCGCGAGGTGCGCGGCTCGACCGTCGTGGCCGCCGACGGGACGGAGACCGAGGTCGACGCGATCGTCTTCGGTACGGGATTCCACGTCACCGACATGCCGATCGCCGACCGGGTCGTGGGCGCGGACGGCGTCGCGCTCTCCGAGGCATGGAAGGGCGGGGTGCAGTCGCTGCGCGGCGCGACCGTCGACGGCTTCCCCAACTGGATGACGATCATCGGCCCCAACACCGGCCTCGGGAACTCCTCCATGATCCTGATGATCGAGTCCCAGCTGAACTACATGGCGGACTACCTGCGCCAACTCGACGTCCTCGGAGGGCGCGCGGCGCTCGCCGCCCGGCCGTCCGCCGTCGGCGCCTGGAACCGCCGGGTGCAGGACCGGATGGAGCGGACCGTGTGGAAGTCGGGCGGCTGCGACAGCTGGTACCTCGACGCCAACGGCCGCAACACCACGCTCTGGCCGGGTACGACAGCCGAGTTCCGGCGCGAGACGCGACGCGTCGACCTCGCGGAGTACGAGGTGCTGCGGCCGACGGAGAAGTCGAGCGCCGACAAGGCGCCCGCCGCGCGCCGTGCGCCCAAGAAGAAGGAGACGGTGAAGTGAGCCGTCTCTTCGGGTCCGGTACGGGATCGCTGCCCCACCCGCAGGAGGTCATCGCGGTCTCCGCCGACGGCGCCCGCGTCCATGTCGAGGTGTACGGGCCCGAGGGCGCCCCGGCCGTGGTCCTGGCCCACGGCTGGACCTGCTCGATCGACTTCTGGGCCGAGCAGATCCGCGACCTCGCCCGCGACCACCGGGTCATCGCCTACGACCAGCGCGGTCACGGCGGCACCCCCGCCCCGGCGGACCCGTCCGGCTACTCGACCCGGGCGCTCGCCGACGACCTGGAGGCCGTGCTCGCCGCGACCCTCGCCCCCGGCGAGCGCGCGGTCCTGGCCGGGCACTCCATGGGCGGCATGACGCTGATGGCCGCCGCCACCCGCCCCGCCTTCCGGGAGCACGCGGCCGCCGCGCTGCTCTGCTCCACCGGGCCGTCCCGGCTCGTCGCCGAGTCCCTCGTCCTGCCGCTGCCTGCGGGCGGGGTCCGGACCCGGCTGACCAAGGCGATTCTCGGTGCTCGGGCGCCGCTCGGGCCCGTCAACGCGTTGTCCCGGAAGATCCTCAAGTACGCGACGATGGGCCCCGGTTCGGCGCCCGAGCGGGTCGACGCGTGCGCCCGGATCGTGCACGCCTGCCCCCGCCGCGCGCGGGTGGCCTGGTCCCGGGTCCTCGCGGAGCTCGACCTCGAAGCGGGCGTGCGGGAGTTGGAGCTGCCCGTGGCCGTGATCGCGGGCACGGCCGACCGGCTCACCCCGCCCGTCCACTCCCGCGGCCTCGCGGCGGCGCTTCCGGAGTGCGTGGGCCTGGAGGAGCTGGCGGGTATGGGTCATATGACGCCGGTGGAGGCGCCGGAGGCGGTGACGGCCCGGATACGCGCGCTCGTCACGTCGTACGTAGCGGTGACGCAGGAGCAGCAGGAGCAGCAGGAGCAGAAGGAGGAAGTGGCATGAGCAGGGTCAGCCTGGAGGGCCAGGTCGCGGTCGTCACCGGAGCGGCCCGCGGTGTCGGCGAACTCCTCGCCCGCAAGCTCTCGGCGCGCGGCGCCAAGCTCGCGCTCGTCGGCCTGGAGCCGGAGGAGCTGAAGCAGGTCGCGAGCCGGCTGCACACCGAGGCGGACTGGTGGCACGCCGACGTCACCGACCACGAGGCGATGGCCCGGGTGGCCCAGGAGGTCAAGGAGCGCTTCGGGAAGGTCGACATCGTCGTCGCCAACGCGGGCGTCGCGGCGGGCGGCCCGTTCGTCGACTCCGACCCGGTCGCCTGGCGGCGGGTCATCGAGGTCAACCTGATCGGCGGGGCGGTCACGGGACGGGCGTTCCTGCCCGTCCTGATGGAGTCGCGCGGCTACTTCCTGCAGATCGCCTCGCTCGCCGCCATGACCCCGGCGCCGATGATGACGGCGTACTGCGCCTCCAAGTCGGGCGTCGAGGCCTTCGCGCACAGCCTGCGCGCCGAGGTCGGCTACAAGGGCGTGAAGGTCGGCGTCGGCTACCTCTCCTGGACCGACACGGACATGGTCCGGGGCGCGGACCAGGACGACGTCATGAAGGAGCTGCGGCAGCGGCTGCCCTGGCCGTCGAACCGCACGTACCCCCTCGGCCCGGCCGTCGACCGGATCGTGGCCGGCATCGAGCGGCGCTCGCCGCACGTGTACGCCCAGTGGTGGCTGCGCGGGATGCAGGCGACGCGCGGCTACCTGCCGGGGATCATCGCCACCGTCGGCCAGCGCGAGATGAGGCGCTTCGAACCGCGTCTGGCCGGTGTCTCCAAGGGCCTCGTGGGCGCCGGAGGGGCGGCCGACGAGGCGGCGCGTACGGAGAGTATCTGATCGAAATGCGCGGAATGTTCCGCCGTGCCACGCTGGTCGAGGCCCAGGGGCGAGACGCCCCGATCCCCTCACACCCGTCTAGGAGTGAACTTTCATGGGCATGAAGGACCAGTTCCAGGACAAGGCGAAGCAGGCCGCCGAGCAGGCGAAGCAGCGCATGGGCAACGCCCGCGAGGAAGCGTCCGAGCGCGCCTCCCAGGCCAAGCGCCCCTCCGAGGAGGAGCAGCGCCGGGCCCAGCAGGAGGCCCAGGACCGCTTCGACCAGGACTACGACGCCTGACGTCTGTCCTACGAGGCCGCCGAGGCCTCTGAGAAGGCGCACCCGGGACGCCGGGTGCGCCTTCCGCGCGTCCGCCTTCCGCGCGTGCGCCCTCCGCCCTTCCGCCTTCCGCCCGCGCCCCGGGGGGTGTTCTAAATCACGCGCCACGAGCCCGTCGTCCGCGTAGCGTGCGGACCATGTCCGAACTGCAGCTTCTCCGTGCCGACCACGCGCCCGCGCTCCTCGCGTTCGAGCGGGAGAACCGGTCGTATTTCGCCGCCCATGTGCCCGACCGTGGCGACGCGTACTTCGAGGAGTTCGACGTACGGCACCGGGCGCTGCTCGACGAGCAGGCGACCGGCGCGGTGCGGATGCACGTGCTCGTGGCCGACGAGGGCGAGGTCCTCGGCCGGTTCAACCTCGTCGACCTGGTCGACGGGGGCGCCGAACTCGGCTATCGGGTCGCCGAGAAGGCCACCGGGCGCGGGGTCGCCTCCGCCGGGGTGCGCGAGGTCTGCCGGCTCGCCGTGGAGGAGTACGGGCTGAGCCGGCTGACCGCCGCGACCACCGTGGACAACACCGGCTCACGGACCGTCCTGGGCCGTCTCGGCTTCGGAGCGGTCGGGAGCGTGACCCTCGACGGGCGCCCGGGCGTCGCCTACGAACTCGATCTCACGGCGGCCCGTCACCCCGACCTCGGCGGCAGCTTCGGCCGGGAGCGGTCCGGGACGTCCGCGTAGCCGGGCGGGGCGGCCGCCGGGGTCTCCGCGAGCAGGGCGAGCGCCACCTCGACCGCGTCGTCCAGCTGGGCGTGCCGGCCCTCGGCCCAGTCCAGCGGGGTGCGCAGGATCGCGAGATCCGGGTCCACGCCCTCGTTCTCGACGGACCAGCCGAACTCCGGGAACCAGGCCGCGTTCATGGGCACCGTGATCTGCGTGCCGTCGCCGAGCCGGTGGCGGCCGGTCATGCCGACCACCCCGCCCCAGGTCCGCTGACCCACCACGGGCCCGAGCCCGAGCAGCTTGAACGCGGCCGTGATCATGTCGCCGTCCGAGGAGGTCGCCTCGTCCGCGAGGGCCACCACCGGGCCGCGCGGGGCGTTCGAGGCGTACGAGACGGGCTGGGCGTTCCGCGTCAGGTCCCAGCCCAGGATCTTGCGGGTCAGCTTCTCCACGACCAGCTCGCTGATGTGCCCGCCCGCGTTGCCGCGCACGTCCACGATCAGGGCAGGCCGGGAGACCTCCATCCGCAGGTCCCGGTTGAACTGCGCCCAGCCCGAGCCGCCCATGTCGGGGATGTGCAGGTAGCCGCACTTGCCGCCGCTGACCTCCCGTACCACCGCGCGCCGTTTGGCCACCCAGTCCTGGTAGCGCAGCGGCCGTTCGTCGATGAGCGGCACGATCGCGACCCGGCGGGCGCGCCCCTCGCCCTCCGCCGGCTGGAAGGTCAGCTCGACCGTCGTACCGCCCGAGGCGGACAGCAGCGGATACGGTCCTGTCACCGGGTCCACCGGGCGGCCGTCGACGTGGGTGAGGACCGCGCCCTCCCGGATGCCGGTGCCCGCGAGCGGTGAACGCGCCTTGGAGTCGGAGGAGTCGCCGGGCAGGATCCGCTTGACCATCCAACCGCCGTCCCGGGGAACGAGGTTGGCGCCGAGCAGCCCCATCGCCCGCTGGTAGTGCGGGGGCCCCTCGTTGCGCCGGGCCGGGGTCACGTACGCGTGCGAGGTGCCCAGCTCGCCCATGACCTCGCGCAGCAGGTCGGCGAAGTCGTCGGGGGTCGCGACCCGTTCGACGAGCGGGCGGTACTGGTCGAGGACGGCCGGCCAGTCCACCCCGCACATGTTCGGGTCCCAGAAGTAGGAGCGGACGATCCGGCCCGCCTCCTCGTACGCGCCCCGCCACTCCGCCTCCGGGTCGACGTCGTGCAGGATCCGCCGCAGGTCGATGTAGACGGTCGAGTCGCCGTCCCCGGACTCCGTCGACGGCACCGCCCGCAGTTCGCCCTCGTCGGCCACGACGAGCCGTGAGCCGTCCCCGCTGACTGCGAACCAGTCCAGGTGCTGCACCAGTTCGGTCTTGCGGGCCTTGGGGATGTTGAAGTACTCCAGGGTCGGCCGGCCCGTCGTGTCGGCCGGGTTGGCGAAGGTCTCGCCGAGCGCCCCGGAGATCGGCCAGCGCAGCCAGACGAGCCCGCCGCCGTTGACCGGGTGCAGCGCCGAGTACTTGGAGGCCGCCACCGGGAACGGGGTGACCCGCTCCGCGAGCCCCTCCACCTCCACGATGGTCGTCCCCTCGGCGCCTTCCGGTTCCGTCTCCGCCGGATCCATGCCGCCCGCCGCCGGGCGCCCGTCCGGCAGCAGCGCGAACGGCGACGGGGTCGCGGAGGAGAGCGGCACGAGATAGGGGCGGCAGCCCAGCGGGAAGGAGAGGTCGCCGGTGTGCACGTCGTACACCGGGTCGAAGCCGCGCCAGGAGAGGAAGGCGAGGTAGCGGCCGTCGCGGGTGAAGACCGGATTCTCGTCCTCGAAGCGGCCGTTGGTGACGTCGACGATCGTCCGCGCGCCGGGACCCGCGATCCGGGCCATCTTGATCTGCCGCAGCGAGCGCCCGATGCCCGGGTGCGACCAGGTCAGCCAGGTCCCGTCGGGGGAGAAGGCCAGGTCGCGGACCGGCCCGTTGATCGACCGGATCAGCTCGGTGGCCTCGCCGTTGGACTCCTCCGTCGCGTCGATGAGCAGCAGCCGGCCGTCGTTGGAGGCGATCGCGAGCCGCTCGCCGTCCGGGTCGGCGATCATCTCCTCCACCCGGCCGAGTTCGCCCATCGCGAGTCTGCGCGGCTCCCGGTCCCCGGTGGCGCGCGGCAGGTACGCGACCTCGATGGCGTCCTCGCCCTCGGCGTCCGTGACGTACGCGACCTGGCCGCCGCTGCCCAGCATCTCCGGCAGCCGGACCCGTACGCCCGGGGTGTCCGTGATCGTGCGGGCCGGGCCGTCGCGGTGGGTGAGCCAGTACAGGCTGCCGCGCACCGACACCGCGCTCGCCCGCCCGGTCTCGTCCACGGAGAGCGCGTCCACGTGGTTGGCCGCCGGCACCTGGTACGACCGCCGTCCGGCGCGCGGGCCGCCGAGCCGTACCTCCAGCTTGCGCGGCGCGGAGTCGGGGACGGTCAGGTCGTCGACGATCCACAGGTCGCCCGCGCACTGGTAGACCACGCGCCGGCCGTCGCTTGAGGCGTGCCGGGCGTAGAAGGCGTCGTGGTCGGTGTGGCGGCGCAGGTCGGTGCCGTCGGGCAGGCAGGAGTAGAGGTTGCCGACGCCCTCGTGGTCGGAGAGGAACGCGATCCGGCCGCCCACGAACATCGGCGCGTCGAGATGGCCGCCGATGTCGGGCAGCAGCCGCTCCCCGTGCAGCCAGAGCCGGCCGGTGGCCCCGCCCCGGTACCGCTTCCAGGCGGCCGGCTCGTGCGGGGGCTTTCCGGTGAGGAGGAGTGTGCGCCGCTCGGTGCCGGACTCGCCCTCGCCGTCCTGGGCGATGTCCGCGACCGCGATGTCGGAGACCGGTCCCCAGGGCATCCTGCCGCCGGGGGAGCCGTCGGTGGGGACGGTGTAGGCCCAGGAGTAGTACGAGAACGGCTGGCCGTGCGAGGAGACGGCGAGGATGTCGCCGTCGGGGGACCAGGAGCAGACGCGGGTGTCGGTCGAGCCCCAGTAGGTGAGCCGTCGCGAGGGCCCGCCCTCGACCGGCGCGAGATGGATCTCGGGGTCGAGGCTGCGCCACGTCGTGTACGCGAGATGGCGGCCGTCGGGCGAGAAGCGGGGGTGGCCGACCCGGGTCCGGTCGACGGTGACCCGCCAGGCCCGGCCGGGGCGGTGGCCCTCGGGCACGAGGGGCGCGACCCAGAGGTCGTCCTCGGCCGCGAAGCACAGCAGATCGTCGTGGAGGTGCGGGAAGCGGAGGTACGCGGCGTCTTCACTCACCTCCTCATGCTTTCCGCGGGGAGGGGGTGCGGCAACTCGTACGTGCGTACGCGTGTGGCGGCCCGTGTGGCCCAGGACACGTACGAAACGGTTTCGTTTCGTTAGAGCCTCGGGTATCTTCGTACTGTACGAAACCGTTTCGTTCGAATGGGAGGCCGGTCATGGCTCGCAGCAGGCTCACACCAGAGCGTGAGTCCGAGCTGTACGGAGCCGTGCTGGAACTCCTGCGCGAGGTCGGTTACGACGCCCTCACCATGGACGCCGTCGCCGCCCGCACCCACTCCAGCAAGGCCACCCTCTACCGCCAGTGGGGGAGCAAGCCGGAGCTGGTCGCCAAGGCCATGCGCCACAACAAGCCCATCAAGCTCACCGAGATCGACACGGGCACGTTGCGTGGCGACTTCCAGGCCATCATGGAGCTGACCGACGACTGCCGGATGGAGAAGGACACCGCGCTGATGCGGGGTCTCGCCCACGCGGTCCACACCAACCCCGACCTGCACCAGGCGCTGCGCGAACTGCTCATCGAACCCGAGATGAGCAACCTGCGCGAAACCCTGGACCGAGCGGTGGCGCGGGGTGAGATCAGCGCCGACAACCCGGCGCTGAAGTACGTCCCGCACATGATCATCGGGGCGTTCGTCGCTCGTCCGCTGATCGACGATCAGCCGATCGACCACGCCTTCATCGTCGACTACGTCAACGCCGTGGTGCTCCCCTCACTCGGCGTCTGACCTCCCCGCAACACCACCCGCACCACAGGCATCACCCGCACCACCTGACGTCGAACCGCTCACGCCGTCGGGCCGGCTCCCCATGCCCTGTCCCACCACGAATTGGGAGTACGCCCCCGTGGCCACGTTCCTCTACAAACTGGGTCGCTCCGCCTTCCGGCGCCGACGGCTCGTCGCCCTGCTCTGGGTGGCGCTCCTCGCGCTCGCCGGAGTCGGCGCCGCCACCGCGCCCGCCGCGACCTCCTCCTCCTTCTCGATACCCGGCACCGAGGCCCAGAAGGCCTTCGACCTCCTTGAGCAGCGCTTCCCCGGCGGCAGCGCCGACGGGGGCACCGCCCGGGTCGTCTTCAAGGCCCCCGAGGGCCAGAAGATGACCGACCCGGCCAACAAGGCCAAGGTCCAGGATGTCGTCGCCGAGCTGAAGTCCGGCTCCGACCAGGTCGCCTCGGTCACCGACCCGTACACCGCGCAGGCGGTCTCCAAGGACGGCTCGACCGCCTACGTCTCCGTCAGCTACAAGGTCTCCGGCATGGAGCTGACGGACGAGACCCGCGCGGCCCTGGAGAAGACCGGGCACGACGCGCAGGGACAGGGGCTGACCGTCGAGATCGGCGGTGACGCGCTCCAGACCATGCCGGAGACCGGCGCGGGCGAGATCGTCGGCGTGGTCATCGCCGGCATCGTGCTCGTCATCACCTTCGGCTCGCTGGTCGCCGCCGGACTCCCGCTGCTGACCGCGATCATCGGCGTCGGCATCGGCGTCTCGACGATCACGGCGCTCGCCAACGTCCTCGACCTGGGCTCCACCACCTCGACCCTCGCGATGATGATCGGCCTCGCGGTCGGCATCGACTACGCCCTCTTCATCGTCTCCCGCTACCGCGCGGAGCTCGCCGAGGGCCGGGAGCGCGAGGAGGCCGCGGGCCGCGCGGTCGGCACGGCCGGCTCGGCCGTCGTCTTCGCCGGTCTGACCGTCGTCATCGCGCTCGTGGGCCTGGCCGTCGTCAACATCCCGATGCTGACGAAGATGGGCTTCGCGGCCGCCGGCACGGTCGTGATCGCGGTCCTGATCGCACTGACCCTGATCCCGGCCCTGCTCGGGTTCGCGGGCGCCAGGGTGGTCGGCCGCAAGGACCGCAAGGGTCTGAAGAGCGACGAGGGTTCGAAGAAGGCCGACGCCGCGGGTGCGGGGGACAAGCCCAACATGGGCACCCGCTGGGCCCGGTTCGTCATCCGCCGCCCGGTCATGGTCCTGCTCGTCGGTGTCCTCGGCCTCGGCGCGATCGCGCTGCCGGCCGCCTCCCTGGAGATGGGTCTGCCGGACGACGGCTCCAAGCCCGTCTCCGCCACCGAGCGCCGCGCGTACGACATGCTGTCGGACGGCTTCGGCCCCGGGTTCAACGGCCCGCTGATGGTCGTGGTCGACGGGGACAAGGCCGTCGCCGACTCCACCATGGAGACGATCAAGGGCCTGGACGGTGTCGTGGCGGTCATGCCGCCGACGCCGAACAAGGCCGGCGACACCGCGATGATCACGGTCATCCCGAAGGACCGCCCGTCCTCGGTGGCGACCGAGGAGCTCGTCCACGACATCCGTGGCGCGACCGGCGACAACGTCCTGGTCAGCGGTCAGACGGCGATGAACATCGACTTCTCGCAGAAGATGAACGACGCGCTCGTGCCGTACCTGGCGCTGGTGGTCGGACTCGCCTTCCTGCTTCTGATGGTGGTGTTCCGCTCGATCCTGGTCCCGCTGAAGGCGGCCCTCGGCTTCCTGCTCTCGGTGGTCGCCGCCCTCGGCGCGGTCGTCGCGGTCTTCCAGTGGGGCTGGCTCGGCTCGCTGTTCGGGGTCGAGCAGACCGGCCCGATCATGTCGATGATGCCGATCTTCATGGTGGGTGTCGTCTTCGGTCTCGCGATGGACTACGAGGTCTTCCTCGTCACCCGGATGCGCGAGGCGTACGTCCACGGGGAGCGGCCCGGCGAGGCGATCGTGACCGGTTTCCGGCACAGCGCCCGCGTGGTCACCGCCGCCGCCGTGATCATGATCGCCGTCTTCTCCGGCTTCATCGGGATGACCGACCAGATGATCAAGATGATCGGCTTCGGTCTCGCCGTGGCCGTCCTCTTCGACGCCTTCGTGGTCCGCATGGCCATCGTTCCGGCGGTGCTCGCCCTGCTCGGCCACAAGGCGTGGTGGCTGCCGAAGTGGCTGGACCGCGCGCTGCCGAACGTGGACGTGGAGGGCGAGGCCCTGGTCACCGAGAAGGACGTGGACGGGCCGCGGGACGGCCAGGACCGCGAACTGGTGAAGGTCTGACCTGCTCCTGGGAAACTCCGGGGCGGCTCCTTGAGCGGAGGAGCACGCCCCGGACCGGGCACGGCTCCTTGAGCGGAGGAGTACGCCCCGGATCGCGCCGGGACCTGTGGGGACGGGGAGCCGACGCGGCCCTGCGCCGCCTTCGTGTCGTACGCGACACGGGGGCGGCGCAGGTGCGTTCAGTGGCTGCTCCGGATCACGCCGCCGGAGGCGTGATCACCACGCTCTCGACGAGCACGTGGTGGTCCGAGCGCTCGGTGTCGGCGACGACGCACCACCGCCGGGCCTCGGTGCTGAAGAGGTAGTCGATCTTCCAGCCGCCGTTGTGGGTGGCCCGGCCCGTACGGGCCGTCCCCTGCTGGTCGCACTCCTGGTAGCCAGGGGTGCCCGGGCCCTGGGAGTAGAGCCCGGCGGGCCAGATCCACGCGTCCTTGTTGCCGGCCGGCCAGTCCGGCGGGCTCGCGTTGAAGTCGCCGCCGAAGACGACCTTCGGGAAGCCCGAGACGACCTGCTTGATCTCGGCGAGCTGGTCGTCCCGGTAGTCCCAGTCCGGGTGCTCCGGGTTGGCGTCCTTCGTCGACACGTGCACCGTGCAGAGCCGTACGCCGAAGTACGTCGCCGTCGCGCAGTGGAACGGCGGGTTGAGCCCGGTCCAGGGCTGGGTCGTCGGGTACTGCTGGGCGTCCGCGAGCCCGGCCTTGACGACGATCGCCGTGCCGACGAGGTCGTTCGGGTCGGAACCGGCGCCGGTGGCGCAGGGGCTCGGGGTCCGCACGCCCTTCTGCGACCAGTGGTACGGCGCGAAGCTCTTGCTCCAGCCCGGTCCGAGCTTGGCCATCAGGGCGTCGAGGCCGCTCGCGCACACCTCCTGGAGGAGGGCGGCCTGGACGTAGTTGCTCTGCACGTACTGCTTGACGACGTCGGCCTTCTCGTCGCCGGTGCCGGTGCCCGTGCACCCCCACCGCTCGACGCCGCACATGTTCCAGCTCATGACCTGCAGGTTCGTGCCGGGCGGCGGGGCCAGGGGGGCTGCCTTGGCCGCGGCGGCCACCCAGGTCGCCGGCTCCGTCGCCGTGGTGGCCGGTGTGGCCTGTGCCGTGGCCCCGTAGAGGGCCCCCGACAGGGCCAGCAGGCCCGCGCCGAGCGCGCCCCACAGTCTCTTCTTCTTCACGTAGCTCCCCCGGAGTGTTCCGTCGTGATCTTGACTGACGGCACTCTAAGGGGTGATCGACGCGGTCTCCGCGTACGTGTGTTTGAGGAAGCGGAGCAGGGCCGTGGTGTCGAACTGCACGACCGCCACCCCGTCGTCCGTGTGGAACTCGACCACGGTCTGCACCCGCCCGCAGGGCCAGACGCCTATGTCCCCGCGGCGCGTCGGGGCGCGCAGGCCCGTTTCGAGGAGGGCGCGGGGGAAGGACCACTCGATGTTGCCGGGGAAGACGAAGCGGACGGTGGCGGGGGTGACGTCGGGGTCGTAGCGGAGCGCGACCGGGACGGGGCGGGAGAGGGGGGCGTCGCTGATGATCCGGCCTTTGGCGTGATCCTCGACCTCATGGGCGTCCGCGGTGGGGGACATGGAGCCTCTCCTCACGCTCGTCTTATTTATCCCCTAATGTCCCATATTTTGGGGCGCGTGCCGAGTGAGCGCTGCCTTTCTGTGATCTGTGCGCTCTTGCAAGTGTTTTGCAGCAGCACTCATCATTCGGGACGTGCATGTACCTGACGGATTCATCAACGCCCCTGTATCGGTCGCCGCCGGTGTCGTCGCCGCCGGCGCCGTCGCCGTCAGCCTGCGTGGAGCGCGCAAGGAGCTGGACGAGCGGGCGGCCCCGCTGGCCGGACTCGTCGCGGCCTTCATCTTCGCCGTGCAGATGCTGAACTTCCCGGTCGCGGCCGGCACCAGCGGCCATCTACTCGGCGGCGCGCTCGCGGCGATCCTGGTGGGGCCGTACACAGGTGTCCTCGTGATCGCCGTGGTCCTGCTGATGCAGGGCATCCTCTTCGCGGACGGCGGACTCACCGCGCTCGGCGTGAACATCACCGTCATGGGCGTGGTCACGGTCGTCGTCGCGTACGCGCTCTTCCGCGGCCTCGTCCTGATCCTGCCCCGCACCCGCCGCTCGGTGACCGTGGCGTCCTTCGTCGCGGCGCTCGTCTCCGTACCGGCCTCCGCCGCCGCCTTCACCCTCGTGTACGCGATCGGCGGCACCACCCAGGTACCGCTCGGCAAGGTGCTCACCGCGATGGTCGGCGTGCACACGCTGATCGGCATCGGCGAGGCCGCGATCACCATGCTGACCGTCGGCGCGGTCATCGCCGTCCGCCCCGACCTCGTGTACGGCGCCCGCGGCCTGACCGCGCCGCTCAAGCTGCGCGTGAACGGGGAACTGGTCGACGCGGCCCCGGCCCGCGACTTCACGCCCGTCGCCGCCCGCTCTCCGAAGAAGGTCTGGATCGGCGGCCTCGTCGCCGCCCTCGTCCTCGCCGGCTTCGTCTCCTTCTACGCCTCCGCCAGCCCGGACGGCCTGGAGAAGGTCGCCGCCGACAAGGGCTTCGACAAGAACGTCGAGGAGCACGCGGCGGCCGGCTCCCCGCTCGCCGACTACGGCGTCGAGGGCATCGAGGCGGCCCGCCTCTCCGGCGGTCTCGCGGGCGTGATCGGCGTCGGCGCGACCCTCGCCGTCGGCACGGGCGCCTTCTGGCTGGTCCGCCGCCGCCGTACGGAATCCGCCGGGGCCCAGGTCTGACATGGGGGCGGGGCACGCGCACAAGCTGTACCGGCGAGGCGACTCGCCGGTCCACGCGCTGCCCCCGCACACCAAGCTCGCCGCCGTCCTCGCCTTCGTGGTGGTCGTGGTCTCCACGCCCCGCGAGGCGATCTGGGCCTTCGGCGGCTACGCCCTGCTCCTCGCGCTCGTCGCCGCGCGGGCCGGGATCCCGGCCGGGTTCCTGCTGCGCAGGCTCCTGATCGAGGTCCCGTTCGTGGCCTTCGCGGTCCTCATGCCCTTCGTGGTGCCGGGCGAGCGGACGGAGGTCCTCGGGATCTCCCTCTCCGTCCCCGGCCTGTGGGGCGCCTGGAACGTCCTCGCCAAGGGCACCCTCGGCGTCGCCGCCTCCGTGATCCTGGCCTCCACCACCGAGCTGCGCGAGCTGATCCTCGGCCTCCAGCGGCTGAAGCTCCCGCCGCTCCTCGTCCAGATCGCCTCCTTCATGATCCGGTACGGCGATGTGATCACGGACGAGATGCGCCGGATGTCGATCGCCCGCCGCTCGCGCGGCTTCGAGGCGCGGGGCGTCCGGCACTGGGGCGTCCTCGCCAAGTCCGCGGGCGCGCTCTTCATCCGCTCGTACGAGCGCGGTGAACGCGTCCATCTCGCGATGGTCAGCCGGGGGTACACCGGCTCCATGCCGGTCATCGACGAGGTCACCGCGACTCGGGCCCAATGGCTCCGGGCGGCCTCTCTGCCGCTCACCGCACTGCTGATCTGCCTCCTGGGATGGACGCTCCGATGACCACTGCACCTTCGTTGGAAGTCCGCGGTCTCGCGTACGCCTACCCCGACGGCCACCAGGCCCTCTTCGGCGTCGACCTGACCGTCGGGCGCGGCGAGCGGGTCGCGCTGCTCGGCCCCAACGGCGCGGGCAAGACCACCCTCGTCCTCCACCTCAACGGCATCCTCACCGGCGGCGCGGGCACGGTCGCCGTCGCCGGGCTGCCGGTGGAGAAGCGAAACCTGGCCGAGATCCGGCGCCGGGTCGGGATCGTCTTCCAGGACCCGGACGACCAGCTGTTCATGCCGACCGTCCGCGAGGACGTCGCCTTCGGCCCCGCGGCGGCCGGACTGCGCGGGGCGGAGCTCGAGGCCGTGGTCACGAAGGCGCTCGCCCGGGTCGGCATGGCGGAGTACGCGGACCGGCCGCCGCACCACCTGTCGTTCGGGCAGCGGCGGCGGGTGGCGGTGGCGACCGTCCTCGCGATGGAGCCGGAGATCCTGGTCCTGGACGAGCCCTCGTCCAACCTGGACCCGGCCTCGCGCCGCGAGCTCGCGGACGTCCTGCGCTCGCTGGACGTGACCGTCCTGATGGTCACCCATGACCTCCCGTACGCCCTGGAGCTCTGCCCGCGCTCGGTCATCCTCAGCGAGGGCGTCATCGCGGGCGACGGCCCGACGGCGGAGATCCTCGCGGACGAGGAGCTGATGACGCGGAACCGCTTGGAGCTCCCGTACGGCTTCGTGCCGAGGGCGACCGCCTGACCCCGGAATCGGAGCCTTCGGGTCGACGTTGCACCATGGGAGCAGGTGAGCGGGAAGGGGTGTGGGGACATGGACGTCCGGGGCACGGTGGCGGCGGGGTTCGAGCCGGTCAGGGACGCGTTCCTGCGCAACTTCGAGCACCGGGGCGAGCGGGGCGCGGCGGTCGCCGTGTACCGCGACGGGATGAAGGTCGTCGACCTGTGGGCGGGGACCAGGGACGCTCACAGCGGGGAAGGTGCCGGCCAGGTCCCGTGGGCCGTGGACACCGCGCAGGTGGTCCGTTCGGCGACCAAGGGCGTCGCGGCGGCCGTACCGCTGCTGCTCCACCAGCGCGGCCAGCTCGACCTGGACGCGCCGGTCGGCACGTACTGGCCCGAGTTCAAGGCGGCCGGCAAGGAGCGGGTGAGCGTACGGCAGCTGCTCGCACACCAGGCCGGGGTGCCGGTCCTCGACCACCCGCTGACCCTCGCCGAGGCCGTCGACCCGGCGGTCGCCCAGGCGGCGATCGCCGCGCAGGCTCCGGTCTGGGCACCGGGAACGGCCCACGGCTACCACGCGCACACCTTCAGCTGGCTGCTCTCCGGCCTGGTCCACCGGGTCACCGGCCGCACGATCGGGCGCTGGGTCGCCGAGGAGGTCGCCCGCCCGCTGGGCCTGGACCTCTGGATAGGCCTGCCGGCCGACGAGGCGCACCGGGTCGGCCGGCTCGGTGCGATCGAGGAGCTCGAACCGCCGGACAGCGGGGCGCTGAAGCTCCGCCCCAAGCGCTCGGTGACCGAGGCGTACCGGGACCCGAACTCGCTGACGCGGCGCGCCTTCGGGGTGATCGACCCCAAGCCGGACGAGAACGACCAGGTCTACCGGGCGGCCGAACTCCCGGGCTCGGGCGGCGTCTCGACGGCCCGCGCCCTCGCCCGCTTCTACGCCTCGACCCTCGGCCCGGTCGACGGCGGCCCCCGCCTCTTCGCCCCGGCGACGCTCACCCTGGCGCGTACGGAGGAGTCCGCGGGCCCCGACCGCGTGCTGATGGTCGGCACCCGCTTCGGCCTGGGCCACATGCTCCACGGCCCGGCGTCCCCGCTCCTCGGCCCCACCTCCTTCGGCCACCCGGGCCGAGGCGGCTCCCTGGCCTTCGCGGACCCGGAGTCGTCGATCGCCTTCGGCTACGTCACGAACGGCATGCGCAAGACGGTGACGGCGGACCCGAGGGCCCAGGCGCTGGTACGCGCGGTACGGACGAGCCTGGACGCGGACACGTAAACGCGCGGGGGCCCGACATATCCAGTCGACACACCCCTCGGCCGGGCTGCACACTTCCGGCGATGACTCAACGAACCGATACGCCTCCCACCTGGGACGAGCGCACGCAGCTGAACACCTTCCTCGACTACGCCCGTGACACGGCACGCGCCAAGTGCGAGGGAGTCTCCCCGGAAGACGCCCGCAAGGCCCCGCTCCCCGGCTCGCCGCTGATGACGCTGTGCGGCCTGATCAGCCATCTGCGCTGGGTGGAGCACTGGTGGGTGCACGTGGTCTTCCTGGGCAAGGAGGACGGGGGCCCGCTCGCCGAGGCGACGGAGGAGGACCCCGACCCGGAGATGCGGACGGCGGTCGACATCCCGCTGCCTCAACTCCTCGCCGAGTACGAGGAACAGAGCGCCCACTACCGCACCCTCCTCGCCGACCACGACCTGAACACCCAGGCCAAACGCCCCATCCGCGACGGCCGCCACGTGGACCTCCGCTGGATCTACCTCCACCTCATCGAGGAAACCTCCCGCCACAACGGCCACCTCGACGTCATCCGCGAACTCGTCGACGGCAGGACGGGCGTGTAGTAGCCGGCACGGGGCGCGCCGATCGGGCGCGCCCCGCAGGCGACTAGCGCAGATGCCGGGCGAAGAACCGTACGGTGCTGTCGAGTTCGAAGGCCGGGATCTCCCCGTGTTTGCCCGGGTTGGCGTGCAGCGATTTCTCCGCGGACCCCAGGGCGTCGAAGAGGGCCAGGCTCAGCTCCCTGGGAACGCGTTCGTCGTCCCACTGGACCAGGAACTCGACGGGGACGGTGATCCGGGCGGCGGCCTCGGCCGTGGCCAGGGCGCCGCCGAGGCCCAGGACCGCCGCGCGGACCCGGGGTTCGGCGGCGACGAACGGTACGCCGAGCCCGCAGCCCAAGGAGACGCCCCAGTACCCCACGGGCGCGACGCCCACGTGGTCGAGCTCCTGCACCGCGTCGACGGCCGACCGCCACTCCGGCACGGTCTGCCGGGCCACGAGCGCCTGGAAGTCGGCCATCAGCGGCGCCAACTCCTCGCCCGCCTCCACCCGCGCCTGGTTCTCGGCCACGATCCGGTCGAACTCCTCGACCTTCGGCCGGTCCCCATGAGCGGGCACATCGACCGCCACCACGGCGAACCCGCACTCCACGACGAACCGCCGCGCCCGGAACACCACCCCGGGCGCCTTCTTGTGCTGCCCACCGCCGTGCCCCATGACCACCAACGGCCGTGCACCGACGGCCCCGTCGGGCGTCCACAGGACACCGGGGATCTCGCCGAGCATGAAGAGTTGTTCGCGGACGCCGTCCGACGACGTCTCAGAGAGGAAGCGCATAGCGTTCCAGCCTTTCGGGATGCCTTCTTCGGGCTCCCTAGGCCATGCGAAGGAGGGAGTCCCGACCTGTCTCTGTCGAAGCGTTGATCGGTCTCACCTCCTCATGTCGCATGGTGACGCACGGCGGCCGCAACGTATCACGACCGACCGGGGTACGGGTCGAGCCGTACACCTGGTGCGGCCCGGTCGGTCGGGTGTGTGATCGGGGGATGGACAGGTTTCAGGGGTACTCGGCGTTCGTCACCGGTGGGGCTCAGGGGATTGGGGCCGCCGTGGTGCGGCGGCTGCTTGGTGAAGGGGCGCGCATTGTCGTCGCCGATGTGGATGAAGGGGCCGCGCACAAGGCCTTCGGGGACGTGAGTGGCGTGCGGGTCGTGCGGTGTGATGTGGGGGACGCCGACTCGGTGGCGGCGGCCGTCGCGTACGCCGGTGAGGAGTTCGGGCGGCTCGATGTGCTCGTCAACAACGCCTTCGCGCCCGACCGGGCCGAGGACACCGACGACGAGTGGCGCGAGCAGTTCGACGTGACCCTCCTGGGGGCCGTCCGGTGCGCGCGGGCCGCCATGCCGTTGCTCGCCGCCGCCGGCGGGCGAGGGGCGATCGTCAACATCGGGTCCGTCAACGCCGAGGCGTACTTCGGCAACCACGCCTACAGCGCCGCCAAGGCCGGTCTGGCCTCCTTCACCCGTACCCTCGCCGGCGAAGCCGCCCCGCTCGGCGTCCGGGTCAACCAGGTCACCCCCGGCACCATCGCCACCCGCGGGTGGGAGTCCCGGCCGGAGCAACTGGCCGCGCTCGCCGAGCGCGTCTACCCGCTCGGACGGGTCGGGAAGCCGGAGGACGTCGCCGCCGCCGTCGCCTTCCTCGCCTCCGGAGATGCCGCTTGGGTCACCGGGACCACCCTTCGGGTGGATGGTGGGTTGCTCGCCGTCAACACGCATTTCTCCGAAGTGCTCGGGGAGTTCTGACGGGGCCGGCAGCAGGCGCCGACAGGAGCGCCGAGGGTCTGCAGCCCCCCGACCCGTTCCTTACGCGCCCGGCCTCAGCTCAGGCGCTCCTCCGCGTACGCCGTCATCGCGTCCCGCTGGTACTCCGCCAGGCCCTCCGCGATCCGGTCGAAGTTCGCGCGGAAGCGGGCGTCCTCGACGTACGTCCGGGCCAGGCCCTTGTACGCCTCCGCCGTCGGCGTCCAGAAGCGGCTGACGTCCCGGTAGTGGGCGTCCACCTCGGACTGGACCACCGCGTCCGTGACCGGGGTGCCCGCCGCCATCAGCTCCGCGAAGCGGACCATCTGCGCCGTCACCTCCCGCTGCCACCGCTCCTGGTCCTCCGCCGTCATCGCCTCCCTCGCCGGCCGCGCCTCCTCCCACGCCTCCGGCCACCGCTCGCGCACCTCCGCGTCGAGCGCCGCGCCGACCTCCGCCGAGGGCGCGAAGCCCTCGAAGAGGTTCTCCGGCCTGTTGATCTTCGTCATCGTGTCCTCGTCCTTGTCGTCCGACTCAAGCGCGGCGATGGTCCGGCCCACCGTCCGTACGAGCGTGTCCAGCCGGTTCCGCTCGCTCAGCAGCCGCTCGTGGTGCTCGCGCAGCACGGTCACCCGGTCCGCCCGGCTGTCCAGGACCGCGCGGACCTCGCGCAGCCCCAGGCCCAGCTCCCGCATCAGCAGGATCTGCTGCAGCCGCAGCAGGTCCGCCTCCTCGTAGTGGCGGTGCCCGTTGCTCCCGATCCACGCGGGCGGCAACAGGCCGATCTCGTCGTAGTGCCGCAGGGTCCGGGACGTCACCCCGGACATCCGGGCCACCTCCGCGATCGACCAGGCCATGACCGGTTCTTCCTTCCATCGCCGGGCCGGATGTTCCGGCCCGCACACGACCGTAGGAGTTGACGTGGCGGCAAGCGCAAGTCGTGCCATCGTGGGTCTCATGACCATCGACGTGCGTCCCGCCTCCGTCTTCGAGGACGTCCGTGCCGTGCTCGGCCCGAAGTCGCCGGACGCCAATGTCTGCTGGTGCCTGAGCTACCGCATCCCGTCCAAGCTCAACAACGAGCTGCGCGGACCCGAGCGCGGTGCGTACGTCGCCGAGCTGTGCAAGGGCGCGCACGCGCCGGGCGTCATCGCCTACGACGGCGACGAGCCCGTCGGCTGGGCCGCCGTCGCGCCCCGCGCGGACACCTCCTTCGCGCGCAGCCGGAAGATCCCGTACGTCGACGACCTGCCGGTCTGGTCGCTGTGGTGCGTCCGGGTCCGCCCCGGCCACCGGAAGCAGGGCATCTCGCACGCCCTCATCACCGGCGCCGTCGAGTTCGCCCGCGCGGGCGGCGCCCCGGCGATCGAGGCGTACCCGCTCGACAACGGGGACGCGAAGGTCGACCTGACGATGGCGTACGCCGGGCTGCGGAAGAACTTCGAACGCGCCGGGTTCGTCCACGCCGCCGACACCACGTCCGTCCTTGCCGGCCACCCCCGCGTCCTGATGCGGCTCGACCTGCGCTGAGGGCCGCGTGCGAGAGCCGGCTCAGGCAGTCGTCAGCATCAGGCCGATCCCGACCACCATCAGCCCCGCCGCCGCGATCCTCGGCCCCCCGAACCGCTCCTTGAAGAACACCGCCCCGATCGCCGCCCCCACGATGATCGACGACTCCCGCAGCGCCGCGATCGGCGCCAGCGGTGCCCGCGTCTGGGCCCAGAGCACGAGTCCGTACGCGGCGACCGACAGGGCCGCCCCGCACAGCCCCCGGGCGGCGTACGGGCGGAGCTGGGTCAGCAGGGTCCGCCGCCGGGTCCACAGGGCGTACGCCGGGATGGCCACGCCCTCCAGGACCATCAGCCAGGCGATGTACCCGAGCGGTGTGCCGGAGGCGCGGACGCCGACGCCGTCGACGACCGTGTAGCCCGCGATGGCCAGGCCCGTCGTCCCGGCCGCGAGCAGCGCCGCCCAGTCGGGGCGCCGGCCCGAGCCCCGGATGCCCCACAGGGCGAGGCCGGTCAGGCCCGCGCAGGCGACCGCGACACCGGTGAGCTGCGGGACGCTGGGGATCTCGTCGACGAAGACCGCCGCGAGGAACGTCACCGCCAGCGGGGCCGTACCGCGGGCGATCGGATACATCTGCCCGAAGTCGCCCAGCGTGAACGACCGCATCAGCAGCATCATGTACGCCACGTGCAGCACGGCGGAGGCGATCAGGTACGGCCACGCCCCGGCCGCCGGCAGCGGTACGAAGACGGCGGCGACGCCACCGATCAGCGCGCCGCCGCCGGATATCAGGGTGAAGGAGAGCAGCTGGTCGCGGATGGTGTGGGCCATCGCGTTCCAGGCGGCGTGGGTCACGGCGGCGAGCAGCACCGCAGCGACGACCAGGGGGGTCACGCGGTCCGCTCGCGGACGTCCACCAGCGCGCCGCCCGCGTGGGCGATCAGCGACTTCGGGTCGAGGGCGAACACGGTGTGCGGGTTGCCCGCGGCCGCCCACACCACGGCGTGGTCGAGCAGCCCCCGGTCGGCCAGGACGCGGGTCCGGGTGCGGTGCCCGAACGGCGGGACGCCCCCGATCGCGTACCCGGTCGTCTCCCGGACGACCTTCGCGTCGACCCGCGTCACGGCCTCGGCACCGAGCTCCGCGCGCACCCGCTCCACGTCCACCCTCGACGCACCGTCCATCAGCACGAGCACCGGCACCCCGTCCGCCGCGAAGACCAGCGACTTGACGATCTCGGCCGGCTCGCAGCCGATGGCCTCGGCGGCCTGGACGGCGGTACGGGTCTCGTCGGGGAAGCGCCGGATCTCGGGGTCGAGGCCGAGTGCGGCCAGGGCAGCGGCGAGCTGGGGGTGCGCGGGGGATTCGGGTGAGCTCATGGCCCGCACGCTAGCGTTCGGTGTACGGGCCACGCGACTGCATTCGCCGAGTGAGATGGGTGGGGGGTCCCCGACGGGGACCCCGACCCTCACCCCGCCCGCAACACGCTCGCCACGACCTTCCCGGCCGCGTCCCCACCATGCCCGCCCGACTGGACGACGGCCGCCGCCGAGAGGTCGTCGGAGTAGCCGGTGAACCAGCTGTTGGAGGTGGCCTGGCCGTCGACCTCCGCCGAGCCGGTCTTCGCGCCCTTCTCCGCCCCGCCGACCGAGGCCATCGCCCCCGCGGCCGTGCCCTCGCCGGTCGCCGCGGCCCGCATCATGGCGCGCAGCTGGCTCGAGACGGAGGGCGAGAGGGAGCGCGCGGCCTTGGCGAACGGCCGCCCGTCCAGCTCCTGCGACACCAGGAACGGCTGCTTGAAGGTGCCGTACTTCGCGGTGGCGGTGACGGAGGCGATGTTGAGGGCGTTCATCTGGACCGTGCCCTGCCCGATGTACTGCTCCGCCGCCGCGCCCTGCGTCTCCTCGGGGACGGAGCCGTCGGAGGAGACGATGCCGGTCTTCCAGTCGAGGCCGATCCCGAAGACGTCCCGGGCCTCCTTGGAGAGCGCGGAGTCGTCGTCGACCTCGTTGATCAGCTTGATGAAGGCGGTGTTGCAGGACTTGGCGAAGCTCCGCTTGAACGGGACGGTGCCGAGCGCGAAGTTGTCGAGGTTGTGGAAGGTACGGGTGTAGTAGCGGACGGTCGGCGGACACTCCGCGGGGCCGTTCGAGGTCACGAGCCCCTTCTCCAGGAGCATCGCCGCCGTGACGATCTTCCACGTCGAGCCGGGGGCCTGCTTGCCCTGGAAGGCCGCGTTGAAGCCGGCCGAGGGGGCGTTGGCGACGGCGCGGATCTCGCCGGTGGACGGCTTGACCGCGACCACCGAGGCCTCCCCGTACTGCTTCACGGCCTTCTCGGCGGCCGCCTGCGCCTGCGCGTCGATCGTGGTCTCCAGGCGGCCGGGCCTGCCCTTCACATGGGTGATGAGGGTGGTGTTCGGGACGCCGTCCGTGCCGGATTCGATCCAGGTTTCGACCCCCGGCTGCCCGCCGGCCTTCGCCGCGTACTTCTCGCGCAGCTGATCCAGGATCGGCCCGAGGGAGGGGTACTTCTCCGCCGTCAGCTCGACGCCCTTGCGGTCGACGGCCATGATCGCGCCGGTCTTGGCGGGGCCGGTGTGCAGGGTCGCGTTCGCGGTCAGCTTCGGGTGGATGACGGCCGGCTTCCAGTCGACGAGCGCCCGACCGGTGGAGGTCCCGCGTACGACGGTCAGTTCGGAGGTGTACGTCCAGGGCTTGGACTGGCCCTCGTACGTGACGGTCGCCTTCACCGTGAACGGCACGTTCGGGCCGACGGGCGTGCCCGGGACGATCTCGGCCTTGGAGACCTTCGCGCCCACGCCGAAGTCGGCCACGACGGGCCCGGCGTCGACGGGGTTGTTGGTCAGCTGCCCGGCCTTCTCGGGCTCGCCCGCGGCCCACGCGGCGAGGAACTCCTTGGCGGCGGTGTTCACCTCGTCCGCGGTGACGGGCCCGGTCCGCTTCTCCTCCGACTTGGTGGAAACGCCCCCACCGGAACCCCCGTTGACGCCCTGCCAGAGGTTGTATCCCCCGTAGGCGACCCCGCCCGCCACGACGACGAACACTCCGCCGACGATCGCGACCTTCACCCCACTGCGCATCTCTGCGGTCCCCTCCCCAGAAGCCCCAGCAGTCTCAGAAGTTCCCCAGTCAAGCACCCGTGGCAAGCGTTTGTCACGGGTGGCCATCGAGCATGCGTTCGGGACGGGGGAGGATGGCGCGATGGACCGCAAGCAGAAGAAGGAACAGCAGGAGCGCAACGAGCGGGAGTGGGCCGCCCGCGAGGCCACCCTCGGCTTCTACAGCGTGACCCTGCCCGCACCGCCGCATCCGCACACCGCGCTCGGCGTCGTCGCCGGATACGCGCAGGACACCCCGACGCAAGCGGTGACGAGCATGCAGACGGAGGCCCACAAGATCGGCGCGGACGGGGTGCTCGGTGTGTCGATCATCCCGGTCGCCGGCCTCATCGCCACGTACGTCGCCTACGGCACCGCCGTCCAATGGGCGCAGCCCGAGTGAACGAAGGCCCCTTTCTCGAACTCAGGCCGCCCGGCCCGCACTCATCACGGCGACGACCTCGTCGTCCTCCTTCTCCCCGGTGAGGGTGAAGCCGATCGACTCGTAGAGGTGCGCGGCCGGGATGTTGTCGGGGTGGTAGGAGAGGCGGACTTCTCGGAAGTCGGGAAGCTCGGACAGCCACCGCACCAAGGCGCGAACCGCTCCACGCCCCACGCCCTTGCCCTGCTCGGAGGCGTCGACGACCATCCCGCCGATCCAGTGGCTGCCGTCACCGTCGTCGTACGCCCACATCACATGACCGACGACCACGTCATCGGCCGTCACGGCCAGCGAGTTCCACTCCCCGCCCCGCCAGGAGAGCAGCAAGTACCGGGCGGCCAGGGCCGCGACGAACCGACGCTGGTCGTCCTGGGGCGCGACGTCGGCAACGGCCCGCCAGTTGTCGTCCGTCACCTCGGCCAGACGTATCGCCCGCCCGTCCCGGTCCGTGAACCCGTACTCGATCATGTTCCCCCGCTTTGTGTCCTGCAGCGATCTCCGGGAGATCGTAAGCGGCTTCCCTGCGGGCGCGCCCTGCGAGCCGCGCCGCACGTGGACCGCCGCGAGCGACCGTTCCGCCCACCTCGTATGCTCATGCCCGCTGCCGGGTGGTGAGGTCGAGGGGGCGGACATGCGGGACCGGATCAAGCTGTGGCTCCGTAAGGCCGGTGCGCCGCTCCTGGTGGGTCTGCTCGCGTTCTGCTTCGGGGCCGCCGAAGAGCGGTCGCTGCCTTGGCTCGTGCCGTACATCGTGCTGGGCGTCTGCGGAGTCAGGGAGTGCTGCGTCGAGACACGCAAGCTGATCCGGCGCGGCGCAACCACGAAGGCGATGCCGGATCGCCTGGAGGCACCCGAAGCGAGCTGAGACGACGATCCGCCCGGCGATGATCGGCGTGACGGTCCGTCGGCCGGTCCGTCGGCCGGTCAGGCGCGAGCAGCGGTCCGCCGGTGGTCGGCGACCTCTCGTCGGCTCGGGCTCAGGTGTCGTACTGGCCGTCCCAGGGCGGGCTGAAGCCCAGGCCGTCGGGATAGAACTCGGCCCACACGCTGTCCTCTTCCCCGCCCTCCTCGCGTCCCTCCAGGACCAGGCCGAACAGGGCTCCCTCGAACCGGACGGCAAAGGGGGCGATCGCGATGTCCTCGTACGCCCGCTCCGGAAGAGCGTCCAGCCACGCGTCCAGTAGCTGGAGCGCGGCGGCGATCACTTTCCTTTCGCCGTCCGCCGTTGTGCCGGTGAACTGGATGCGCGAGTCCAGGTGCCGGCCGGCGCCGTCGAACCGATGGAGCACCGCGCACCAACGCTTCTGGGACTGCCAGTCGTCGCCAAGCGGGCCCTCGGGAAGGGTCGAGGTGACCGACGCGAAGAACTGGCCGCCCTGCCACCGGCCGATGGTGCTTGTGCGGTAGTCAGGCTCGTGACCGATCGGGATGACCTCGGGAACGCTCATGGGCGCACCGTAGGCGAGGCCTGTGACATCGGATGGTGACGGCCCGACCTGCGGGTCCCGCTAGACCCACGTGTCCAGCCACATCCGATTCCGCCACTGGTCCATCGGGATCGACGTGCCCGTGTAGATCGGCCAGAAGTAGATGAAGTTCCAGACGATGAGCAGGACCAGGACTCCCGCCCCCACCGCGCCGAAGGTGCGGCGGCGTTCCGAGGAGCCTGCTGGGCCGATCATCGCGCCGAGCATCATCGTGACCGCCAGGCACAGGAACGGGACGAAGACCACCGCGTAGAAGAGGAAGATCGTGCGTTCCTGGTAGAGGAACCACGGGAGCCAGCCCGCCGCGATGCCGCAGGCGATCGCGCCCGCGCGCCAGTCGCGGCGGAAGAACCAGCGCCACAGGACGTACAGGATCGCGAAGCAGGCCGCCCACCACAGGAGGGGCGTGCCGAGGGCCAGGACCTCCTGGGCGCACTTCTCCGTCGCGGTCGACGGGCAGCCCGCCGTGCCGGGGGCCGGGGACTCGTAGAAGTACGAGACCGGGCGGCCCAGGACGATCCAGCTCCACGGGTTCGACTCGTACGTGTGCGGCGAGTTCAGGCCCACGTGGAACGTGTAGACCTCGCTCTCGTAGTGCCACAGGCTCCGCAGCCAGTCCGGGAGGACGGCGGACCAGAAGCCGCCGCCGTTCACCTTGTCCTGTTCCGCCGCCCAATTGCGGAAGTAGCCCTTGTCCGTGACGATCCAGCCCGTCCACGTCACCAGGTACGTGACGATTGCGACCGGTACGACAGAGACGAACGCCGGTACCAGGTCGCGCTTGATCACCGCGAGGTACGGGCGCACCGCGCCCGCCGTGCGCCGGCCGCCCACGTCCCACAGGACCGTGAGGAGCCCGAAGGCGACCATCACGTACAGGCCGTTCCACTTCGTCGCCGCCGCGAGCCCCAGCGACACCCCCGCCGCGAGCCGCCACGGCCGCCAGCCGAGACGCAGTGTCTCCGCCACGTCCGCGTCAGGCCGCAGCACCCCCTCCTCGTCCACCGGGAGCGCCGCCGCGAGCCGCCGCCTCGCCCAGTCCCTGTCCAGGACCAGGCACGCGAACGACGCGAGCACGAAGAACATCAGGACCTGGTCGAGCAGCGCCGTACGGCTCATCACGAAGTGCAGGCCGTCCACCGCCAGCAGCAGGCCCGCCAGGCAGCCCAGGAACGTGGAGCGGAACAGGCGTCTGCCGATCCGGCAGAGCATGAGCACCGACAGCGTGCCCAGCAGCGCCACCATGAAGCGCCAGCCGAACGGCTCGAAGCCGATGAGCTTCTCGCCCAGACCGATGACCCATTTGCCCATCGGCGGATGGACGACATAGCCCGGGTCCGTCGGGATCAGGACCGAGTCCGGGTCGTTCAGGATCGACTTGTCGATGTCCTTCGGCCACGCACCCTCGTACCCCTGGTTGATCAGCGCCCAGGAGTCCTTCGCGTAATACGTCTCGTCGAATATCACCGCGTGCGGCTTGCCCAGGTTCCAGAACCGCAGCACGCCCGCGACCAGCGCCACGAGCAGCGGACCGCCCCAGCCGGCCAGCCGCCACACCCGCTCCCCGGCGCCCGCCGAAAGCCCGAGCAGCGACCACATCCGCGGCGAGGGGCGCGTGTACGGCGGTACGAGACGCTCCCGGAGGCCCGGGCCCGCGACGCTCTTCGGTGGGGGCGTGTAGCCGAAGCGCCGCAGACGCTGCTGCCACGACGGGGGCTCTTCCACGGCGCGCTGACCCTGCAGGGTCTCCGGTGCGGTACTGGTCACCGCGCCATCGTAGGGAACGCTTCTGTGCGAGTCCTCCGTCCGGGCTGCGAGGATGACCCTTGTGACAGGAACGCTGGTACTCGCAGGAACGCCCATCGGGGACATCGCGGACGCGCCGCCGCGGCTCGCGACCGAGCTGGAGAGCGCCGACATCGTCGCGGCCGAGGACACCCGGCGGCTGCGCGGCCTGACCAGGGCCCTCGGCGTGCACACCTCCGGCCGGGTCGTCTCCTACTTCGAGGGCAACGAGTCCGCCCGTACGCCCGAACTGGTCGAAGCCCTCGTCGGCGGCGCCCGCGTGCTCCTCGTCACCGACGCCGGCATGCCCTCGGTCTCCGACCCCGGCTACCGGCTCGTCGCCGCCGCCGTCGAGCAGGACATCAAGGTCACCGCCGTCCCCGGCCCCTCCGCCGTGCTGACCGCGCTCGCCCTCTCCGGGCTGCCCGTGGACCGCTTCTGCTTCGAGGGCTTCCTGCCCCGCAAGGCCGGCGAGCGCCTCGGCCGGCTCCGCGAGGTCGCCGACGAGCGCCGCACCCTCGTCTACTTCGAGGCCCCGCACCGGCTCGACGACACCCTCGCCGCGATGGCCGAGGTCTTCGGCGCCGAGCGCCGCGCCGCCGTCTGCCGCGAGCTGACCAAGACGTACGAGGAGGTCAAGCGCGGCGGCCTCGGCGAGCTCGCCGAATGGGCCAAGGACGGCGTACGGGGCGAGATCACCGTCGTCGTCGAGGGCGCCCCGGAGGCCGCCCCCGCCGAGCTGGACGCCGAGGAGCTGGTGCGCAGGGTGCGGGTGCGCGAGGAGGCGGGGGAGCGGCGCAAGGAGGCCATCGCGGCGGTCGCCGCCGACGCGGGCCTGCCCAAGCGCGAGGTCTTCGACGCCGTCGTCGCCGCTAAGAACGCCGACGCGAAAGCGGTAAAGCCTTGAGGAGCCCTCGAATCGGTAAAGAGCTATCGTGAAAAGCAAAGCGAAACCCGCGCGGCAGGCTCCTTGAAGGCCTGAGAGCAAGGGAAGGCAAAAGACCCTTCCATTGTTCGACCGGCGCTGATGCGCTCCGGCCCGAAAAGGCGTCCACTGATCAGTGGAGAGGAGCTGGCATGAGTGAGATCACCGGCACCGGCATACCCGTCGCCCACGAGGCGTACGCCTTCGCCTGCATGCGTTGCGGGTACGGCTGGGAGCAGGCGTACGACATCGAGCACCACGTCGACGCCGCCGGCCAGGAATTCATCGTCTACAAGGCCGGTGGTGAGCGGGTTCCCTCACCGCTGTCCAGTCCGACCTGCATGAACTGCAGCGGACATGTCGTCCGCATCATGCGCGCGGGGCAGGTTTCCTCGGTCCTGAACTCGTGGGAGCAGTCCCATCACCGGAACGTCTCCGGTACGGCGCGCAGGCCCGCGACCCCGGCTGGACCGATCGGCATGGCGGGGCCGATCGGGCAGGACCTGGAGCGCGAGGAGGGCCCGGCCGCCCCGACGGGTGACGTCCCCGGGCCCGTGCACGTCACGGAGGAGGAGTCCCGGGGCTGGCGCCTGTCGGACCTGCTGCGGCCCTTCCAGCGCAAGCACTGAGCACCGAGCCCTACCGGGCCTTCGCGCGGGTGAACTCATGGCCCTCGTACGATCGGGGCCATGAGTTCGAAGGACGCCCCGCCGCCGCTGCCCGAGCCGCTCCCCCTCCCGGTGGCGGATTCCCACACGCACCTGGACATGCAGTCCGGCACCGTCGAGGAGGCCCTCACCAAGGCCGCCGCCGTCGGCGTCACGACCGTCGTCCAGGTCGGCTGCGACATCAAGGGCTCCCAGTGGGCCGCCGAGACCGCCGCCGCCCACGAGCACGTGCACGCCGCCGTCGCCCTGCACCCCAACGAGGCGCCCCGGATCGTCCTCGGCGACCCCGACGGCTGGTCCCGGCAGGGCGCCCGCGACGCGGGCGGGGACGCGGCCCTGGACGACGCGCTCGCCGAGATCGACCGGCTCGCCGCCCTGCCGTACGTCCGCGCCGTCGGCGAGACCGGCCTGGACCGCTTCCGTACGGGACCCGAGGGCATGGCCGCCCAGGAACGCTCCTTCCGCGCCCACATCGAGATCGCCAAGCGCCACGGCAAGGCGCTCGTCATCCACGACCGCGACGCCCATGCCGACGTCCTGCGGGTCCTGGACGAGGAGGGCGCGCCGGAGCGGACCGTCTTCCACTGCTACTCCGGCGACGCCGAGATGGCCGCGATCTGCGCCGCCAAGGGCTACTACATGTCCTTCGCCGGCAACATGACCTTCAAGAACGCCCAGCCGCTGCGCGACGCCCTCGCCGTCGCCCCGCTCGACCTCGTCCTGGTCGAGACGGACGCCCCGTTCCTGACCCCCGCCCCGTACCGGGGGCGGCCGAACGCGCCGTACCTCATCCCGGTGACCGTCCGCGCGATGGCCGCCGTGCGCGGGATCTCGGAGGAGGAGCTGTGCGAGGCGATCGGGGTGAACACGGCCCGCGCCTTCGACTACTGAGGCCTCCCGAGATCACCCTTGCGTAACGGTTACGTGCAGTAGCCGGGTCGTTTTGGAGAGTGATCGCCGCCGGGGCTAGGGTCCCGGCCTCGTGAGCACTTCCCAGGGCAGTCACCGCTCCCCGCGGCGTTCGGAGCCGGCGCCGACGCCGGCGCCCGTGTCCGTCCACGACCAGCTGACGCAGGCGGCGGTCCTCCTCCCGCCCCAGGGCCAGGCCCAGGCCCCGGGCTCGCGCGTCGAGGCCCGGCGCGCGGCCCGCCGCCGCAAGGCCAGGTCGGGCCCTGCCGAGAGCCTGCGGCGCATCGTCCCGCAGGCCCTGGTCGTCGCCTTCCTGGCCGGCGGCACCAGCGCCTTCGTCGCCAACGACAAGGCGATCCGGCTCTCCGTCGACGGCGTCCCGCGGACCCTGCACACCTTCGCCGACGACGTCGAGGAGCTGCTCGCCGACGAGGGGCTCGCCGTCGGCTCCCACGACATCGTCGCCCCGGCCCCCGGCGCCGACCTGGCCAGCGGCGACGAGGTCGTCGTCCGCTACGGCCGGCCGGTCGCCCTCACCCTCGACGGCCGGCGCCGCCAGGTGTGGACGACCGCCAGGACCGTCGACGGCGCGCTGCGCCAGCTCGGGGTACGGGCCGAGGGCGCCTACCTCTCCGTCTCCCGCTCCGCGCCCATCTCCCGCCGGGGCCTCACTCTCGACGTCCGGACGGAACGGACCGTCACCCTCCTCGCCGACGGCCGCGAGCGGACCCTGCGCACCAACGCCGCCACCGTCCGCGAGGCCGTCGAGGAGGCCGGGATCACCCTCTCCGGCCAGGACACCACCTCCGTGCCGCCCGGCTCCTTCCCGCGCGACGGCCAGACGATCACCGTCATGCGGATCACCGGCACCCAGGAGATCCGCGAGGAGCCGATCCCGTACGCCGTCGAGCGGACCCGCGACCCCGAGCTCTTCGCGGGCACGGAGGTCGTCGAACGGCAGGGTGTCCAGGGCGTGCGCCGTGTCACGTACAGCCTCCGGACCGTCAACGGCGTCCGGCAGAAGCCGAGGAAGACCGGCGAGGAGATCGTCCGCGAGCCCGTCACCCAGAAGGTGAAGGTCGGCACCCGGCCGCTGCCCACCTCCGTCGCGGGCGCGGACGGGCTCGACTGGGGCGCGCTCGCCGCCTGCGAGTCCGGCGGCCGGCCGAACGCGGTCGACCCCTCGGGGACGTACGGCGGGCTCTACCAGTTCGACCCCGGCACCTGGCGCTCGCTCGGCGGCAGCGGCGTCGCCCAGAACGCGCCCGCCTCCGAGCAGACGTTCCGGGCGAAGAAGCTGTACGTGCAGCGGGGCGCGAGCCCCTGGCCCCACTGCGGCCGACGCCTCCACCGGTGAGCCGTAGGCTGTACCGGTGAGCACCACCACCGGCCCCGAAGGCCCCGACGCCCTCCTCGGCCCCGCCGACATCCGTGAACTGGCAGCAGCCCTTGGCGTGCGCCCCACGAAGCAGAAGGGGCAGAACTTCGTCATCGACGCCAACACGGTCCGGCGGATCGTCCGCACGGCCGAGGTGCGCCCCGACGACGTGGTCGTGGAGGTGGGCCCCGGGCTCGGCTCGCTGACCCTGGCGCTGCTCGAAGCGGCGGACCGGGTGACGGCCGTCGAGATCGACGACATCCTGGCGGGCGCGCTGCCGTCGACGATCGCGGCGCGGCTGCCGGAGAAGAAGGACCGGTTCGCCCTGGTCCACTCCGACGCCATGGACGTCCAGGAGCTGCCGGGCCCGCCGCCCACGGCCCTGGTCGCGAACCTCCCGTACAACGTGGCCGTGCCCGTCCTGCTGCACATGCTCGACCGCTTCCCGACCATCGAGCGGACGCTCGTCATGGTCCAGGCGGAGGTCGCGGACCGGCTGGCGGCCAAGCCGGGCAACAAGGTGTACGGCGTGCCGTCGGTGAAGGCGAACTGGTACGCCGACGTGAAGCGGGCCGGCTCGATCGGCCGCAACGTCTTCTGGCCCGCCCCGAACGTCGACTCGGGCCTGGTCTCGCTGGTCCGCCGCACGGAGCCGGTCGCGACGACCGCCTCCAAGCGCGAGGTCTTCGCGGTCGTCGACGCGGCCTTCGCGCAGCGCCGCAAGACCCTCCGCGCCGCCCTCGCCGGCTGGGCGGGCTCGCCCGCCGCGGCGGAGGAGGCCCTGGTGAAGGCCGGCGTCTCGCCGCAGGCGCGCGGCGAGTCGCTGACGGTGGAGGAGTTCGCGAGGATCGCGGAGGCGAAGGCGTGAGCGGGACGGGTACGGGGACGGGGATGGCCGTGGGCGCTGGTACGGAGCCGGGTGCGCCCCGTGTCACCGTGCGGGTGCCCGCCAAGGTCAACGTGCAGCTGGCCGTCGGTGGGGCGCGGGCCGACGGGTTTCACGACCTGGCGAACGTCTTTCTCGCCGTCTCCCTCCACGACGAGGTGACGGCGACGCCCGCCGCCGAGCTGACGATCACCTGCGAGGGTCCCGACGCGGACAAGGTCCCCCTGGACCGCACCAACCTGGCCGCGCGCGCCGCCGAGCTGCTCGCCGCCCGGCACGGGATCTCCCCGGACGTGCACCTCCACATCGCCAAGGACATCCCGGTCGCCGGCGGCATGGCGGGCGGCAGCGCGGACGGTGCGGGCGCGCTGCTCGCGTGCGACGCGCTCTGGGGCCTGAACAGCTCCCGCGCCGAACTTCTGGAGATCTGCGCGGAGCTCGGCAGCGACGTGCCGTTCAGCCTCGTCGGCGGGGCGGCGCTCGGCGTCGGCCGCGGTGAGCGGCTGACCGAGCTCCCGGTGGGCGGCGGCTTCCACTGGGTCTTCGCCGTCGCCGACGGCGGGCTTTCGACACCGGCGGTGTACGGCGAGTTCGACCGCCTCAACGAGGGCGTCACCGTCCCCGAACCGGCCGCGTCGCCCGCGCTCCTGGACGCCCTGCGCACCGGCGACGCGACCGCCCTGGCCGGCGCCCTGGCGAACGACCTCCAGCCGGCGGCCGTCTCCCTGCGCCCGTCCCTGACGGCCACCCTGGAGGCGGGTACGGCGGCCGGCGCCCTGGCCGCCCTGGTCTCGGGCTCCGGGCCGACGACCGCGTTCCTGGTGAAGGACGAGGACGCGGCCCGCGCGGTCGCCGACGCCCTGATCGCCTCCGGCACCTGCCGCACCGCGCGCGTGGCGACGTCCCCGGCCCCCGGAGCCGTGCTCCTCTGACCGGCCCTTAATCCGATTGCGGTCGGTGAACCCGGTCGGATAGGAAGCTCGCATGCTGAGGGGAACCAAGATCGGGCTCAGGGCCCGGCACGAGGAAGACATCCCGATCCTGCGGACCGAGCTCTACGACGACGCGGTCAACGGCTCGCGGGCCGAGAGCGGCCCGTGGCGGCCGATCACGCCCGGCTCGAAGGATCCGCGGCTCGTGGTGGACGACAAGGAGCAGGGGCACGTCCCGTTCTCCGTCGTCGAGCTGGAGGGCGGCACGCTCGTCGGCACCGCGACGCTGTGGGGCATCGACACCCACAACCGCTCCGCGCACATCGGCCTCGGCCTGCTGCCGGCCGCCCGTGGGAAGGGCTACGGCACCGACGTGGTCGCGGTGCTCTGCCACTACGGCTTCGTCGTGCGCGGGCTGCAGCGGCTGGGCATCGAGACGCTCGCGGACAACGCGGCCATGCTCCGCTCAGCCGAGCGCAACGGCTTCGTCCGCGAGGGCGTCCTGCGCTCCTCGGCGTGGGTGATGGGCGAGTTCCTCGACGAGGTGCTGCTCGGGCTCCTCGCCGAGGAGTGGAAGCCGAACGCCGGCTAGGGCGGCGGCTCCGTCCCTCGGCTTCCAACGAACCCATGGGTTAAGGGAGTTGATCCGGATAGGCTCGGCCTCGGTGATGATCGGCTGGGGGAGGCTGGGATGCACGGTAGGGAACTGGCGCGTGCGGCGATCCGGTTGCTGACGGAGGGCAGGCCCGCCACCCAGGAGGGGGCCGAGCGGCAGGCGAAGGTCCGGGTGCTCGTCGAGGACCGGCTCAGCCGCGGCAAGCTGGGCGAGGCGGCGCTGGAACGGCTGCGGCACGAGCCCGGTGAAGCGGCCGCCTCGATCGCCGCGGAGGTCCTGGCGGACGAGATCGCCCGGGACACCGCCTTCGCCGCGCTGCTGACGGACGTGGTCGGCGCGGGCGGGAACAACGCGGACGGGGTACCGCATGGCGGCGTACCGTCCAGTCCCGTACCGCCCGGCCCCGTACCGCCCGGCCCCGTACCGCCTGGCGCCGTACCGCCCGGCCCCGTACCGCCAGGCGTCCCGCCGGTGCCTCCGAAGCCGCCCTTGTCACCCTCCGCCGGGACGGCGCAGCCGCGGACCGGGACGCAGGGCCCGCGCTTCCGGCCCCCGCTGCCCCCCGCCTACGCGCGCCGGATGTGGGTCATCCTGCTGCTCGGCCTGCCGCAGGCGATCGTCACGTACGTGGTCCTGAGCGTCCTGGTCTCGACGGCCGACGGCAGCATGGGGGGCATCGTCGGCGTGCTCTACATGTTGCTGCTCCTCGTCATGGCGGCCGGCCTGGCGACGTCCGTCGTCCTGGCGGTCCAGCTGCTCCGCAGATTCACCAGCGCGGCCCTCATGACCGGGGTGATCATCCACTCCCTCCTGCTCCTGCGGATGGTCCTCGGCGCCTTCCTGTGAGGCGCGGGGTTTCGCGCCGCACGTACTCAGAGGCCGGTTGAGTATCCGCGCCCTGACGGGCCGTGGGGTGGGCGCGCGACCGTACGCGTATGGGAAACAACGGAGTCAGGGGCGTCAGCGCGCGGGAGCTCGCCGCCGCCACGCCCGCGACGCGTGACCGGTACGTCGATCTGCTGCGGGTCGCCTCGCTCGCGGTCGTCGTCCTCGGGCACTGGCTGATGGCGGCGGTGACCTCCGACGGGTCGGTCGGCAATCTGCTCGCCGTCGTGCCCGAACTCCAGGTCGTCACCTGGGCGCTCCAGGTCATGCCGGTCTTCTTCTTCGTCGGCGGCTTCTCGCACGCCCTGGCCTACCGCTCCCGCCCCGCGTACGCGAGCTTCCTGCGCGCCCGGCTCCAGCGGCTGCTGCGGCCGACCATGGTGTTCGTCGGGGTGTGGGGCGCCGCCGCGCTGGTGATACAGCTCCTCGGGGCCGACGGCGGGCTGACCGGGGTCGCGCTGCGGCTCGTCACGCAGCCGCTGTGGTTCATCGGGATCTACCTCGCGATGGTCGCGTTCACGCCGCCGCTCGTGAAGCTGCACGAGCGGTGGGGATGGGGCGCCTTCGGCGCGCTCGTGGGCGGGGCGGTCGCCGTGGACGTGCTCCGCTTCGCGTTCGACGTGCCCTTCGTCGAGTTCCTGAACTTCGCCTTCGTCTGGCTGGCGATCCACCAGCTCGGCTTCCTGCGCGCCGACGGCATGATCCGGCTCCCCGGCGTCCTCGCCGGCGCCGGGCTGCTCGCCGCCGCCGGGCTCGTCGCCCTCGGCCCGTACCCGCTCTCCATGGTCGGGATGCCCGGCGAGAAGGTCTCCAACATGGCCCCGCCGACCCTGGCGCTCCTCGCGCACGGCCTCTGGCTGGTCGGCGCGGTCGAGCTGCTGAAGGGCCCGGGCGCCCGGTTCGTCGCCCGCGCCGGGGTCTGGCACAAGGTCGTCGTCGCCAACGGGATCGCCATGACCGCCTTCCTGTGGCACCTGACCGCCATGCTCGGCGTGTACGGCGCCCTCCTCGCCCTCGACGTCACGCTGCCCGCGCCCGCGACCGGCGCCTGGTGGGCGCAGGTCCCGCTCCGGATCGCCGCCGCGGCCGTCCTCACGGGCCTGCTGGTCGCCGCCTTCCGCCGCTTCGAGCGCCCGCCCGCCCGACGGGCCGCGCCCACGAGCCCGAACGGCGGCGGTCCCGTCGCCGCCCTCGGCATCACCCTGGCCCTCTTCGGCATCCTCGGCTTGTCGATGGTCGGCTTCGGCGGGCTCCTGGAGGGCCGCTCGGCCACCCTGGTCGCCCTCCGGATCACCGCCCCGGCGGCGGTCGCGATGGCCCTCGTCGGCTGGCTGCTCGTGGAGCGGGTGGGGCGGGGGTCACGTCCTGCCTGAGTGAGGGTCAGGTGAGGAAGTCCCGGCCGTTGACGGGGGTCCGGTCGGCTGCGCCTACGCTGGTGGCCTTGCTGTGAGCGGTACGACGATCTGATCGGGGCGGGTGCGGGTGACGGGGGCGAACGGCGCGGAGCTGGTCGGCGAGGTTCTCGGCGGGCGGTACCGCGTGACCGCGACGATCGGGCGCGGTGGCATGGGCGTGGTCGCCCGGGCGGTGGACCAGGTGCTGAACCGCGAGGTCGCGGTCAAGGTCCTGCGGGCCTTCACCGACGCCTCGCCCGCCGAACTGGCCGACCTCCGGGTCCGGATGGAGCGGGAGGCGCAGGCCGCCGCCCGGATCCGGCACAGCGGTGTGGTCACCGTCCACGACGTGATCGAGGAGCGCGGGCTGCCCGTCATCGTCATGGAGCTGGTCGACGGGCCCTCCCTGGACGACGTCCTCACCGAGCGCGGCCCGCTGGACCCGCGCGAGGCCGCCGCGATCGGCGCCCGGCTGATGGACGCGCTCGACGCGGCTCACCGGGCCGGGGTCCTGCACCGGGACGTCAAGCCGGGGAACGTGCTCCTGGAGCAGGGAGGCCGTGTCGTGCTCACCGACTTCGGCATCGCCAGCATGGACACCTCCGGCGACGAGGCCCTCGCCAAGCTGACCCAGAGCGGCCAGATCGTCGGCTCCCTCGACTACCTCCCGCCCGAGCGCGCGCAGGGCCAGGAGCCGGGGGCCGCCTCGGACATCTGGGCGCTCGGCATGACGCTGTACGCGGCCGTGGAGGGCGCCTCCGCCTTCCGCCGCACCTCGGTCTGGTCCACGCTCGCGGCGATCGTCGGCGAGCCCCTGCCGGAGCCCCTGCGCGCCGGGCCGCTCGCCCCCGTGCTGCGGGCGCTCATGGCCAAGGACCCGCGGCAGCGGCCCGACGCCGCTCGGGCCCGCGAAATGCTGGAGGCGGTCGCCGCGGGCGCGACGCCGGACGTGACGACGAACCTCGCGCCCGGGCCCGTACCCCTACAGACCCCGGCTCCCGCTCCCGTACAGGCCCCGCCCGGTGCCTTCGGTCCCGCCGCCGAACCGTTCCAGCAGCCGTACGCGCAGCCTGCCCCGCACCCGCACCCGGGCCCGCAGCAGTACCCGCACCCGGCCGCCGCCCCCATCCCCGGCGCCCCGCAGCCCGCCCCGCCCGCGGGCCGCTCCGAGAGCCGCACCGAGGTCGTGCGCGCCCGGCGCCGTCGTACCCGTACCGTCCTCGCGGCCGCGGTCGCCACCGTCCTCGTGGGCGGCGGCGTCGCCTACGCGCTCATGAACACCGGCGACGAGCCGGGCGGCGGCGGCTCGCAGGCGGCGCCGCCCGCGGCGAACGCGCCGGCCGACGGCGACCTGTCCGGTACCGGCGGCGGCGCGGGCGACGATCAGCCGACCTCCCCGGGGGACCTGACGTCCATGGACCCCGGCGAGACCCGGTCCGCCACCCCCACCGAGCCGACTCCCACGCAGAAGCCCGGCGACAAGCCGTCCGCGAGCCCCTCCGCGAAGCCGTCCACGTCCGGGAAGCCCACGCCCACCGCCACGGCGACGAAGCCCACCCCGGTCTCGACGGCGTGCACCGGCTGGACCCACGCCAACCGCAGCGACGGCTTCGGCTACCTGTCGCAGAACTCCCACCTCTACACCGGGCCGTACGCGGACTGCGGCTGGACGTCCCCGGTCAAGGACGGCGCGAAGATCTACTACCACTGCTACGTCACCAACGCCCACGGCAACAAGTGGATCTGGGCCCGTATCCAGAACACCGAGACCGAGGGCTGGGTCTTCGCCGACAAGACCACCGGAGGAAGCGGCAACCTCAACCGTTGCTAGGCACGCCCAGTGCCTCCTGCGGGCGGGAGGAACGCCGGACGCCGTCGCCTCGGCCCGGCGTCTACCCTTGGACCTCGATCCATTCCCCGCTTCAGGAGTCAAAGTGGCCGTCAACCTGGTCAATGTCGAGGCTGTCAGCAAGGTGTACGGCACACGTGCCCTGCTCGACGGTGTCTCGCTCGGCGTGTCCGAGGGCGACCGGATCGGGGTCGTGGGCCGCAACGGAGACGGCAAGACCACCCTCATCCGGATGCTCGCCAAGCTGGAGGAGGCCGACACCGGCCGCGTCACGCACAGCGGCGGGCTGCGGCTCGGGGTGCTCACGCAGCACGACTCGCTCGACCCGGCCGCCACCATCCGGCACGAGGTCATCGGCGTCATGGCCGACCACGAGTGGGCCGGCAGCGCGAAGATCCGCGACGTGCTCACCGGGCTCTTCGGCGGGCTCGACCTGCCCGGCTTCGAGAAGGGCCTCGACACGATCATCGGCCCGCTCTCCGGTGGCGAGCGCCGCCGGATCGCGCTGGCCAAGCTCCTCATCGAGGACCAGGACCTGCTCATCCTGGACGAGCCCACCAACCACCTCGACGTCGAGGGCATCGCCTGGCTCGCCAAGCACCTCCAGACGCGCCGTTCCGCGCTCGTCTGCGTCACCCACGACCGCTGGTTCCTCGACCAGGTCTGCACCCGCATGTGGGACGTCCAGCGCGGTGACGTCCACGAGTACGAGGGCGGCTACTCCGACTACGTCTTCGCCCGCGCCGAGCGCGAGCGCAGGGCGGCGACGGAGGAGACCAAGCGGCAGAACCTGATGCGCAAGGAGCTCGCCTGGCTGCGGCGCGGCGCCCCCGCCCGCACCTCCAAGCCCCGCTACCGCATCGAGGCCGCCAACGAGCTCATCGCCGACGTGCCGCCGCCGCGCGACACCTCCGAGCTGATGAAGTTCGCCAACGCCCGGCTCGGCAAGACGGTCTTCGACCTGGAGAACGTCACCGTCACCGCCGGCCCCAAGACGCTGCTCAAGCACCTCACCTGGCAGCTCGGCCCCGGCGACCGCATCGGCCTGGTCGGCGTCAACGGCGCCGGCAAGACCTCCCTCCTGCGGGCGCTCGCGGACGCCGCCGTCACCCAGGGCGAGACGCAGCCCGCCGACGGGAAGGTCGTCGTCGGCAAGACCGTACGGCTCGCGTACCTCTCCCAGGACGTCACCGAACTCCCCGCCACGCTGCGGGTCCTGGAGGCCGTCCAGCAGATCCGCGACCGGGTCGACCTCGGCAAGGGCCGGGAGATGTCCGCCGGTCAGCTCTGCGAGCAGTTCGGCTTCTCGAAGGAGAAGCAGTGGACGCCGGTCGGCGACCTCTCCGGTGGCGAGCGCCGCCGGCTCCAGCTGCTGCGCCTGCTGATGGACGAGCCGAACGTCCTCTTCCTCGACGAGCCCACCAACGACCTGGACATCGAGACCCTGACCCAGCTGGAGGACCTCCTCGACGGCTGGCCGGGCTCCATGGTCGTCATCTCCCACGACCGGTTCTTCATCGAGCGGACCACCGACCGCACGTTCGCGCTGCTCGGCGACCAGACGCTGCGGATGCTGCCGCGCGGCATCGACGAGTACCTGGAGCGGCGCCTGAAGATGATCGAGGCGTCGGTCCCGTCCGCCGCCCCGGCCGCCGCGGCCGCGCAGGCGAAGCCGGGCGTCTCGGCGGCCGACGCGCGCGCCGCGAAGAAGGAGTTGCAGAAGGTCGAGCGGCAGCTGGACAAGGTCTCCGAGAAGGAGGCGAAGCTGCACGCCCGCATCGCCGAGAACGCGACCGATTTCGAGCTGGTCGCGAAGATCGACGCGGAGCTCCGGGAACTCTCGGGGGAGCGCGAGGAGTTGGAGATGCGGTGGCTGGAATTGGCGGAGGACGCGTGAGGACGCGTAGAGAAGCCGTGCGAAACGCGTAACGAGGGCATCACGGGCCGGTCCTCCCTTGGGAACAAGGGGTGGACCGGTCGCTTTTGCGTCATCCGGTGAGTGGTAGAAAGAAAACCCGCTCACATCAAGGGGGAACGCGCTGATGACCCAGCCGCCCAGCAACCAGCCGCCGGGCTTCGGCGCACCGAACCCGGACCCGGCTCAGAACACGCCGCAGAACCCGGCGCCGAACGCGCCTCAGGGCACGCCGCCGGTACCTCCGATGCCGCCGCAGGCACCGCCGGTCCCGCCGCAGGCGCCCCAGGCCCCGCAGACGCCGCCGCCCGCCGCGCCCGGCCCGTACGACCAGGCCCCGCAGCCCGGTTACGGCTACCCGCTGGGGGCACCTCCCGGGCCGCAAGGCCCAGGGGGACAGCAGCCGCCCACGCAGCCCGGTTACGGGTACCCGCAGCAGCCCGGCCCGTACGGCCAGCAGCCGGGTCCGTACGGTCAGCAGCCCAACCCGTACGGCCAGCAGCCGAACGCCTACGGCGGCTACCCGACGCAGCCCATGGCGCCCGCGCCCGGCGGCAAGAACCCGTTCAAGGGCAAGCCGGGTGTCATCATCGGCGCGGCCGTGGCCGCCGCGCTCGTCATCGGCGGCGGCACCTGGTTCGCGCTGAGCGGGGACGGCGAGGAGAAGCCGGTCGCCAAGCCGACGGCGACCAGCGGCGCTCCGAAGCCGTCCGAGTCCGTCGACCAGGGCGACGGCACCGGCGACGGTGGCGCCCGCAACGGCGAGGACGACCTCAACGCCGGTCGCCAGCAGGGCGAGGCGAAGATCGACTGGCTGCTGAAGAACAACGTCGACCTGCCCCGCAACGGCGCCGACGTGTTCGGCCCGTGGGTCTCCGGCGACGTCGTCGCCAAGGCGATGTACAAGGGCATCAGCGGCTTCGGTCTCGCCGACGGCGCCCCGAAGTGGAACCTGGACGTGCCCTTCGAGGTCTGCGCCGCGGCCCCCGAGCCCGCGGCCGACGGCAGCCTCGTCATCGCCATCAACGACAAGGCGGGCGACCGCGCCGACTGCAACGTCCTTCAGCAGATCAACCTGAAGACGGGCAAGGCCGGCTGGAAGAAGTCGCTCGACAAGGGCACCGGCTTCAGCTCGTTCTCCGACATCACGCTCGCCATCAGCGGCACCACGGTGACCGCGGCCGGCATGAACCACTCCTGGGGCTTCGCGCTCGCCGACGGCAAGCAGCTCTTCGGCAAGCCGGCCGAGGGCCAGTGCCAGCCGTACGCCTTCGCGGGCGGCTCCAAGCTGATCGCCGCCGCGGCCTGCCGCACCGGCGACGTCAACAAGCCGCAGGAGCAGGTCAGCGAGATCGACCCGCTGACCGGCAAGCCGAAGTGGACCTTCAAGCTCAAGCCGACCTGGGAGGTCGACAAGGTCTACTCGGTGGACCCGCTGGTCGTCTCCGCCCAGCAGCGCGACGAGAAGAAGTGGACGGTCTTCGCCGTCACCGCCGACGGCAAGCTCCGTTCGCAGATCCAGGGCGGCACCGACAAGTACGCCCCCGACTGCGGCGGCGGCGCGTTCGTCGTCTTCGGCCGCAACCTCCAGGGCTGCAACGGCGTGACCGCCGACGCCAACACCTTCTACATGGCGACGGACTCCGAGTACCGCCAGGCCAACGCCGTCGTCGCCTTCGACCTGAACACCGGCAAGCAGAAGTGGCGCGCCGCCGCCCCCGCCGAGCGCACGATCACCCCGCTGCGCATGGAGGGTTCGGAGGTCGTGGTCTACATGAAGGCGCTGTACGACAAGGGCGGCGCCGTCGCGACCATCGCGCCGACCGGTGGCTCGCCGAAGATCCTGCAGCAGCACCCGCTGTCGACGGCCGAGATCGAGGACGACTACTACAGCCCGGCCTACCTCTACTCCGGCGGCCACTTCATCGTGGCGGCCGGCCGCGTCAGCGCGCAGAACGACGCGGAGGAGAAGGAGACCAAGACCATGATGTCCTTCAGCAAGTGACGCCGGTCCGTCACCGATGACCCCACCGCAGCAGCCGGGCAAGCGCCCCACGACCGCCGTTCGGACGGCGTTCGTGGCGGCGCTTCTCGCCGTCGGCACGGCCGACGTCTCGCCGGCCGCCGCCCCCATGACTTCCGAGGTACCCACACCATGACGCAGCCCCCTCCGCCTCCGCCCAACCAGCCCCCGGGCCCGCCGCCCGGCGGCTTCGGCGCACCGCAGGACCCGCCGCCCGGTGGTTTCGGCGCGCCCCAGGACCCCCCGCCGGGTGGTTTCGGCGCGCCCACGCCGCCGCCGAACCAGCCCCCGAACCAGGCCCCTTACGGGTATCCGCAGCAGCCGCCGGCCCAGCCGCCGCAGCAGCCGTACGGCTACCCCCAGCAGCCGCCGACGCAGCCGCAGGGCCAGCCGCAGTACGGGTACCCGCAGCAGCAGCAGCCGTACGGGTATCCGCAGCAGCCGCAGCAGCCCTACGGCTACCCGCAGCAGCCGCAGCCGTCCACGGTCGTGGCGGCCGGCGCGGGCGGCGGCAAGAAGCTGTCCACGCAGATGCAGATCGTCATCGCCGCCGTGGTCGCCGTCGTCCTCATCGTCGGCGGCGGGGTCTGGTACGCCAACTCCGGTGGCGGCGAGAAGGACGACAACGCGGGCGGCACGACCGGCGCGACCACCGGCGGGAACAAGGACGGTGCGAGCGGCGGTCTCGGCGGCAACGGCAAGGAGAAGGTGCCCGCTAACACCAAGTCCTCGCTGAAGTTCCAGCTGCCGCAGCCCAAGGTCGACGACACCACGGACGTCAGCGGTTCCTGGATCACCGACAAGGCGTTCGTGAAGACGGACGTCAACTCGATCGTCGGCCGCGACCTCGACAAGGGCACCCCGCTCTGGACCCTGGCCCTGCCGGGTCAGGTCTGCGGCACGTCGCGGCACACCACCGCCGACAACAAGACCGCGATCCTCTTCGAGGCGACCAAGCGGGTCGGGCCGAAGTTCTACCAGCCGTGCACCGAGGTCGGCGTCGTCGACCTGAACGCGGGCAAGCTGGTGTGGTCCACCTCCGTCACCGGCGGCAACGCGGGTGACGACAAGGCCAGGTTCAGCGAGGTCACCCTCAGCGGGACGACCGTCGCGGCCGGCGGCACCGACGGCGGCGCCGCCTTCGACCTGGCGAACGGCAACCCGCGCTGGAAGCCCAAGGCCAATGCCGAGAGCTGCTACGACATGGGCTACGGCGGCGGCGAGGGCCTGGTCGCGGCGCGCAAGTGCGGCTCGTACAACAGCCAGTACGTCGTCATCCAGAACCTGAACCCGATCTCGGGCGCCCCGATCTCCCAGTACAAGATGCCCACGGGTGTCGAGTACGCGGCGATCGTCTCCACCAAGCCGCTCGTGGTCGCGGCCGACGTCGGTGACACCGCCGGCGACGGCAGCGGCATCTCGGACTTCTTCTCGATCGACGAGAAGACCGGCAAGCTGAAGGTCAAGATCGCGGCGGACGCCGAGCGGTTCGCGGCCAAGTGCCGTTCCACCGAGGTCGAGACCTGCACCAAGGTCGTCGTCGGCAACGGCAGGCTCTACCTGCCGACCGAGGAGCGCGAGGGCTCCACCGGTGAGTACGGCGACGAGACCAACGAGATCCTCGCCTTCGACCTGACCACGGGCAAGCAGATCGTCCAGAAGGCGGACGCCGGCGACCGGTGGACGATGGTCCCGCTGCGCATGGACGGCGGCAACCTCCTCGCGTACAAGATGCCGCCGTACGACATGGGCGGGCAGATCGTCTCCATCGACGGCGGCACGATGAAGCCGACCGTGCTCATGGAGAACCCGTCCGACAAGACGGTCCGCGACGCGGAGGGCACCTTCTCCGGCGACTACGCCGAGATCCTCTACGCCAACGGCCGGATGTTCATCTCGGACGTCATGATCAGCAAGCCGAGCGGCACGAGCTCCTACAAGGAGTACCTGGCGCTCGGGTTCTCCACCAACTGATCCACCGACTGAGCCCCGGCTCACAACCGCACAGCCCGGCGCGTCGATTCACTCGGCGCGCCGGGCTGTTTGCGTGGGGCCCCGACGGGCGAAGTATTCGAAGTCCGGGGGGACGAACGTGTAGTTTGCCGGGTCATCGGAGTGGCTGGGGCCGGGGGACGGCCTCAGGGGGGAACTAAGGGGTTGCTCGATGGGCGTGCGGCTCATGGTGGTCGACGACCACAGACTGCTCGCCGAGGCGCTCGCCTCGGCACTGAAACTGCGTGGGCACCGGGTGCTCGCGGCGGCCGCCCCGGTGGCGGGCGCGGCGGATCTCGTGGTGAGCCGGGCGCCCGAGGTGTGCCTGCTCGGCACGGCGGCCCCGGCCGAGCCGGGGACCTTCGACCCGATCGTCCGGATCAAGCGCGAGCGGCCGCAGGTGGCCGTGGTCGTGCTCGGCCCGGTGCCGTCGCCGCGCGGGATCGCGGCGGCCTTCGCGGCCGGCGCGTCGGGCTACGTACGGCACGACGAGCGCATCGAGGGCGTGGAGCGGGCGCTGATCAAGGCGCGGGCGGGGGAGGCGGCGGTGGCGCCGCAGCTCCTCCAGGGGGCCTTCACGGAGCTGCTCAACCCGTCGGCGCAGCCCGACGACGAGGGGCAGCGGCTGCTGCGGATGCTGACGCCGCGTGAGGTGGAGGTCCTGGTCAGGGTCGCGGAGGGCGAGGACACCCGGCTGATCGCGGCGGGCATGAGGATCGCGCCGAGCACGGCGCGCACGCACGTGCAGCGGGTGCTGATGAAGCTGGGGGTGGGCTCGCGCCTGGAGGCGGCGGCCCTGGCGGCGCGGACCGGGCTGCTCGACCGGGCGCCGGTGCCGGGGGCGCGGACCGAACACCCGTAAGGGCGCAGCGAACACCCGTAAGGGAGGGGCCGAACACCCGCAAGGGGGGAGTCGAACACCTGTAGGGGAGGACACCCGTAAGGGTGGAGCTCGGCCCGGACATCGGTGCGAAACGGTCGCCCCTCGTCTCCGACGGGGGTCGCTCGGCGTTGACTGACGATGTTCGATTGTGGTTCCTTGTGCGTGGTTCTGTTTGGTTCCCCGTTGTGGACACCGCGCTGAGGACATCGCCGTGAAGAAGACCGTCACCACCCTCGCCGACGGCCGCGAGCTCATCTACTACGACGCGCGGGACGACGCCGTCCGCGACGCCGTCGACACCCGGCCGCTCGACCCCGTCTCCTCCGCCTCCGAGATCCGGTACGACGCGCTCCTCGGGGACTCCGTCGCCGTCGCCTCGCACCGGCAGGGCCGGACCTACCACCCGCCGGCCGACGCCTGCCCGCTCTGCCCCTCCCGCGCCGGACGACCCACCGAGATCCCGGCCCCGGAGTACGAGGTCGCCGTCTTCGAGAACCGGTTCCCCTCGCTCTCCGGGAAGAACGGCCGGTGCGAGGTCGTCTGCTTCACCTCCGACCACGAGGCATCCTTCGCCGACCTCACCCCCGAGCGGGCCGCGCTCGTCCTGGAGGCCTGGACCGACCGGACCGCCGAACTCGCCGCGCTCCCCGGCGTGCGGCAGGTCTACTGCTTCGAGAACCGGGGCGCCGAGATCGGCGTCACCCTCGGCCACCCGCACGGCCAGATCTACGCCTTCCCGTACGTGACCCCCCGTACGGAGCTGATGCGGCGCCGGGCCGCCGAGCACCGGACCCGTACGGGACGGAACCTCTTCGACGACGTCGTCGCCCACGAGCGGGCCGACGGGGTGCGCGTGGTCCTGGAGAACGAGAACTGGATCGCCTTCGTCCCGTACGCCGCGCACTGGCCGTACGAGGTGCACCTGCACCCCACCCGCCGGGTGCCCGACCTGCCGGCGCTCGACGAGGCGGCCCGCACAGCCTTCCCACAGACGTATCTGGAACTCTTGAGGCGCTTCGACCGGATCTTCGGACCCGGCGAGCCGCCCACGCCGTACATCGCCGCCTGGCACCAGGCGCCGGTCGACGACGCGGACCGCGCGGAGTTCGGGCTGCACCTGGAGCTTTTCACCGTCAGGCGGGCACCCGGCAGACTGAAGTACCTCGCAGGCACCGAGTCCGGCATGGGCGCGTTCATGAACGACGTACCGCCGGAGACGGCGGCCGCACGACTCCGAGAGGTGGCAACGGCATGACGGCTGCGACAGCCAAGTACCTGGTGACCGGCGGCGCGGGCTACGTGGGGAGCACGGTCGCACGCCACCTGGTCGAGGCGGGCCACGAGGTGACCGTCCTCGACGACCTCTCCACCGGCTTCGCCGAAGGCGTCCCGGCCGGCGCCCGGTTCGTCGAGGGCCGCATCCAGGACGCCGCGAAGTGGCTCGACGGCTCCTACGACGGCGTCCTGCACTTCGCCGCCTTCTCCCAGGTCGGCGAGTCGGTCGCCAAGCCCGAGAAGTACTGGGAGAACAACGTCGGCGGCACGATGGCGCTGCTCGCCGCGATGCGCACGGCGGGCGTCCGCAAGCTCGTCTTCTCCTCCACGGCCGCCACCTACGGGGAGCCGAAGTCCGTCCCCATCACCGAGGCCGCGCCGACCGCCCCGACCAGCCCCTACGGGGCGTCCAAGCTGGCCGTCGACCACATGATCGGCGGCGAGTGCGCCGCCCACGGCCTCGCCGCGGTCTCGCTGCGGTACTTCAACGTGGCGGGCGCGTACGGGACGTGCGGGGAGCGCCACGACCCCGAGTCGCACCTCGTCCCGCTCGTCCTCGACGTCGCCCTGGGCCGCCGCGAGGCGATCAACGTGTACGGCGACGACTACCCGACCCCGGACGGCACCTGCGTCCGCGACTACATCCACGTCGCCGACCTCGCCGAGGCCCACCTCCTGGCCCTCGACGCCATGACCGGGGGCGAGCACCTGATCTGCAACCTCGGCAACGGCAACGGCTTCTCCGTGCGCGAGGTCGTCGAGACCGTCCGCAAGGTGACCGGGCACCCGGTCCCCGAGGTCATGGCCGCGCGCCGCCCCGGCGACCCGGCGGTGCTCGTCGCCTCGGCGGAGGCCGCGCGCGAGCGGCTCGGCTGGATTCCGTCCCGCCCGGACCTGGCGGACATCGTGCGGGACGCCTGGGCGTTCGCGAGAGAGCGGGAGTTGGGGCGCGGATGAGCGTGGCGGGCGAGTTCGAGGCGCTGTACGGGGCGGCGCCTGAGGGTGTCTGGGCCGCCCCCGGGCGGGTCAACCTGATCGGCGAGTACACCGACTTCAACGACGGCTTCGTGATGCCGCTGGCCCTGCCGCACACCGCCGTCGCCGCGGTCTCCCGGCGCGCCGACGGGGTGCTGCGGGTCCACTCGGCCGACGTCGAGGGCGGTGTCGTCCGGCTCGACGTGGCCGCGCTCGACCCGCGTACCGCCGCCGACGCCGGCTGGGCCGCCTACCCCGCCGGCGTCGTCTGGGCGCTGCGCGAGGCCGGGCACCCGGTCACCGGGGCGGACGTCCACCTCGCCTCCACCGTGCCGACCGGGGCGGGCCTGTCGTCCTCCGCCGCCCTGGAGGTCGTCACCGCGCTCGCCCTGAACGACCTCTTCGGCCTCGGGCTCTCCCGCCCCGAACTGGCCGTCCTCGCCCAGCGCGCGGAGAACGCCTTCGTCGGCGTCCCCTGTGGGGTGATGGACCAGATGGCGTCCGCGTGCGCCATCGAGGGCCACGCGCTCTTCCTGGACACCCGTGACCTCTCGTACCGCCAGGTCCCCTTCGACCTGGCCGCGCAGGGGCTGCGGCTCCTCGTCGTGGACACCCGGGTGAAGCACGCCCTCGGGGACGGCGCGTACGCGGAGCGGCGCGCCGGGTGCGAGGCGGGTGCGCGGGCGCTCGGTGTGCGCGCGCTGCGCGAAGTCCCGTACGTGCAACTGCCCGATTCCCTCGCGCGTTTGAGCGAGGAATCGGTTCGTCGCTATGTCCGGCACGTCGTTTCGGACAATCACCGGGTCGAGCGGACGATCGCCCTCCTCGACGCCGGGGACGCGGCGGCCGTCGGCCCCGTCCTCACCGAGGGCCACGCTTCCCTCCGGGACGATCTGCGGGTCTCCTGCCCCGAGTTGGACCTCGTGGTCGAGGCGGCGAACGCGGCCGGAGCGCTGGGCGCGCGGATGACGGGCGGCGGTTTCGGCGGCTCGGCGGTCGTTCTTGTGCCCGAGGAACGGGCGGAGTCCGTGGCGGCGGCGGTCGAGAAGGCCTTCGCCGGGGCGGGGTTCGCCGCGCCGGGGATCTTCCCGGCGGTCCCGTCGGCGGGCGCCCGCCGGGAGTGAGACCGCCGGCCGGACCATCCGCCGGACCGCCGCCCGGACCATCCGCCGGACCGCCGGCCGGACCATCTGAAGGACCTCCGGCCGGACCACCTGCCGGACCGCCTTCGGGACTGTCGTCTTCTGTCGCGTGCGTACGCGGGGATCGCACCCGTACCGACCGTGTTCGGTCAGTTCTCCCAATTGCCTTCCCCTGCCGCCCCCCACCCGTACTCTGAGCACAGCGCCGGTGGGGGCCGGCGTGCATCAGGGGGTAAGAGCCAGTCGGGTACGGCGCCCGGGACGGGGTAGCAGTCACTGCACGGCGGCGGCCGTGCGATCGACGGACCCCCGTCCCCGGCGCCGTACCCGCGCCGGTTCCGCTCCTCGACACTTGGGGGTGTCCGTGGCTCGCATCCGGGTCCTGGTGGTGGACGATCACCGCATCTTCGCCGAGTCGCTGGCCGCCGCGCTCGCGGCGGAGCCCGACGTCGACGTCTCCGCCGCGGGCAGCGGCCCTGCCGCGCTGCGCTGTCTCGACCGCTCGGTCGCGGAGTCGCGCCGGTACGACGTGATGCTGGTCGACGCCGACCTGGGCGCGGTCGCGGGCCCGACCGGCGCGCTGCCGGTCGCCCAGGCCGTACCGGACGGCGGCGACGGGGTCGTCGACGGCATCTCCCTGGTCGCCGGGGTCCGTTCGGTCCAGCCCGCCGTCCGTACGGTCGTGCTCGCCGAGAAGGACGACCCGCACCGGGCGGCGCTCGCGCTGCAGGCCGGGGCGTCGGGCTGGGTGGCCAAGGACTGCTCGCTCCAGCGGCTCCTGGCCGTGATCCGGGGCGTCCTGCGCGACGAGACGCATCTGCCGCCCGCCCTGCTCACCGGCGTCCTGCGGGAGCTGACGGCGGCCCGCAAGCACCGCACCGAGAGCGAGCAGCTGGTGGAGTCGCTGACCCCGCGCGAGCGCGAGGTGCTGCGCTGCATGGTGGCGGGCCTGGGCCGCAAGGCGGTCGCCGAGCGGCTGTTCCTCTCCCCGCACACCGTCCGTACGCACATGCAGAACGTGCTCGGGAAGCTGGGCGTGCACTCCACGCTCGCCGCCGTCGCGCTGGCCCGCCGGGCCGGGGTCGGGCCCGCCGAGCTGTCCGCCGACCTAGCCGGGGATGTTGTCGAACGGGGCGGTCAGCTGGCGTAGCAGCGCCGCCAGTTCGCCGCGCTCGCCGCGGGAGAGCTGGGCCAGGATGGCCCGCTCCTGGGCGAGCAGCCCGGCGAGCGCCTGGTCGGCCCGGTCGCGGCCCTCGGGGGTGAGCCGGACGAGGACCCCGCGCCGGTCGCTGGGGTCGGGGAGCCGCTCGACCAGGCCCTTCTTGGTGAGCCGGTCGATGCGGTTGGTCATGGTGCCCGAGGTGACCAGCGTCTGCGTGAGGAGCTGGCCGGGGGAGAGCTGGTACGGGGCCCCCGCGCGGCGCAGCGAGGTGAGGACGTCGAACTCCCAGGGCTCCAGCTGGTGCTCGGAGAAGGCGAGCCGACGGGCGCGGTCCAGGTGCCGGGCGAGCCGCGAGACGCGGCTGAGCACCTCGAGCGGTTCCACGTCGAGGTCCGGGCGCTCGCGGCGCCATGCAGCGACCAACCGGTCGACCTCGTCCTCCATGACGATCAGTGTAGAGGGTCTGTTGACATAAAGTCTCTTGACGTCAAGATATATTCGGATGGACTATGGGGAAGGACGGGGCCGGGACCTAGTTCCGCTTCGGCAGCTCGTTCCAGCAAGGGGGCTCGAACATGTATTCCGCACCATCCTCCGCGTCCACCGCGCCAACCTGGGATCCCCAGCAGTACCTGCGGCATTCCGGCCACCGCACACGTCCGTTTCTCGACCTGCTCTCCCGAATACCGCGACTTCCCACTGTCGCCACACCCGCCCGGATCGCCGACCTCGGCTGCGGCCCCGGCAATGTGACCGTCCTGCTCGCCGACCGCTGGCCCGACGCCCACATCACCGGTTTCGACCTCTCCCCGGACATGCTGGAACGGGCGGAGAAGGACTGGGCGGGCACCACGGCCGGGGGCGGCTGGCTCGACTTCCGCCCCGCCGACGCGGCGCACTGGACGCCCGACGAGCCCTACGACCTGATCGTCTCCAACGCCGCGCTGCAATGGGTCCCCAACCACCCGGAGTCCTTCGCTCCGTGGGTCGACGCCCTCAAGCCCGGCGGAACGTTCGCCTTCCAGGTCCCCGGCAACTTCACCGCGCCCAGCCACGCCCTGCTCGGTGAACTCTGCGACATGCCCCAGTGGCGATCCCGGCTCGACGGAGAGGGCCGCCGCTTCGTCCACATCCTCGAACCCGCCGACTACCTCCTGCGCCTCACCGAACTCGGCTGCGCGACCGAGGTCTGGGAGACCACCTACTCCCAGCTCCTCACCGGCGAGGACCCCGTCCTCGACTGGGTCAAGGGCACGGCCCTGCGCCCCGTCCTGACCGCTCTGGAGGGCGACAAGGAGGCGACGGACGCCTTCCTCACCCAGTACCGCGACCTCCTGCGCGCCGCCTACCCGCCGGGGCCGCACGGAACGGTCTTCCCGTTCCGCCGGATCTTCGCCCTGGCGACGAAGCCGGCGTGACAGGGGGACGGTTACCACGGTTAGCACGGCCGGACACACGAAGACGCCCCGCACCGGAGACCCGGTGCGGGGCGTCTTCTCTGCTGTTTAGTACACGCTGGTGTAGATCTGCCAGCCGGTGCCGATCTTGACCCGGGGGCCGAAGGAGGCCGCGCCGGACGGCGAGTAGCGCCACAGCTCGCCCGCCGCGTTGATGCCCAGCAGGTCGGCCTTGCCGTCGCCGGTGAGGTCACCGGGGGCCACGAGCTTGGTGTACGTGTTCCAGCCGGAGCCGATCTTCGCCTTCGCCATGAACGGCGCGGTGGCGGAGCCGGTGCCCCGGTACAGGAACAGATTGCCGGCACTGTCACGGGTCACGATGTCCGCCCGGCCGTCGCCCGAGTAGTCACCCGCGCCGACGATCTGGTTGAACGCGTTCCAGCCCGCACCGATCTTGATCCGGGTGGCCAGGTGGTCACCCGTGCCGCTGCCCTTGTACAGGTACAGGACACCCGACTTGTCACGGGCCAGCAGGTCGCCCTTGCCGTCACCGCTCAGGTCGCCGGGGCCGACCAGCAGGTTGTAGATGTTCCAGCCGGAGCCGAAGTCGTGCTCGATGAAGTTGTCGTACAGGTGGTTGTCGTAGATCTGCAGCAGCGTGGCCGCGCCGGAGTCGTTGAGCGAGGAGGCGAAGGCCAGGTTCGCCGGACCCCAGCCACCCTCGTTCCCGACCTGCTCGCGCGCGCTGAGGAGACCGGTGTTCAGCCCGCCGTACCACCAGATCAGGCCGGCCTTGTCCTTGCCGATCAGGGCCCGCTTGCCGAAGGCCGGGATGGCGCCGCTGCCGCCGAACTGGTCGACGTTGTCGAACGCGCCGGTGCCGGCGGTCTGCGCGCGGTCGCCCATGCGCCCGTTGCCGAGACCCGGGTACACCCAGAGCGCGCCGCTCAGGTCGCGCGCGAACAGCTCGGCGGCGCCGTCGCCGTTCAGGTCGTCCATGCCGATGAGCTGGTTGTAGATGTTCCAGCCGGAGCCGACCTCGATGCGCCCCTTGAACGGCGCGGTGGTGGAGCCGGTGGAGCCGTAGAACCACAGCTTGCCGTCGTAGGAGCGGCCGATGACGTCGCCCTTGCCGTCACCGTCGTTGTCACCGACACCCACGACCTGGTCGTAGATGTTCCAGCCGGTGCCCATCTTGGCGCGGGGGCCGAACGGCGCGGAGAGGTTGCCGGAGGCGAGGTAGAGGTACAGCTCGCCGTTGTGCTGGCGGCCGATCAGGTCCGCGCGGCCGTCGCCGTTGACGTCACCGGGCGAGAAGACCTTGTTGTAGATGGTCCAGCCGCCGCCCTGCCAGCGGTACGTGCCGGAGGTCGCCGTATCGGTCGAGTACAGGCGCAGCGTGCCGTACGGGGAGACGACGAGGACCTCGGGCTTGCCGTTGGCGTCCTGGTCGCCGATCGGGATCATGTCGTTCGCGGGCGCGGCGTTGCCGTCGCTGCTGAAGAACTCGCCGCCCTCGGCGGTCGACGGCGTCACGTAGGTGCCGCCGTCCCAGGCGCGGTAGATCAGCTCGCTCTTGCCGTCGCCGTCCGTGTCGAAGCGGACCGGCGAGACGCCCGCGGTCGTCGCCTGGCGGCCGAGGCGCGCGTTGCCCGCGTCGAGCTTCGACAGGTCGGGCTTCGCGGGCTGGGTGAAGGAGCGCTTGGGCTCCTTCACGGAGGGCCCGGGCCGCTCGTCGGCGGAGGCGGGCGGCGCCAGCAGCATGCCGGCGGAGAGGGCGAGCGCGGTGCAGGTCGCGACACGGCGCGCGCGCTTGGAGAAAGCGAGACGCAAGAGATCCCCCCCAGGGATCTAGAAAAATCGGCGGACCGGGGGTGGGGGTCCGCGGCGCCTCCGCGCGAACAGACTGGCGCGACGAAGGGCGAAACACCCCCCCGGATGTGCTCGGGAGCATACCTCCCATCGGTGACACCCGAGGAACGGGAATCCGTGCGGGGAGGGGCGGGCCCACGGCGAGCCGGGTGGCGCCCGGGACGCCCGCCGGCCTCCCGCCGTTGCCCGTCAGGGCCTGGCCCTGACGCCCCGGCCCCGTCGTACCCGTCAGTTCTTGCGATGCCCTATCAATCGGGGCTTCTGCTCCAGGCCGTCCAGGCCGTGCCACGCCAGGTTCACCAGGTGCGCCGCGACCTCCGCCTTCTTCGGCTTGCGGACGTCCAGCCACCACTGCCCCGTCAGCGCCACGCTCCCCACCAGCGCCTGCGCGTACAGCGGTGCCAGCTTCGGGTCGAAGCCGCGGGCCTTGAACTCCAGGCCCAGAATGTCCTCCACCTGCGTCGCGATGTCGCTGATCAGCGACGCGAACGTGCCCGTCGACTGCGCCACCGGCGAGTCGCGGACCAGGATCCGGAAGCCGTCCGTGTACCGCTCGATGTAGTCGAGGAGCGCGAACGCCGCCTGCTCCAGGAGCTCGCGCGGATGCCCCGCCGTCAGCGCCCCCGTCACCATGTCGAGCAGCTGCCGCATCTCCCGGTCGACCACGACCGCGTACAGCCCCTCCTTGCCGCCGAAGTGCTCGTACACCACCGGCTTGGACACCCCGGCCTTCGCCGCGATCTCCTCCACCGACGTGCCCTCGAAGCCCTTCGCGGCGAAGAGTGTCCGGCCGATGTCCAGCAGCTGCTCCCGGCGCTCCGCCCCCGTCATCCGCACCCGGCGGCCACGCCGGGGCTTGCTCTCGCTGCTTCCGGTTCCGCTGGTGCCGCTGGTACTGCCGTCGATCGCCACGTTCTCCATCATGCCGCGTCGACGGGCTCGCCCCGGCGCCGGGCTTCGATCCGGGAGGCGTTCGGCCACCGCACGTCGGAGGCCCAGCCGAGCTGCTCGAACCAGCGGATCAGCCGCGCGCTGGAGTCGACCTGCCCGCGCAGCACGCCGTGGCGCGCCGACGTCGGGTCCGCGTGGTGCAGGTTGTGCCAGGACTCGCCGCACGACAGGACGGCCAGCCACCACACGTTGCCCGAGCGGTCACGGGACTTGAAGGGGCGCTTGCCGACCGCGTGGCAGATCGAGTTGATCGACCACGTCACGTGGTGCAGCAGCGCGACCCGTACCAGCGACCCCCAGAAGAACGCGGTGAACGCGCCCCACCAGGACATCGTCACCAGACCGCCCACCAGCGGCGGGATGGCCAGGGACAGCATCGTCCAGTAGATGAAGTCGCGGGAGATCCGGCGGATCGCCGGGTCCTTGATCAGATCAGGGGCGTACTTCGCCTGCGGCGTGCGCTCCTCGTCGAACATCCAGCCGATGTGCGCCCACCACAGGCCCTTCATCAGCGCCGGCACCGTCTCGCCGAACCGCCACGGCGAGTGCGGGTCGCCCTCCGCGTCGGAGAACTTGTGGTGCTTGCGGTGGTCCGCCACCCACCGCACCAGCGGGCCCTCCACCGCGAGCGAGCCCATGACCGCCAGGGCGATCCGCAGCGGCCGCTTCGCCTTGAACGAGCCGTGCGTGAAGTACCGGTGGAAACCGATCGTGATGCCGTGGCAGCCGATGTAGTACATCGCCACCAGCAGGCCCAGGTCGAGCCAGCTCACGCCCCAGCCCCAGGCCAGCGGGACCGCCGCGAGCAGTGCCACGAACGGCACCGTGATGAAGAGCAGCAGAGCGATCTGCTCGATCGATCGCTTGCTGTCGCCGCCGAGCGTGGCGGAGGGCAGGTCGGTCTCGGAGGGGTCCTGGACGGTGGTTTCGAGCACCTCGGGACTGGAGGTCATGGGTGTCCCCTGGGGGGTGAGGGTGAGGGAAAGGAGCCGCGCCTACGGGACCGTAACCTACGGCGACGTAAGTATGGCAGCGCCGGGGCGCGCGGCAAGAGGGCACACGAGGGGCTAGATGGTGTCCAAGGGATGGACACCTATCCTGTGTGCGTCGGACAGCGCGGTCCGCAAGCCTCCAGTACCCCTCCAGATGTGCCCGAACACTGCAAGGAGCCGCACCTGTGAGCAGTGCCGACCAGACCCCCACCGCCAGCGCCGAGCTGCGTTCCGACATCCGCCGACTGGGCGACCTGCTCGGCGAGACGCTCGTCCGGCAGGAGGGCCGCGACCTTCTCGACCTCGTCGAGAAGGTCCGCCGGCTCACCCGCGAGGGCGGCGAGGCGGCCGCCGAGCTGCTGGGCGAGACCGACCTGGAGACCGCCACCAAGCTGGTGCGCGCCTTCTCCACCTACTTCCACCTGGCCAACGTCACCGAGCAGGTGCACCGAGGCCGTGAGATGCGCGAGAAGCGTGCCGCCGAGGGCGGCCTGCTCGCGCGCACCGCCGACATGCTGAAGGACGGCGACCCGGAGCACGTCCGTGCGACGGTACGGAACCTCAACGTGCGGCCGGTCTTCACCGCGCACCCCACCGAGGCCGCCCGCCGTTCGGTCCTCAACAAGCTCCGCCGGATCGCCGCCCTCCTGGAGACCCCGGTGATCGAGGCCGACCGGCGCCGTGTCGACCTGCGGCTCGCCGAGAACATCGACCTCATCTGGCAGACCGACGAGCTCCGGGTCGTCCGCCCCGAGCCCGCCGACGAGGCCCGCAACGCCATCTACTACCTCGACGAGCTGCACGCCGGCGCCGTCGGCGACGTTCTCGAGGACCTCGCCGCCGAGCTGGAGCGCGTCGGCATCGAGCTGCCCGCCGGCACCCGCCCGCTCACCTTCGGCACCTGGATCGGCGGCGACCGCGACGGCAACCCGAACGTGACCCCGCAGGTCACCTGGGACGTGCTGATCCTCCAGCACGAGCACGGCATCACCGACGCCCTCGAACTCGTCGACTACCTGCGCGGACTGCTCTCCAACTCGATCCGCTACACCGGCGCCACCGAGGAGCTCCTCACCTCCCTCCAGCGCGACCTGGAGCGCCTGCCGGAGATCAGCCCCCGCTACAAGCGCCTCAACGCCGAGGAGCCGTACCGCCTCAAGGCGACCTGCATCCGGCAGAAGCTCGTCAACACCCGCGAGCGGCTCGCCAAGGGCACCCCGCACCAGGAGGGCCGCGACTACCTCGGCACCGCCGAGCTCGTCCACGACCTCACCCTGATCCAGACCTCGCTGCGCGAGCACCGCGGCGGCCTCTTCGCCGACGGCCGGATGGACCGCACCATCCGCACCCTGTCCGCGTTCGGCCTCCAGCTCGCCACCATGGACGTCCGCGAGCACGCCGACGCCCACCACCACGCACTCGGCCAGCTCTTCGACCGGCTCGGCGAGGAGTCCTGGCGGTACGCGGACATGCCCCGCGACTACCGGCAGAAGCTGCTCGCCAAGGAGCTCCGCTCCCGCCGCCCGCTCGGCCCGACGCCCGCGCCGCTGGACGCCGCCGGACAGAAGACGCTCGGTGTCTTCGGCACCGTCAAGGAGGCGTTCGAGCGCTTCGGCCCCGAGGTCATCGAGTCGTACATCATCTCGATGTGCCAGGGCGCCGACGACGTCTTCGCCGCCACGGTCCTCGCCCGCGAGGCGGGCCTCATCGACCTGCACGCCGGCTGGGCCAAGATCGGCATCGTGCCGCTCCTGGAGACCACCGACGAGCTCAAGGCCGCCGACGTCATCCTCAACGACATGCTGGCCGACCCCTCGTACCGCCGCCTCGTCTCGCTCCGCGGCGACGTGCAGGAGGTCATGCTCGGCTACTCCGACTCCTCGAAGTTCGGCGGCATCACCACCAGCCAGTGGGAGATCCACCGCGCCCAGCGCCGCCTGCGCGACGTCGCCCACCGATACGGCGTACGCCTCCGCCTCTTCCACGGCCGCGGCGGCACCGTCGGCCGAGGCGGCGGCCCCTCGCACGACGCGATCCTCGCCCAGCCCTGGGGCACCCTGGAGGGCGAGATCAAGGTGACCGAGCAGGGCGAGGTCATCTCCGACAAGTACCTGATCCCGTCCCTGGCGCGGGAGAACCTGGAGCTGACGGTCGCGGCCACCCTCCAGGCCTCGGCCCTGCACACCGCGCCGCGCCAGTCCGACGAGGCCCTCGCCCGCTGGGACGCGGCCATGGACACCGCCTCCGAGGCCGCGCACGCCGCGTACCGCAGGCTGGTCGAGGACCCGGACCTGCCGACGTACTTCCTCGCCTCGACCCCCGTCGACCAGCTCGCCGACCTGCATCTCGGCTCGCGGCCCTCGCGCCGCCCGGGCTCGGGTGTCTCCCTCGACGGTCTGCGGGCCATCCCGTGGGTCTTCGGCTGGACGCAGTCCCGGCAGATCGTCCCCGGCTGGTTCGGCGTCGGCTCCGGTCTCAAGGCGCTGCGCGAGGCGGGCCTGGAGAGCGTCCTGGAGGAGATGCACGAGCGCTGGCATTTCTTCCGCAACTTCCTCTCCAACGTGGAGATGACGCTCGCCAAGACCGACCTGCGCATCGCCCAGCACTACGTGGACACGCTGGTGCCGGACGAGCTCAAGCACGTCTTCGACTCCATCAAGGCCGAGCACGACCTGACCGTGGCCGAGGTCCTGCGCATCACGGGCGGCCAGAAGCTCCTGGACTCCAACCCGGTCCTCCAGCAGACCTTCGCCATCCGCGACGCCTACCTGGACCCGATCTCCTACCTCCAGGTCGCCCTCCTGGCCCGCCAGCGGGCCGCCGCCGAGCGCGGCGAGGACCCGGACCCGCTGCTCGCCCGAGCCCTGCTCCTCACGGTCAACGGCGTCGCGGCGGGCCTGCGCAACACCGGCTGAGGCCTCAGGGCCCGTATGCGACAGTGCCCCTGGCGGAATCCACGGATTCCGGCAGGGGCACTGTCGTCGCTACGGGGTTCAGTGCTGCTGGGCCTTGCGGCGGCGCGTCACCAGGAAGCCACCGGCGCCCGCGAGGGCGACGGCGACGGCGGCGATGATGCCGACGGGGGCGGAAGAGCCGGTCTCCGCGAGGTCACCGGTGCCGGTGCCGCCGGAGGCGGACGGCGTCGCGCCGGCGGAGGCCGAGTCGGTGGCGGACGGCGTCTCGGTGCCGCCCGGAGTGCCGGGGGTCGCCGACCCGGTCGGCGTGCCGGTCGGGGTCTCCGTGCCCGGGGTGCCCGTGCTCGGGGTGCCGGTGCCCGGGGTCTCCGTCTCGGCGGGCGGGCAGTCGGTCTTGAAGACCTTGTGCTTGGCGCGGCCGTTCTCGCCCTCGAAGTTCCAGAACAGCTTGTACTGGCCGTTCGGGAGCGTCATGTCCTCGGTGCGCTCATGGCCGTCGGCGTCGAGCGTGATGAGGCCGGACTTGACCGTCGTGCCCTTGTCCTGGTCGTTGTTGGCCCAGGCCTCGATGTGCCAGTTCACCTTCTGGCCGGCGTCGAAGCCGAAGGCGTCGACGTAGAAGGTGCAGACCTTGGGCTCGTTCTGACGGAGCTCCTCGCCGGTCTTCGAGTCGTGGATCTTCACGGTGCCGTTGTCGCCGTTGGGCTTGCCGGTGGCCGAAGCCGCCGGGGCCAGCACCAGGGAGCCCGCCACGGCGGCGACCAGGGCGCCGGTCGGGATGATGAGGGATCGTCGCATGTGCAGTCGTCCATCTGGGATGAGGGATGCCGTGGGAGGTGGCAGACGCGCAGCTTAGCGGCTGTTTTCGGCCACTCATCACCCTTGGCCGGTAACAATCAGAGCGCGAAGAACGTCCCCACGAGCAGCACCGCGCCCACCCCCGCCATCGACCACGCCGTCCGCGTCAGCCGCAGGCCGCCGCCTATCAGCGGGGACGCCAGGAGCAGTGCTCCGCCCAGCGGGAGCCAGGCGTGCAGGCCGCCGCCCCAGCCCGTGCGGACCGCCTCGCTCGTGCCCGGCTTCACGACCACCGGCAGCGTCTGGCCCTTGGCGGCCGCCACCGAGTGGTCGATCGTCAGGGTGGTGTGCGTCGACGGCGGACCGGACGGTGCGTAACGGCCGCTGCACGTCTCCTCGTTGCAGCCGGTCACCGTCAGCGTGCCGTGCTCACGGCCCTTGGAGAGCAGGACGTGCTGCGCCGTTCCCCACGACGACCAGGCCCCCGCGACGAGGAGCAGCAGGGCGATCAGGGCCATGGCGGCGTTACGGGCGTGCGTCATGACCCGCGATCGTACAGTCGTACCGCGACGGCCCGACCGTCAGGAGTTGTACGCCGACTGCGCGCGCTCCAGACCCTCCGCCACCAGGCACTCGACGGAGTCCGCCGCCCGGTCCACGAAGTAGTCGAGCTCCTTGCGCTCCGTCGAGGAGAAGTCCTTCAGGACGAAGTCCGCGACCTGCATCCGGCCCGGCGGACGCCCGATGCCGAACCGCACCCGGTGGTACTCCGCGGTCATCGCCTTCGTCATCGACTTCAGACCGTTGTGGCCGTTGTCGCCGCCGCCGATCTTCAGCCGCAGCACCCCGTAGTCGATGTCCAGCTCGTCGTGGACCGCCACGACGTGCGCCGTCGGCACCTTGTAGAAGTCGCGCAGCGCCGTCACCGGACCGCCCGACAGGTTCATGTACGACATCGGCTTCGCGAGGATCACCCGGCGGTTGGCCGGTCCGGGCGGGCCCATCCGGCCCTCCACGACCTGCGCCTGCGCCTTCTGCGCCCGCTTGAACTTGCCGCCGATGCGGTCCGCGAGCAGGTCCACCACCATGAAGCCCACGTTGTGGCGGTTGGCCGCGTACTCCGGCCCCGGGTTGCCGAGGCCGACGATCAGCCAGGGGGCGTTCGCGTCGTCCGTCATGGGGGTCTCGTCTCCTCGTGTGCGTACCGGCATGGGAACAGAAGAAACGGGGTGACGGGCCCGAACGGCCCGTCACCCCGTCGCGTCAAGCAGAGCCTACGGCTCAGGCCTCGGCGCCCTCGGCGGCCTCGCCCTCGGCGGCGGCCTCACCCTCGGCGGCCGGCTCCTCGGCCTGCGCGGCCAGGATCTGGATGGCGACGGCGTCGGCGTCGGTCACCAGGGAGGTGCCCTTCGGCAGCGCGATGTCCTTGGCGAGGATGGAGGCGCCGGCCTCCAGGCCCTCGATGGAGACCGTGACGGACTCGGGGATGTGGGTGGCCTCGGCCTCGACGGAGAGCGTGTTCAGCACGTGCTCCACCAGGAAGGTGCCGGGGGCCAGCTCACCCTCGGTCTCGATCGGGACCTCGACGGTGACCTTCTCGCCGCGCTTCACGAGGAGCAGGTCGACGTGCTCCAGGAAGCCCTTCAGCGGGTCGCGCTGCACGGCCTTCGGGATCGCCAGCTCGTTCTTGCCCTCGAGCTCGAGGGAGAGCAGGACGTTCGGGGTACGCAGGGCGAGCAGCAGCTCGTGGCCCGGCAGGGTGATGTGGACCGGGTCGGTGCCGTGACCGTAGAGAACGCCGGGGACCTTGCCCTCGCGGCGGACGCGGCGCGCCGCACCCTTGCCGAACTCGGTACGGGTCTCGGTGGCGAGCTTCACCTCGGACATGTGCACTCCTCGTAGTAAAGGTGACGAATGTGACCTGTCACCCGGCCACGACTGGCGATGGCCTGCTACGAAGAGCGCGTCGATAACGGACCGCCGTACCACCACGGGTACGGCCTCCCTCGCCGAGCAACTACGGCAGTCTACTCGGCCACGGCCGAGCCGCCCAATTGGATCATCGGGGGCGTACGCGAAGGGCCCGCTTCCTGATCAGGAAGCGGGCCCATCGTCGAAAACTGTCAGTGCTCCTCGAAGAGGCTCGTCACCGAACCGTCCTCGAACACCTCACGCACCGCGGCGGCGATCGTCGGGGCGATCGACAGGACCGTGATCTTGTCCAGCTCCAGGGAGCTCGGCACCGGCAGCGTGTCCGTGAAGACGAACTCGCTGACCTTGGAGTTCTTCAGACGGTCGGCGGCCGGCCCGGACAGGATGCCGTGCGTGGCCGTCACGATGACGTCCTCCGCGCCGTGCGCGAAGAGCGCGTCGGCGGCGGCGCAGATCGTGCCACCCGTGTCGACCATGTCGTCCACCAGGACACAGACACGGCCACGGACGTCACCGACGACCTCGTGGACCGTCACCTGGTTGGCGACGTCCTTGTCACGGCGCTTGTGCACGATCGCCAGCGGCGCGTCGAGGCGGTCGCACCAGCGGTCCGCCACCCGCACACGACCCGCGTCCGGAGACACGATCGTCAGCTTCGAACGGTCCACCTTGCTGCCCACGTAGTCCGCGAGGACCGGGAGCGCCGACAGGTGGTCCACCGGGCCGTCGAAGAAGCCCTGGATCTGGTCCGTGTGCAGGTCGACCGTGAGGATCCGGTCCGCACCCGCCGTCTTCAGCAGATCGGCGACCAGACGGGCCGAGATCGGCTCACGGCCACGGTGCTTCTTGTCCTGACGGGCGTAGCCGTACGACGGGATGATCACGGTGATGCTCCGCGCGGAAGCCCGCTTCAGAGCGTCGAGCATGATCAGCTGCTCCATGATCCACTTATTGATCGGAGCCGTGTGGCTCTGGATCAGGAAGCAGTCCGCGCCACGAGCCGACTCCTGGAAGCGAACGTAGATCTCACCGTTCGCGAAGTCGAAAGCCTTGGTCGGCACGAGGCCGACACCCAGCTGGTGCGCGACCTCCTCGGCCAGCTCGGGGTGGGCGCGGCCGGAGAAGAGCATCAGCTTCTTCTCGCCGGTCGTCTTGATCCCGGTCACAGCACTGTCTCCTCAGACGTGTCTTCTGGTCGCGATCTCCGCGCTCCCGTGCGCGTGTGCGAGCCAGCCGAATTTATGTGCACGTATCACGGTACGCCGAGTTCGACGTACCTGTTTCCGGTCAGCTTTCGCCGGCGGGCTCCTCGGTGGCCACCTGAGCGGCCTGCGCCGCGGCGCTGCCGGGCCGCTTCCGGGCAACCCAACCCTCGATATTCCGCTGCTGGCCACGGGCGACAGCCAGTGCACCGGCCGGCACATCCTTGGTGATCACGGACCCGGCGGCGGTGTACGCGCCGTCCCCGATCGTGACAGGCGCCACAAACATGTTGTCCGAGCCCGTCTTGCAGTGCGAACCCACCGTCGTGTGGTGCTTCGCCTCACCGTCGTAGTTCACGAAGACGCTCGCCGCGCCGATGTTCGTGTACTCACCGATCGTCGCATCGCCCACGTAGGAGAGGTGCGGGACCTTGGTTCCCTCGCCGATCGTGGCGTTCTTCATCTCCACGTACGTACCGGCCTTGGCCTTCAGGCCCAGGTTCGTCCCCGGACGCAGGTACGCGAACGGTCCGACGGAGGCGCTCTCGCCGATCACGGCGGAGTCGGCGACCGTGTTGTCCACACGGGCGCCCTTGCCGACCGTGGTGTCCTTCAGGCGCGTGTTCGGGCCGACCTCGGCGTCCTCGGCGATGTGGGTGGCGCCGAGGAGCTGCGTACCCGGGTGGATCACGGCGTCGCGCTCGAACGTCACGGTGACGTCGACGAACACCGACGCCGGGTCGACGACGGTCACACCGGCGGTCATGGCGCGCTCGAGGAGACGCTGGTTGAGCAGCGCGCGGGCCTCGGCCAGCTGCACCCGGTTGTTGATCCCGAGGATCTCCCGGTGGTCGCCCGCGACGGACGCGCCCACCCGGTGACCGGCCTCGCGGAGGATGGACAGCACGTCGGTGAGGTACTCCTCGCCCTGGCTGTTGTCCGTCCGCACCTTGCCGAGCGCGTCGGCGAGCAGCCGGCCGTCGAAGGCGAAGACCCCGGAGTTGATCTCCCGGATCGCCCGCTGCTCCTCGGAGGCGTCCTTGTGCTCGACGATCGCGGTCACGGCGCCCGAGGCGTCCCGGACGATGCGGCCGTAGCCGGTGGAGTCCGGCACCTCGGCGGTCAGCACGGTGACGGCGTTGCCGTCGGCGGCGTGGGTGCCGGCGAGGGCGGTCAGGGTCTCCCCGGAGAGCAGCGGGGTGTCGCCGCACACGACGACGACGGTCCCGTCGGGAGCCTGGCCCAGCTCTTCGAGCCCCATGCGAACGGCGTGACCGGTGCCGTTCTGCTCGTACTGGACGGCGGTGCGGGTACCGGCGTAGTGCGCGTCGAGATGCGCGGTGACCTGCTCACGGGCGTGCCCGACGACCACGACGAGGTGCTCGGGCTCCAGCTCGCGCGCGGCGGACACGACGTGTCCGACGAGGGAACGTCCGGCGATTTCGTGCAGGACCTTGGGAGTCTTCGACTTCATGCGGGTGCCCTCACCCGCTGCGAGGACGACGACGGCGGCCGGGCGGTTGGCGCTCACGGGAATGCCCTTCGGCTTCGGGTGGTGGACACCCGCAGGATACCGGGGGGTACAGGGCCGGATATGAGTGCGGGTCCTGACCGAGAGGTCGGGACCCGCACCGAGGTTCTGTGTGCTGTGGCTCCCAGGGAAGGAATCGAACCCTCATTCAATGGACCAAAACCATTTGTCCTGCCATTAGACGACCTGGGATGGTTCGTCCTCTATGTCCGATTAGCGAGATCGGGCACGCGGGCAGCCCCTACTATGCCGTACCAGGCCCCCTCGATGCGACGGTACAGATCGGCGCTCTTGCGGACGCACACCACGAGGCAGCCGTGGTAGTCGTCGCCCACGTTCTTTCTGCGGGTCTTCGGGTTGTGCCGCTTGAGTGTCGTCTTGCCGAACGATGCCGGATCGACACCTACGAGATCGGCCCAGTACAGCCTCGCCGCCTCGGCGTCCGCGCTCTCGTGGATCATGACGTAGAAGCTGCGGCGCGCCGGCTCGATGTCGAGGAGATCGAGCCAGGCGCTGAACGTCTTGATCATGCCGGGGTCGCTGTTGACGAATGTGACCCGCTCGCGGCGGGCGTACGGCTTGTCCTTCGTTCCCTCAGCCCAGTAGAGGGCTACGCCCACCAGGAACAGCTCCCGGTCGGAGAGGTCGCCGATCTCGTCGGCCGCGGCCTGCTTGGTCCGGGTCCGTTCCTCCTCGCGGACGCGGAGAGTCGCCTCCCACCCCCTGCGGGCGATTGCCGACGCCTCCTCGCGCGTACGTTGCCGCTCCGGCTTCGGGAGGTCGCGTACCCAGAGCGAGATCGAACTCTTCGAGCAGCCCAGCTCGACCTGGATCTGGTCGTATGTCATGCCCTGCGCGCGTAGCTCGCGCGCCCGGGCCCGGAGGTCGTCCTTCGCGCGTGGGCGCTTCGTCCAGTCCGGGGGAGGCTCGCCCTCCAGGAGGCGGTTGAGGATGTCGTTGTTGTGGACGTGGAGGCGGTCGCGGATCTGGCGACGGCTGAGGCCCTCGCGGCGTAACGCGGTCGCCTGTTCGCGCAGGCGGTCGAAGTCCGCGTACTTGCTCGTGATGGATGTCATACGAACACCATCGTCCGGAATCCGGACGTCCGGGTCGAATGCCTGGGCGATTCAGTAGTTCGAGGGACTGGTGTGTGTACGCGGTTGACGTGCGGCGCTTCCGGTCGCGGCAGTCTTCGGAAAATGGCTGGCCGCCGCCCGTAGGCTGGAGGGCATGACCACAACGGGGGCACACCGGGACGCGACGGGCATGACGCCCGGCGGTCTGTGGTGGTGGGGGAGACGGCGCAGTGCGGTGCTCGACATCGGGCTTGCCGCCGTGTCGGCGGTGGAGTGCGCGGTCGAGGGGGTCGGCTTCGCCGACAAGGCGGGGCTGCCGGTGCCCGTGGGGGTGCTGTTCGGGCTGATCGTCGGCTCGGTGCTGCTGGTGCGGCGCCGGTGGCCGATGGTCCCCGTCCTGGTCTCGATCGCGGTGACACCCGCTGAGATGGCCTATGTGATGGGGATCGTCGGGCTGTACACGCTCGCCGCCTCCGAGGTGCCGCGCAGGATCACTGCCGCGCTCGCCGGTATGTCGACGGTCGCCGTCTTCGTCGTGACGGTGGTGCGCGTACGGGAGGACGTCGCGCAGGCCCCCGCCGGTCAGCCGGATTTCGACGCCAGTGGCTGGTACGTCCCGGTCGTCGCCGTCTTCCTGACCCTGGGCCTCAACGCGCCCCCGGTGCTCTTCGGCCTCTACATAGGGGCGCGGCGCCGGCTCATGGAGAGTCTGCGGGAGCGTGCGGACAGCCTGGAGCAGGAGCTGTCGCTGCTCGCGGACCGGGCCGAGCAGCGGGCGCAGTGGGCGCGGCAGGAGGAGCGGACGCGGATCGCGCGCGAGATGCATGACGTGGTCGCGCACCGGGTGTCGTTGATGGTCGTGCACGCGGCCGCGCTGCAGGCGGTGGCGTTGAAGGATCCGCAGAAGGCCGTGAAGAACGCGGCCCTGGTCGGTGACATGGGGCGGCAGGCCCTGACGGAGCTGCGCGAGATGCTGGGCGTGCTGCGGGAGGGCGGGGTGGCGGGGGTGCCGTCGGCCGTTCCGCTGGCGGCCGTCGGGCGGGCGGCCGCCGCCGCGGCCGAGGCGGCCTCGGAGGACGGGCCGTGTCTGGACGCGCTGGAGGAGCTGGTCGAGCAGTCGCGGCAGGCGGGCGCGGTCGTGGAGCTGACGGTCCTCGGCGAGGCCCGGGCGTACGCGGCGGAGGTCGAGCGGACCGCGTACCGCGTGGTCCAGGAGGCGCTCACGAACGTGCACAAGCACGCGGCGGGCGCCAAGGTCGTGGTCCGGCTCGCGCACCGCGAGGCGGAGGTCGCGATGCAGGTCGAGAACGGCCCCTCGGACGCGGAGGCCGCCGACGCCCACCTGCCGAGCGGCGGCAACGGACTGGTCGGCATGCGGGAGCGTGTGATGCGGCTCGGCGGCGTGTTCGTGTCCGGTCCGACGGACGCGGGCGGGTTCCGGGTGTCGGCGGTGCTGCCGGTGGGGGAGCGGGCCGCGTAGACGGTCTACGCGGCCCCGGCTCGGCGCGGGCTTCAGCCCGCCACCAGGCGCGTCGGCTGGGTCCCCGTGACCAGGGTCGCCAGGGCCGCGTCTATGTCCCGGCCCAGGAACCAGTCGCCGGTGTGGTCCAGGCAGTAGACCCGGCCCTCCAGGTCTATCGCGAGGACCGCCTGGTGCTCGCCCTCCGCTCCCAGCGGGGAGATCTCCGTGTCGAGGGCCCGCCCGAGGTCCGACAGGGTACGGGCCAGGTGGAGACCGGCCAGGGGGTCGAAGTGGAGGGTGGCCGGGGCGATCTGGCGGCCCGCGCCCGGTGCGGTGACCTGGAGGCCGCCGAACTCCGCCCATGCCTCGACGGCCGCGGGGAACACGCTGTGCCGGTGACCGCCCGGCGAGACGTGGGCGCGCAGGGCGTCGGCCCACTGTTCGGCGAGCTTTATGTCCCAGCGGCCCGGCTGCCATCCCGCCTCGCGGAGCGCGGCGTCGACGTTGACCGGGAAGCGGGTGGTGCTCAGGTGGTCGGGCATGAAGGTGCGGTCAGCCGTTCTCGACAGTCGAGGTGGGGTCGACGGTGCGGACACCGAAGTGGGCGAGCATCGCCGTACAGGAGCGGCACGGGGCGGCGTAGCTGCCGTGCAGCGGGTCGCCGTCCTCGCGGATGCGGCGCGCGGTGAGTTTGGCCTGCTTGAGGGAGCGGCGCGCTTCGCTGTGGGTGAGGGGTTTGCGCTGGGCGCGCTTGGAGCGGCCGGTCTCGGTGGCGGTCAGGTGGCGGGAGAGCAGGATGGCTTCGGGGCAGCGTCCGGTGAAGCGTTCGCGCTGACCGCTGGTGAGGGTGTCCAGGAAGTCCTGGACGAGCGGGTGCAGAGCGGGCGGCCGGTCGGCTCGGCCGGCGGTGCACGTGAGGGTCTCGCCGCGTACGGACAGCGCGGCGCCGACGGTGGGGAGGATGCCGTCGCGGCGGAAGCGCAGTAACGGGGCGCGAGTGGACTCGGTGCTGCTCCAGTTGAGGCGTGGGTCACCCTGCGTGGGCGTCGGTGTTGCGTACATGGTGCGTTCTTCCCCTCCTGCAATCCCCCCGGAGTTGCTGGAACAGAGTGCCAAATGGGACGCCTCATGTGGAAGCGGGGTACTCGAACCGGTCGTGGGTGTGTCGTAACTATCGCCGGTACGTCATCCGGTCGTGACAGTTGGTCACGGGCTGTGTTCAAGGGGAGAGTGCGGGACGGGTGTCGGAGGGGTGTCGGACGGGTGGAGGGATCGGGCCGGGTCACGGGCTTGTGGCACCGCATAGGCTGTGCGGAATCAGCCAGCAGCCAGCGCAGGGGGCAACCGCCATGACGACAGGTCGGCTCGGGCTGGGGGCACCTCCCGGCCCCCAGGGCCGGGGGAACGCCGCGCCACCGAACGCGGCTTACGCCGGGCAGGTCGTGCACTTCCCGGACCCGGTCCGCGCCTCCCGGCATCCTAGAGGGGTGCGGGTGGACGAACACGGTTTTCCGGACTTCTCGCCGTATGCCAGGGCGGCGGCGGAGATCGCCGATCCGCCCGAGGGCTTCGGAGTCGACGAGTTGCGGCTGACGGACTTCGTGTCGGCGAACGCGGCGCTCGCCGCGACCGGTCATGAGCTGTGGGACACGATTCCGCCGGTGGCGACCCCGCACGGCTGGACCTGGCACCACGTGGCGGGCAGCCGGCGGATGGAGCTCGTCCCCGTCGAGGTGAAGGCACTGCTGCGCCACCACGGCGGGGTGGCGACGGCCGCCGTCGACCACGCCAAGCGCGGTACGCGTCCGCTCCAGGAGACCCGGCCCGCCCATTTCGGGCTGCCGAAGGGCCTGGTGTCGGTGTCCGAGCAGCAACTGCTCGGCGTGGAGGAGGACCTGGGGTACCGCCTGCCGGGCGCGTACCGCTCCTTCCTGAAGGCGGCGGGCGGCTGCGCGCCGGTCGGCGCGGCGCTGGACGCGGAGTTGGGCCTCCTGATCGACCAGCCGTTCTTCACGGTCCGTGAGGAGGCGGGGGTCAATGACCTCGTCTACGTCAACAAGTGCCTGCGTGACCATCTGACCAAGGACTATCTGGGCGTCGGTTTCGTCCAGGGCGGGATCCTGGCGCTGAAGGTGAAGGGCGACCGGATCGGGACGGTGTGGTTCTGCGCGTACGACGACGCGCGGGACTCCGGCGAGGTCGCCGCCGCGTGGAGCGTGGCGGAGCGCGTGGAGCGCCTGCTGCTGCCGTGCGGCGAGGACTTCGACGCGTTCCTGCAGCGTCTCGCGGGCAATCCGCCGGAGCTGGAGACGGTGGCGAACCTGATGGTGGACGGCGGCTTCGCGCGCGCTGTTCCTGTGGTCCCGGTGGGGGAGTGAACTGGCTGTGGTGACGTTCGCGCAGGCGCAGGAGCGCGCCGAGGAATGGATCAACGGTGACGTGCCGGCGTACCAGCACCGGGAGGTGCGGGTACGGGAGTTCGGGCTCGGTTTCGTCGTGTGGGCGGAGGACCGCGAGGGCGGTCCCATCTCGGACGGCGGCCGCCAGCGGCTGGTCATCGCCCGGGACAGCGGCGAGGCGACGCTGTGGCCCGGACTGCCGGTGGGTGAGGTGATCCGGCGGTACGAGGAGGAGTACGGCGCGGTCGAGGACGAGGCGGGCGCGCCTCCGGCGCCGCCGGAGCGGGTCGATCTGAACGCGACGTCGTTCCTGCTGAGCCCGCCCGAGTGGCTGCAGGACGCGGCGGACAAGCTGGGCCTGCCGCCGAAGGGGCCGAACGCGTCCCAGGCGGGCGGGAGTTCGTCCACCCCGGAGGCCACGGACGGGGCTACGGGGGGCGGTTCGCCGTCGCCCGAGCAGCCGGTCCGCGACGCGTCGGAGGGGCGGTCGGTCGACTACGAGCCGACGGCTTCCGACGGGGTGCCCGCGGAGACGCCTGCCGAGGTGCCCGCTCAGAGGCCCGCCGAGAGGCCTGTGGCCCCGGCGGCCAGCAGCCCGTGGGCGGACGCCAACGCGAGTTCGGGCGGTGCGGACGGCTCCGTACCGCTGCCGGCGACCGTCTTCGCGCCGCCGCTCTCGGGCGCGGACGACGACGACACGCCACTGCCGATCGTGGGCGCGGACGCCCCGACGGCCCTGATGGCGGGCGGCAGCGCGCTCCCGCCGACGGCGATCGCCCAGGCCCTCGACCCGCACGCCCCGCCGCCGCCGGGCGCCGAGACGCCGTTCCCGCCGAGTGCGCCGAGTGCGCCGGGTGTTCCGGGTGCGCCGGGCGGTTCGCTCGGGTCCGGTGTTCCGGGTGCGCCGGGTGGCTCGCTCGGGTCCGGTGTTCCGGTTCCGCCCGGTCCGTCGACGCCCGCTCCCGCTCCCGGTGCGCCCACGCCGCCGCCCGCGCCGGGTGCGCCGGGCGCAGGGGACATCGCGGACGCCGCGACCAGCAAGGCCGCGGTGCCGCCGCGCGGTGCGCGCGGGGGCGGGGGGAGCACCCCTCCGCCGCCGCAGGCGCCGGGCGTTCCCGGTGCGCCCGCGGGTGGTTACGTACGGACGCAGCTGGTGTCGCAGCTCGGGCCCGACGGCCCCCTGCCTCCCGGCCCGCCCGGAGCTCCGGGTGCGCCTGGGGCCCCTGGGGCGCCCACGCCCCCCGGTCCACCCGCTCCTCCCGGGCCGGCCACGCCGCAGCAGCCGGTGCACCAGGCCGCGACCATGCTCGCGCACCCGAGCCAGGGCGGCCCCGGTGCGCCGGTGCCCCCGCCCGCGCCGCCGGGCATGCCCGGCATGCCCAGTGCTCCTGGTGCTCCAGGTGCGCCCGGTGCCCCCGGTGGCTCCGACGGTGCCGGAGTCGCGCACGCCGCGACGATGCTCGCGCACCCCGGTCCCGGCGGGATCGCCCCGCCCGGACCCCCCGGTGTCCCTGGCGCCCCCGGTGCTCCCGGTGCTCCCGGGACTCCGCCCGGTGGGGTGCACCACGCGGCCACGATGCTGGCGCAGCCGGGCCCGGGTGGGCCGCCGGCTCCGCCGGGACCGCCGCCGTCCGTGCAGGGCGCGCCGCCGGCACCGCCCGCGTACGGGTACCCGCAGCAGCCGCCCGGTCAGCCGACCGTCGGCCCCGGCTACCAGGCCGTGCTGCGCTACCGCGCGCCCGACGGCTCCGAGGCCCAGATCATCCGGCGGTCCGCTCCCGGCACCCCGCACCCCGAGTGGCAGATCCTGCACGAGCTGCGCGCGATGAACGTGCCGCCGCAGCAAGTGCTTGAGCTGCACACGGAGTTGGAGTCCTGTGAGCTGCCGGGTGGCTACTGCGCCCGGATGATCAGGGAGACCTGGCCGCAGGCGCGGATCACCAACATCGCGCCGTACGGCAGGGATCACGCGGGCCGCCAGCAGGGCATGCGGCAACTCATCACCCACCAGGGCGAGTTGCATCAGGTCGCCGACGGTCCGGCGCGGCCCGCGCCGGTGCGGGCTCCGCTGCCGCAGGTGCAGCCGGCGCCGCCGATCCCGCCGGACGGGATCGCGCAGGAGATGGCGGGCGCCTTCGGGCCCGGCATCTGCCGGTTCGACCAGCGGGCGGTGTCGCGCCAGGGCGTGCCGGAGGTCGTGGCGCTGACGCTCGTATGGGCGGGGCTTCCGGCCGATTTCGGGCCGTTCTTCTGGGCGCAGCCGGCCCAGCCGGTGGTGCCGACGCTCGCGGAGCTCGCGGCGCAGCGGCAGATCCAGCCGGCGTCGGACGCGGGCTCGTACCTCGTGATCGGTTCGGACTTCGGGCGGGCGATCTGCGTCCAGTACGGGACCGCGCACATCGTCGCCGTACCGGTCGAGGCCGGTCCGGGCGGTGCGCCGGTGCCGCCGCAGTTCGTGAACAGCGGGCTGCCGGAGTTCACCCGGTCCATGGCGCTCCTCGGGCGGATGTGGCGGCTGCGGTTCGGGCTCAACCCGGAGCAGGCGGGCCGCTGGACGGTCGATTTCCAGGCGCAGTTGGCGATGCTGGACCCGGCGGCGCTCGCGTCGCCGGAGAACTGGTGGTCGGTGCTCCTGGAGCAGATGTGGGACGGCCTGCTGTAGCCCACCTGTAGGCCGTATGTGACGAAAGGCGCCCGGCGTGAACGACACGTCGGGCGCCTTTTGTCGTGCCTGATGACGCATCCTTGGCATTTGAGGCAGTAAGCCCGTTGCAGCCATTACGGAAGGGGCGTCAGGGATGGACTTCGCCGTCGGACGGGGCCGCGGTTACCGCCCCGAGCAGGTCGACCGTCATCTCGCCGCGCTCTCCGGGGATCGCGACGCGGCGTGGGAACGGGCGGCCCGGCTGACGGTGCTCGCGAAGGAGATGGGGGCGGAGGCGGCCCGGCTGCGGGCGGAGGTCGAGGCGCTCGCGCCCCAGCGGTACGAGTCGCTGGGCGAGGGGGCGCGGAAGATCCTGGAGCTTGCGGAGGCGGAGGACGAGCGTCTCGTACGGGCCGCGGAGGCCGAGGCGCACTCCCTCGCGGCGGCGGCCGAGGAGGCGGCGAGCGCGGCGACGGAGGCGGCCCGGGCGTACGCGGACGCGGTACGGGCGGAGGCGGAGGACACCGCCGGCGCGACCCTCCGGGCGGCGGGCGCGGAGGCTGACGCGCTGCGCGCGGCGGCCCGCGAGGAGGCGGGCGAGCGCCGGGCGCGGGCGCGGGAGGCGTTCGAGGACTCGGTCCGCCGGGCGTCGGCGCTCCTGGAGTCCCAGCGTGCCGAGCAGGCGGTCGTACGGGAGAAGGCCGAGCACACGGCGTCGTCCCGGGCGGCCGGCCTGGACGCCCACCACGAGGAACTTGTCGCAGCTGCGCAGGCCCGGCTCGCGGAGACCGAACGCGCCCTCGCGCGGGCGGAGGAACAGACCCGGCACGAGCAGGAGGACGCGGAGGCCCGCGCGGCCGAACTCCTCGCCGAGGCACGGGCGCACGGCGAACGCACCGAACGCGCCACGGAGCGCGTGCTGCGGGAGCACGAGGAGGCCCGCGAGGAGATCCACTCCCACATGGAACACATCCGCGCCTCGCTGGCGGGGCTGACGGGGAGGGTGGGCGGTAACCCCGCACAGGAGGAGTCGGCGCCCGGACCGGAACAGGGACCGGAGAAGGAACAGGAACCGGAGACGGAGACGGAGACGGAGACGGGCGACCGGTGACAGGGCGGCCAGGGACCGGCCGTCCGTCCGGCGATCCCCCGGGCCGCCGGGCCCCCGGGCCGCCGGGGGCGCGGCGAGCGGGCGCGTTAGCCTCCTTCCTCTAGGGGAGGGAAGTACTTGAAGCACGTACGCATATCCGGCCGCCGTCTCGCGGCCGTCGCTGTCACCGTCGTCCTCGCCGCCACCGGCGGCACGCTCACCGCACTCCCGGCCGTGGCCGCGCCGGCCGCCACCAAGGAGGACCCGCAGCAGACCACTGTGGCGTTCCCCCTCAACGCGGACGTCGTCGGCGCGGGGCCGAGCGGCTTCCTGTCGAAGACCCGCGGCAACGCGCCCGAGTTCCGCTGGACCCGGTACGCGGACGGCTCGTCGACCGTGCTGCCCGGCGCCGCCGCCGCCGGTGGCGGGGCGGACCTCGTCGTCACCGGCAACCGGGCTCTGCTGTCCGTCAGTTCGGTGATCCGGATCCACGACGTGTCGAAACCCGCCGTGACGTCGGTGGAGATCGACCTCGACGCGCTCGGCGACTACGACTACTCGGGTCTGGCCGACGACACCCTGCTCCTCGGGAAGTACGAGGGCGGCTACCGGGTGCAGTACGCCGCCACGCTCGACGAGGCCGTGCTCGCCGGCGGCACGCCGAAGCTCCGCAAGCTGGTCGGCGGGCCCCTCGTCGACTGCGCCGCCGCCGATGAGGCATGGACCGACACCGCCTCCGCGCTCTACGACTGCTCGATCGGCGAGACGCGGGGGCCCGCCAAGATCCACGTCGATCTCGCCACGGGGGCGCAGTCCTGGCATGTCCAGGAAAAGGACCAGTGGGCCTGGGACGGCGGTGGCTGGGGGATCTACGACCGGGTCGTGTCCGTCGGAAACGTGGCGGGGGGTTCCGAGCCCGACAGCATCGCCCGCGACCGCTCCGGCGCGCTCTGGCTGTACCGGGGCACCGGCGACCGGAACGCGCCGCTCGCCGGCCGGACGTCGATCGGCGGCGGTTGGCAGATCTACGACCGGATCACCGGCGGCAGCGATGTCACCGGCGACGGACGGTCCGACGTCCTCGCCTCCGACAAGTCCGGTGCTCTGTGGCTCTATCCGGGTACCGGGAACGCCAACGCCCCCTTCTCCGCCCGCAAGAAGATCGGCGGCGGCTGGGGGATCTACAACGAGATCACTGCCGTCGGCGACCTCGCCGGCGCTCCTGCCGGAGACCTCCTCGCCCGCGACAAGGCCGGGGTGCTCTGGCTGTACCTCGGCAAGGGCGACGGCACCTTCGCCGCCCGGACCCGGGTCGGTGCCGGCTGGGGTACCTTCGCCGGGCTCACCGCCGTCGGTGACGCCAACGGCGACGGACGCGCCGACCTCCTCGCCTGGAACGGTGACGAGACCTTCTACGCGGGTACGGGCGACTGGCGGGCCCCCTTCGAGCCGGGCGCTCGGGTGAGCCTGACCCAGGACTCGTCGTACGGCACCGTCTTCTAGTAGTACAACCGCCGCTTGTACGCGAGAGAGCCCTGCCGTCCGAGCCGGACGGCAGGGCTCTTCGGCGACAGGCCCTAGGCCGCCCAGATCACGAGGCCGACCGCGATCGAGCACATCGCGAGACCGGTGACGAGCGCGCGGGCCGGGACGGACAGGCGGCGGACGGGGGGCGTGCGGAGCAGGACGAACGGTACGGCCGCGATGGCGAGGCACATCGGCGCCCAGCGGAGCGGGATCCCCTCGGTCGGCCCCGTGTCCGCCGCCGCCCACAGCGCCAGGAACCCCAGACCCGAGAGCAGCAGGAGGGCGACCGCCCACAGCACGGCCGCCACCACGGCGACGCCGGTCCCGCGAGGGGATGGCGTCGGGCGGGCGGGGCCGTAGGGCGTCGTGTACGTGTCGGGGTTCATGGCCGGTTCCTTCGGACGGGGTGACCTCATTGTCGAGGCCGGGGCGCCGCCCGGGCATGGGCGCCCATGCTCATCTCCGGGCGGGCACGTACTCAGGCCGGCCCGGCCTCCTGCTCCTTGTGTTCCTTCAGGACCGGGAAGCGGCGCGGGGCCAGGGTCAGGAGGACCAGGAGGGCGAGGGCGGCCGCGCCCGCGGCGCCCAGGTAGACGTAGTCGACGGCCGCGTCGACCGCGCGGCGCAGGGCGTCGTCGGCGTGGTCCAGGGCGTAGGCGAGGCTGTCCAGGTCGGCGTCGGCGCCCAGGCGGGAGGCGAGGACGCCGTTGGCGATCGCGCCGAAGAGCGCGGCGCCGACGCTCTGGCCGACCTGGCGGCAGAAGAGGACGGACGCGGTCGTCGTGCCGCGCTCCTCGTAGGGGACGGTCGACTGGACCCCGACGATGAGCGGGAGTTGGAAGAGGCCGAGCGCGCCGCCGAGCAGGAACATCAGCAGGGCCGGCTGCCAGGGTTCCCCGGGGAAGGGCAGGAGGGGGAAGGCGAGCAGGACGAGCAGGGCGAGGGTGATGCCGATGACGGCGGTGAGGCGGAAGCCGATGCGGTTGTAGACCCGGTTGGAGAAGGCGGCCGAGATGGGCCAGCTGAGGGTCATCGCGGAGAGGACGAAGCCGGCGGCTATCGGGCCGAGGCCGAGGACGGCCTGGGCGTAGGTGGGCAGGAAGACGGTCGGGGCGACCATCAGGAGGCCGAGCGCGCCGAGGGCCAGGTTGACGGCGGAGATCGTGCGACGGCGCCAGATCCAGCCGGGGATGATCGGTTCGGCGGCGCGGCGCTCGACGAGGACGGTCACTCCGGCGAGGGCGAGCGCGCCCGCGAAGAGGCCGAGGGAGGGCGCGGAGAGCCAGGGCCAGGCGACGCCGCCCTGGACGAGGGCGGTGAGCAGGAGGGTGCCGGTCGCGAAGATGGCGAGCGCGCCGGCCCAGTCGACGGACACCTTCCGGCGCTTGGGGGCCTCGCCGCCCTCCATCGCCCCGGTGCCCGCCCGCTCCGGCTCCACCAGGTAGCGGGCGATCAGCCACAGCGCGACCAGGCCCACCGGAAGGTTGATCAGGAAGATCCAGCGCCAGTCGGCGTATCCGGCGAGCAGGCCGCCCGCGGCCGGGCCCGCGACGGAGGCCGTCGCCCAGACCGAGGAGAGCTTCGCCTGGATCTTCGGGCGCTCCTTCAGCGGGTACAGGTCCGCCGCGATCGTCTGGATCGTGCCCTGGAGCGCGCCGCCGCCGAGGCCCTGGACGACCCGGAAGGCGATCAGCGAGCCCATGTTCCAGGCGGCCGCGCACAGGAGGGAGCCGATGAGGAAGAGGATCGTTCCGGCGATCAGGACCGGCTTGCGGCCGAAGGTGTCGCAGAGCTTTCCGTACACCGGCAGGGTGACCGTGACGGCGAGCAGGTAGCCGGAGAAGAGCCAGGAGAAGACGGAGAGGCCGCCGAGGTCGCCGACGATCTGCGGTACGGCGGTCGAGACGACGGTGCCGTCGAGCGCGGCCAGCGCCATCCCCAGCATCAGCGCCGCGACGACCGGGCCGCGCCCGCGCGGGGTCGTCGTCGGTGCCGCCGTCTGCCGCGTGGTCGTGCGTGACACCCCGGCCCTCCATCCGATGGGTCATACATCTAAATCCGTCGGAACAGCCTCCCACTCGAACCGTGGGTGGAGAACCCCTAGGGGTCTCTCCCTCCTAGAGGCCAGGGGTGGTTCGTCCCGGCGGAGGAGGAGGACGGGAGCGGCCGTCCTTACCTTGGTCTTACGGAAAACCCCAGGGCGAAGAGTGCGACAGGCACCAGTGATTCATCGCCCGGCTTCTCGCAGACTCGGATGCGAACCCGGACGCGGGTTCGGACTCGGACGCGGGTCCGGACTCGTCGACTGCGAGTCGGATCCTCCCTCACCCCATCAGCCCAGGCGACCGCCAGGCACCCGTCCAGACATAGGAGACATACCGTGACTTCGGCTGTGACCATCCCCCACCACGGGGACACCGCAGGGCGTACGGCCGTCGCCGCGCGGGCGCGGCAGGTCGTCAAGGCGTACGGTGCCGGTGAGACGCGAGTCGTCGCCCTCGACCATGTGGACGTGGACATCGCCCGTGGGCGGTTCACCGCGATCATGGGCCCGTCCGGCTCCGGCAAGTCGACCCTGATGCACTGCCTCGCCGGGCTCGACACCGTCACCAGCGGCCAGATCCACCTGGACGAGACCGAGATCACCGGTCTGAAGGACAAGCGGCTCACCCAACTGCGCCGCGACCGGATCGGCTTCATCTTCCAGGCGTTCAACCTGCTGCCGACGCTCAACGCGCTCGAGAACATCACCCTGCCCATGGACATCGCCGGGCGGAAGCCGGATCAGGCCTGGCTCGACCGGGTCGTCTCCACCGTCGGGCTCGCCGACCGGCTCAAGCACCGGCCCACCCAGCTCTCCGGCGGCCAGCAGCAGCGCGTCGCCGTGGCCCGCGCCCTCGCCGCGCGCCCCGAGATCATCTTCGGGGACGAGCCGACCGGCAACCTCGACTCCCGTGCCGGGGCCGAAGTCCTCGGCTTCCTGCGGCAGTCGGTGGACGAGCTGGGCCAGACCATCGTGATGGTCACCCACGACCCGGTGGCCGCCAGCCACGCCGACCGGGTCCTCTACCTCGCGGACGGCCGGATCGTGGACGAGATGCACCGGCCCACCGCCGAGGCCGTCCTCGACCGGATGAAGGACTTCGACGCCCGGGGGCGTACGTCATGACCGTGCTCAAGACCTCCCTGCGCAACTTCCTCGCGCACAAGGGCCGCATGGCGCTCTCCGCCGTCGCCGTCCTGCTCTCCGTGGCGTTCGTGAGCGGCACGCTCGTCTTCACGGACACCATGAACACCACGTTCGACAAGCTCTTCTCGGCGACGGCCGCCGATGTGACCGTCAGCCCGAAGAACGCGGCGACCGACGACGAGATCCCGCAGTCAGGACGCCCCGAGACGCTGCCGGCCTCGACCGTCGGCAAGGTCGCCGCGGCGGAGGGCGTCAAGTCCGCCGAGGGCAAGGTCATCTCGATGAGCGTGACCGTCGCCGACGCGAAGAACAACAACCTCGGCTCCTCCACCGGCGCCCCGACGATCGCCGTCAACTGGAGTCCCAGGGAACTGAATTCCATGGAGATCACCTCCGGTCACGCCCCGCGCGGGCCGACCGAGGCGCTCCTGGACGCCGGTACGGCCGAGAAGCACAAGCTGAAGATCGGCGACGAGCTCCGCACGATCGCGGTGACCGGTGACTTCACCACCCGCATCTCCGGCATCGCGGACTTCAAGGTCACCAACCCCGGTGCCACGGTCGTCTACTTCGACACCGCCACCGCGCAGCGCCACCTCCTCGGCAAGAGCGGCGCGTTCACCAACATCGAGGTGACGGCCGCGCCCGGCTTCAGCCATGAGCAGGTGAAGAAGAACGTCTCCGCCGCGGTGGGCAGCGAGTACAAGCTCCTGACGCAGGCCGAGTCCGCCGACGAGGGCCGCAAGGACGTCGAGGGCTTCCTCACCCCGATGAAGTACGCGATGCTCGGCTTCGCCGGGATCGCGCTGCTCGTCGGCATCTTCCTCATCGTCAACACCTTCTCCATGCTGGTCGCCCAGCGCACCCGCGAGATCGGCCTGATGCGGGCCATCGGCTCCAGCCGCAGCCAGATCAACCGTTCCGTGCTGGTCGAGGCGCTGCTCCTCGGTGTCGTCGGCTCGATCACGGGTGTCGCGGCGGGCGTCGGGGTCGCGATCGGCCTGATGGAGCTGATGTCCGCGATGGGCATGGAGCTGTCCACCGAGGACCTGACGGTGAAGTGGACGACCCCCGCCGTCGGTCTCGTCCTCGGCGTGGTCGTCACCGTCCTCGCCGCGTACATCCCGGCCCGCCGGGCCGGCAAGGTCTCCCCGATGGCCGCCCTGCGCGACGCGGGCACCCCGGCCGACGGCCGGGCCGGGCGGGTCAGGGGCGGGCTCGGCCTGCTCCTCACGCTGGGCGGCGCGGCCGCGCTGTGGGCGTCGACGCGGGCCGCCGAGGCCGGTCCGGGCGCGCTCTGGCTCGGGGTCGGGGTGGTCCTCTCCCTCGTCGGCTTCATCGTCGTCGGGCCGCTGCTCGCCGGCGGGGTCGTGCGGGTGCTCGGCGCCGTCGTCCTGCGGGTCTTCGGCCCGGTGGGGCGGATGGCCGAGCGGAACGCGCTGCGCAACCCGCGCCGTACGGGAGCGACCGGGGCCGCGCTGATGATCGGGCTCGCGCTGGTGGCGTGCCTGTCGGTGGTGGGCTCGTCGATGGTGGCCTCGGCCACGGACGAGCTGGACCGCTCCGTGGGCGCGGACTTCATCGTGCAGTCCGCGAACGGGCAGCCGATCGTGCCGCAGGCGCAGGCGGCCCTGGAGAGGACGCCGGGCCTGGAGCACGTCACGGAGTACACCTGGGTCGAGGCGACGATCACCGACCCGAAGGGCAAGGCGGTCGAGAAGGGTCTGGTCGCCGCCGAGCCGACGTACGCGAAGGATCTGCGGCGCGACACGACGGCCGGTGAGCTGACCGCCGCGTACGGCGCGAACGCGATGTCGGTGGGCAGCGACTACGCGACCGAGCACGGCGTGAAGGTCGGTGACGAGCTGACCGTCGCCTTCAAGGGCGGCGAGCGCGCGAAGCTGCGGGTCGCGGCGATCACGTCGGACGAGAACAACGTCGACAAGGGCGTGATGTACACGAACCTGACGACGGCGGAGAAGTACCTGCCGGCCGAGCGCGTGCCGCAGAGCATGATCCTCTTCGCGACGGCGCAGGACGGCAAGGAGACGGAGGCGTACGCGGCGCTGAAGGACACGCTGGCGGCGTATCCGCAGTACAAGGTGCAGAACCAGGCCGACTACAAGCAGGACCTGAAGGACCAGGTCGGCCAGCTGCTCAACATCGTGTACGGCCTGCTGGCGCTCGCGATCATCGTCGCGGTGCTCGGTGTGGTGAACACGCTGGCGCTCTCGGTGGTGGAGCGGACCCGGGAGATCGGCCTGATGCGGGCGATCGGCCTCTCGCGCCGGCAGCTGCGCCGCATGATCCGCCTGGAGTCGGTGGTCATCGCGCTCTTCGGCGCCCTGCTCGGCCTGGCCCTCGGCATGGGCTGGGGCACCTCGGCCCAGCAGCTCCTCGCCCTGGAGGGCCTGGGCGTCCTGGAGATCCCCTGGCCGACGATCCTGACGGTCTTCGTCGCCTCGGCCTTCGTGGGCCTCTTCGCCGCCCTGGTCCCGGCCTTCCGCGCGGGCCGCATGAACGTCCTGAACGCGATCGCGAGCGAGTAGCGCGGCACGCGGACAGGTGACGGTACGGGGGTACGGACGGCCCCGGTGGATTCCCGCCGGGGCCGTCCGCGTGTCCGCGTCTTCTCAGACGGCCAGCACGGGCACGTCGTACAGCGGGATGTACTTGTTCCGGGTGACGAGGGTCAGCCCCTCGGTCCGGGCCTGGGCGACCAGTGTCCGGTCGAAGGGATCGCGGTGGTGGGGCGGGAGCTGACCGGCGTGGACTCCGTGCGCGGCGGTGATCGGCAGGGGCAGGAACTGCGTGTCCCGGGCCCTCTCCGCGACGTCGACCGGGGCGTTGAGCTTGCCGGTGGCCTGCTTCACGGAGAGTTCCCACGGCGTCACCGCGCTCATGTACGCCCAGCGCTCGCGGACGAGCACGTCGCGCACGTCGTCGGGGAGCTCTCCGTTGAGCCACCACAGCACGACGTGCGTGTCGAGCAGGAGCTTCACCGGTCGTCCCCGGGGGGAGTGAGGCCGAACGCCTCCGCGAAGCCGGGGTCGTCCGACATGTCGTCGAAGTCGTCGGCGAGCACGATCTGGCCCCGGAGGGCTCCGTAGTCGGTGCGATGCACCTTTCCTTCCAGCGGGATCACCTTCGCGACCGGTTCCCCGGACTTGCTGATGGTGATCTCCTCGCCCGAGGCGACCAGCTCCAGGATCTTGGAGAAGTGGGTCTTCGCCTCGTGCACGTTGAACTGCCGTGCTGCTGCGTCCATCGCGGCCTCTCAGAGAACAGGGCTAGGGGTGGACTAGGTTCGGACTAAGGCTAGCGCGCCCGGCTCGGCGAGCGCCACCCGATTCGCCCCCTTTCGCCCATCGGAGTGACGGCAGTCCCTCGCGCCCGCGAGCCGCCCACGTCGTACGCTGGGGGAGCCCCCGGCCGCTCGGCGTGTCGGGACCACCCGGCCCGTGTCACGTGTCGGGCCGTTCGCGTTGCCCGCCCCCGTTGTCGAACCCGGGATGGAAAGCTCCATGAGCCTGCACGGTCTGCTCGATGTCGTCGTCAAGGACGGCGCCCTCGCCGAAGCGGTCAAGGCCGCGTCCGACGGCCGCCGCACGCACGTGGACCTGGTCGGCCCGCCCGCCGCCCGGCCCTTCGCCGTCGCCGCGCTCGCGCGGGACGCCGGGCGGACCATGCTCGCCGTCACCGCGACCGGGCGCGAGGCCGAGGACCTGGCGGCCGCGCTGCGCAGCCTCCTCGACCCCGACACGGTCGTCGAGTACCCGTCCTGGGAGACGCTCCCGCACGAGCGGCTCTCGCCCCGCTCCGACACCGTCGGCCGCCGCCTCGCCGTGCTCCGCCGGCTCGCCCACCCCTCCGTCGACGACCCGGCCGCGGGCCCCGTCTCCGTCGTCGTCGCCCCCGTGCGCTCCGTGCTCCAGCCGCAGGTCAAGGGCCTCGGCGACCTGGAGCCGGTCGCCCTGCGGACCGGGCAGAGCGCCGACCTGAACGAGATCGTCGAGGGCCTCGCGGCCGCCGCGTACTCCCGCGTCGAGCTCGTCGAGAAGCGCGGCGAGTTCGCCGTGCGCGGCGGCATCCTGGACGTCTTCCCGCCCACCGAGGAGCACCCGCTCCGGATCGAGTTCTGGGGCGACGACGTCGAGGAGATCCGTTACTTCAAGGTCGCCGACCAGCGCTCCCTGGAGGTCGCCGAGCACGGCCTGTGGGCCCCGCCCTGCCGGGAGCTGCTCCTCACCGACGAGGTGAAGCGGCGCGCCGCCGCGCTCGCCGAGGAGCACCCGGAGCTCGGCGAGCTGCTCGGCAAGATCGCCGAGGGGATCGCGGTCGAGGGCATGGAGTCCCTCGCGCCCGTCCTCGTCGACGACATGGAGCTGCTCCTCGACGTGCTGCCCAAGGGCTCGATGGCCGTCGTGTGCGACCCGGAGCGGGTCCGCACCCGGGCCGCCGACCTCGTGGCCACGAGTCAGGAGTTCCTCCAGGCGTCCTGGGCGGCCACCGCCGGCGGCGGCGAGGCGCCCATCGACGTCGGCGCGGCCTCCCTGTGGGGCATCGCGGACGTACGGGACCGGGCCCGCGAGCTCGACATGATGTGGTGGTCGGTCTCCCCGTTCGCCGCCGACGAGACGGTGGACAACGACACCGTCAAGCTCGGCATGCACGCCCCGGAGACGTACCGCGGCGACACCGCCCGCGCGCTCGCCGACACCAAGGGCTGGCTGGCCGACGGCTGGCGCACGGTCTACGTCACCGAGGCGCACGGCCCCGCGGCCCGCACCGTCGAGGTCCTCGGCGGCGAGGGCATCGCCGCCCGCCTCGACGCCGACCTGGCCGACATCTCCCCGGCCGTCGTGCACGTGGCGACCGGCTCCATCGACTTCGGCTTCGTCGACCCCGCCCTCAAGCTCGCCGTCCTCACCGAGACCGACCTGTCCGGCCAGAAGGCGGCCGGCAAGGACGGCCAGCGGATGCCGGCCAAGCGCCGCAAGACCATCGACCCGCTGACCCTGGAGGTCGGCGACTACATCGTGCACGAGCAGCACGGCGTCGGCCGGTACGTCGAGATGGTCCAGCGGACCGTCCAGGGCGCCACCCGCGAGTACCTCCTCGTCGAGTACGCCCCCGCCAAGCGCGGCCAGCCCGGCGACCGCCTCTACATCCCCACCGACCAGCTGGAGCAGGTCACGAAGTACGTCGGCGGCGAGGCGCCGACCCTGCACCGGCTCGGCGGCGCGGACTGGACGAAGACCAAGGCGCGCGCCAAGAAGGCCGTCAAGGAGATCGCCGCCGACCTGATCAAGCTGTACTCGGCCCGGATGGCGGCCCCCGGCCACGCCTTCGGCCCCGACACCCCCTGGCAGCGCGAGCTGGAGGACGCCTTCCCGTACGTGGAGACGCCCGACCAGCTGTCGACCATCGCCGAGGTCAAGGAGGACATGGAGAAGACGGTCCCGATGGACCGTCTCATCTGCGGCGACGTCGGCTACGGCAAGACCGAGATCGCGGTCCGCGCCGCCTTCAAGGCCGTCCAGGACGGCAAGCAGGTCGCCGTCCTCGTCCCCACCACCCTGCTCGTGCAGCAGCACTTCGGCACGTTCTCGGAGCGGTACTCGCAGTTCCCCGTCGTCACCCGCGCGCTCTCCCGCTTCCAGACGGAGACCGAGTCGAAGGCGACGATGGAGGGGCTGCGGGACGGCTCGGTCGACATCGTCATCGGCACCCACCGCCTCTTCTCCTCCGAGACCAAGTTCAAGGACCTGGGCCTGGTCATCGTCGACGAGGAGCAGCGCTTCGGCGTCGAGCACAAGGAGCAGCTGAAGAAGCTCCGCGCCAACGTCGACGTCCTCACCATGTCCGCCACCCCCATCCCCCGTACGCTCGAAATGGCCGTGACCGGCATCCGCGAGATGTCGACGATCACCACCCCGCCGGAGGAGCGCCACCCGGTCCTCACCTTCGTCGGACCGTACGAGGAGAAGCAGATCGGCGCGGCCGTCCGCCGCGAACTGCTGCGCGAGGGCCAGGTGTTCTACATCCACAACCGCGTCGAGTCCATCGACCGGGCGGCCGCGCGGCTGCGCGAGATCGTCCCGGAGGCGCGGATCGCCACGGCGCACGGGCAGATGAGCGAGAGCGCCCTGGAGCAGGTGGTGGTCGACTTCTGGGAGAAGAAGTTCGACGTGCTCGTGTCGACGACGATCGTCGAGTCCGGCATCGACATCTCCAACGCCAACACGCTGATCGTGGAGCGCGGCGACAACTTCGGCCTGAGCCAGCTGCACCAGTTGCGCGGCCGCGTCGGCCGTGGCCGCGAGCGCGGCTACGCCTACTTCCTGTACCCGCCGGAGAAGCCGCTGACCGAGACCGCGCACGAGCGGCTCGCGACGATCGCCCAGCACACCGAGATGGGCGCGGGCATGTACGTGGCCATGAAGGACCTGGAGATCCGCGGCGCGGGCAACCTGCTCGGCGGCGAGCAGTCGGGCCACATCGCGGGCGTCGGCTTCGACCTGTACGTACGGATGGTGGGCGAGGCGGTCGCCGACTACCGCGCCTCCCTGGAGGGCGGGGTCGAGGAGGAGCCGCCGCTGGAGGTCAAGATCGAGCTGCCGGTCGACGCGCACGTCCCGCACGACTACGCGCCCGGCGAGCGGCTGCGGCTCCAGGCGTACCGCGCGATCGCCTCCGCCAACACGGAGGAGGACATCAAGGCGGTACGGGAGGAACTCACCGACCGCTACGGCAAGTTGCCCGAGCCGGTCGAGAACCTGCTCCTGGTCGCGGGCCTGCGGATGCTGTCCCGCGCGTGCGGGGTCGGCGAGATCGTCCTGCAGGGCCCCAACATCCGCTTCGCCCCCGTGGAGTTGCGGGAGTCGCAGGAGCTGCGGCTCAAGCGCCTCTACCCCCGTACGGTCGTCAAGCCGGCCGTCCACCAGATCCTGGTGCCGCGCCCGACCAGCGGGAAGATCGGCGGCAAGCCGGTGGTCGGACGCGAACTGCTCGCGTGGACGGGCGAGTTCCTGACGACGATCCTCGGGTCGTAGCCGAGGGGGTCCGGGGCCGGCCGCGGGGCCGGCCCCGGGTTCCTACAGCGCGTCGAGGTCCAGCGCCTGCGCCATCGCCGTGTACCCGGCGTCGCCCGGGTGCAGGTGGTCGCCCGAGTCGTAGGCGGGCAGGATGCGGTCCGGGTCGGCCGGGTCGGCGACGGCGCGGTCGAAGTCGACCACCGCGTCGTACGCGCCCGAGGTACGGACCCAGTGGTTGAACGCGTCCCGCTTGGCCTCGACGGCCGGGGTGTCGTAGAAGGAGCCGCCGACCGGGGTCAGGGTCGCGCCGACGACCTTGATGCCCTGGGCGTGGGCCTGCCGGATCAGCTCGCGGTGGCCGGCGATCAGGCGCTCGACGGAGACCTCGGGGGTGGGGGCGGCGAAGTCGCTCGGGAGGCTGCCGCCGAAGTCGTTGATGCCTTCGAGGAGGATGACCGTCCGGACGTTCGGCTCGGTCAGGACGTCCTCCTTGAACCGCGCGATGCCCTTCTCGCCCGCCCAGGTCGTGTCGTTGGTGACCTGGTTGCCGGCGATGCCGTGGTTGAGGACGGAGCGCGGCTTCCCGGCGGCGGCGAAGCGCTCGGCCAGCTCGTCGGGGTAGCGGTTGTTCGCGTCGAGGCCGGCGCCGACGCCGTCGGTGATCGAGTCGCCGAACGTCACGATGCCGTCCCTGCGCGGGGCCTGCCCGCCGGTCACCTCGACGCCGGAGAGGTAGTACCAGGACGCGTTGGTCTCCTTGAAGGCCGTACCGGCCCGGTCGGAGCGGTGGTCGCCGTCCGCGCGGTAGCTGGTGGCGGAGGCGACGTGGTGGAAGGTGGCGGGCCCGGTGGGCGCGGCCAGGTAGAGGGTGACGGTCACCGACTCCAGCGCCTTCACCGTGAACGGCACGCCGTCGCTGTACGCCGTTCCGCCCGCAGGGATCGTCACCGAGCGGCCCTTGCCGAAGGACAGCTGCCGCACCGAACCGGCCTTCACGGAGGCGCCCTTGTCCGTGCGGGCGACGGTCGCGCCGGTGATCCGCAGCGGGGTCGTGCCGTACCGGTTGGACAGCTCGATGCGTGCCTTGGTGCCGCCGGTGGTGACCCGGACGACCTGGCGGACGGTCTGGTTCGAGAAGCCCTGCTGCGACCAGTTGGGGCCGAAGGGCGCGGTCGGGGCCTGCGGCGAGGTGGCCCAGGCGCCGCGCCACTGGGTCCCGCCGTGCCCGTGGTCCGTGGCCACGGCGGTGCCGGTGAGGGGGAGGGGGAGTGCGGTCAGGGCGGCGGTCAGCGCGGCGGCGGTCAGGGTGGCAACGGCGGTGCGGCGTATGGATGTTGTCGTGTCAGGCGTGATCGTCGTCATGCACGTGATCAAGCGGAGCGGAACTCCGCTTATTCCCCTGCCGGCCCGTCAGGAACGCGCGTCGGCCGCGGGGCGCGCGTCGCGCGCGCCTCGCGGCCGGAAGTCGGGGGGGCGGGGAAGCCGTCGGGTCAGCTCGGAGGCTGGGGCGGCGGCTGGTCCTGCCCGCGCTGCTTGTCGATGTACTCCTGCGCCTTCTGCTGGGCCTGGTCGACCTTGGCCGCGTGCTTGCCGCCGGTCCGCTGGTCGACGGCGTCACCGGCCTTCTCGACGCCCTGCGAGGCCTTGTCCGGGTGCTGGCCCATCATGCCCTTGAGCTTGTCCATGATCCCCATCAGTACAACTCCTTCATAAGGGGACGAACGGCTCATTCGACGCTACGCGCCCCCCTCCGATTCCGCGCGTCGAGCGACTCAATGGTCTGGACCACGCAGGGGTCTTCACCTGCTGGCCCTTTAGGTCGAGTAAGTGAGCGTAACCATGTATGAGTGGGTGTCGTTGTCAGAGTGTGAATCTGACGGAATGGGCGAAGACGCAGGGCGTGCATCCGCA
>NZ_JBEZYN010000016.1:0-209215 GCF_040638605.1 Streptomyces sp. NPDC026092
GCCGGACGTGCGGCGGCCGAGGGCCGGGGGCGGGCCGGGCGGCCGGGGTGCGCGGGGCCGGGCACGCGGCGGCGCGGGGGCTCCTTGGGGGGCACTGAGGTCACCTGCCGGAGTTCGTCGGGGCGGGCGCGGTCGTGGGCGCGGGCGGTGGCGCCGTGGTGGGGCTCGCGGGCGGCGGGCCGCTCGGGGTGGCCGTCGCCGTGGGGGCGGGCTTCGTGGTCGGCGTCGGGTCGGGCTTCGGGGCCGAGGCCTTGGACGGCTTGCCCTTGACCGTCCCGTCCGGCTCCAGGAAGGCCGGGCTGCCGCCGGGGACCATGCCGAGCTCACGGGCCCGCCGCTCCAGCGCGTCGGGCGCGGAGCGGTCGTCCACGTCCCGCTGGAGGGCCTGCTCCTCGTCGGTCAGCTCGGTCGTGCGGTTCTTGAGGTCGCGCAGCTTGAAGGAGCCCTGGTTGAGGGCGGAGTTCAGCAGCAGGAGCGTGATGAGCCCGCCGCCGAGGAGCACGACGACGAGGAGGACGAAGGGGGTACGGGCCGCACTGCTCGGCCCCGACGGCATCAGCCGCCCGAGCCGCGCGGCCCGCCCTTTGAGCGGCCCCTTCGTCGTCATGCGGGGACGTCCTCCCGGATGCGCTGAGCCCCTCGGAGCCTGGCCGGGGCCGCGCGGCGGTTCTCGGCGATCTCCTCCTCGGTGGGGAGTTCCGCGCCGCGGGTGAGGAGCTTCAGGCGGGGCTGGTACTGCTCCGGGACCACCGGCAGGCCGGGCGGCGCGGTGTTGGCCGCGCCCGCCGCGAAGACCTGCTTGACCAGCCGGTCCTCCAGGGAGTGGTACGACAGGACCGCGATCCGGCCGCCCACCGCGAGCGCCTTCACGGCCGCCGGGATCGCCCGCTCAAGGACCGTCAGTTCGCCGTTGACCTCGATGCGCAGGGCCTGGAAGGTGCGCTTGGCCGGGTTGCCGCCGGTGCGCTTGGCGGCCTGCGGGAGCGCGTCCCGGATCAGCTCGACCAGGCGGGCACTGTTGGTGAACGGCTCCTTGTCGCGCTCGCGCACGATCGCCGAGACGATCCGCTTGGCCTGCTTCTCCTCGCCGTACGCCCGCAGGATCCGGACCAGTTCGCCGGCCGGGTAGGTGTTGAGGACCTCCGCCGCGCTGACCCCGGTCGTCTGGTCCATGCGCATGTCGAGCGGCGCGTCCTGCGCGTACGCGAAGCCGCGGTCGGCCTCGTCGAGCTGCATGGAGGAGACGCCCAGGTCGAAGAGGATGCCGTCGACGCGCGGGACGCCGAGCCGGTCGAGGACCTCGGGCAGTTCGTCGTAGACCGCGTGGACGAGGTTCGCGCGCTCCCCGTAGGGGGCGAGCCGCTCGCCGGAGAGGCGCAGCGCCTCCTTGTCCCGGTCGAGGGCGACCAGGCGCGCCTCGGGGAACCGCTTGAGCAGCGCCTCGCTGTGCCCGCCGAGGCCGAGGGTGCAGTCGACGACGACCGCGCCGGGGCGCTCCAGTGCGGGGGCCAACATGTCCAGGCACCGCTGGAGCATCACCGGGACGTGTCGGTCGTTGCTCAATGCGCCCTCTCAGAATTCGGCTCAGATTCGGCGCGGCCGCTACGCATCCGCCGCACACGCGGGGGAGAAACTGCGGAAATCGCTCATTGTCTCCGTCAAACTCCGCGCCACTTTAGTCCACTGACCCCGACGGTCAATCAACCGGCTGGCGCGTCGCGCGGGCCTTCGAGCGGAGCCGGACATTCATGTCGACTCACCCGAATGGACCCCGCCTTCTCCTTCCTGTGGGTTACCTCACAACAAGGCTCATTGATGTTCTTTGTCCGCTCTCACAGCGGGCTTGTCACGCACGTGACCACTACCGTCATCAACATGTCGACCTCTGCGCACTTCTCCGCCGAATCCGCCGGTACCGTCACCGACCGCCTCGTCGAGGCCAACGCGCGATACGCCGCCGACTTCGCCGACCCGGGCATGGACGCCCGGCCCGTCCTGAACGTGGCCGTCGTCGCCTGCATGGACGCCCGGCTCGACCTGCACGCCGCGCTCGGCCTCTCACTCGGCGACTGCCACACCATCCGCAACGCGGGCGGTGTCGTCACCGACGACGTGATCCGCTCCCTCACGATCAGCCAGCGCGCCCTCGGCACGCGCAGCGTGGTGCTCATCCACCACACCGGCTGCGGCCTGGAGTCCCTCACCGAGGAGTTCCGGCACGACATCGAGATGGAGGTCGGCCAGCGGCCGGCCTGGGCCGTGGAGTCCTTCCGCGATGTCGAGCAGGACGTCCGGCAGTCGATGCAGCGGGTGCGCACCTCGCCGTTCCTGCTGCACACCGAGGACGTCCGGGGCTTCGTCTTCGACGTGACCACCGGTCTGCTCCGTGAGATCGACCCGGCCTGATCGGCCCCGATCTCCTGGGCGCAACAGAGCAAACCCCGGCATATCGATCCCACTTGTCCACAGCCAAGTGACACAACCCGGCCAGGGCAACAAGAATGCTCGGGTGACACCCCCCGAATCACCGCGGGGGCAGGTGTCGGTGTTTACGGAGGGGCCGAGGAGGGCCGGGTGACGACCTATGACGATCGAGCGAGCCTCACAGATCTGACCACCACAGCGGAGCGTGTCCGCAGGTCGGTGGAGGGTGTGATCGAGGGCAAGCCTGAGGTCGTACGGCTTTCGCTGACCGTGCTGCTCGCCGAGGGACATCTTCTGATCGAGGATGTCCCCGGCGTCGGCAAGACGATGCTGGCCAAGACGCTGGCGCGGTCCATCGACTGCTCGGTGCGCCGCATCCAGTTCACGCCCGATCTGCTGCCCTCGGACATCACGGGCGTGTCGATCTTCGACCAGCAGCGGCGTGACTTCGAGTTCAAGCCGGGCGCGATCTTCGCCCAGATCGTGATCGGCGACGAGATCAACCGCGCGTCGCCGAAGACCCAGTCCGCGCTCCTGGAGTCCATGGAGGAGCGGCAGGTCACGGTGGACGGGCAGACGTACGAGCTGCCGAGCCCGTTCATGGTGGTGGCCACGCAGAACCCGGTGGAGATGGAGGGCACGTACCCGCTCCCCGAGGCGCAGCGCGACCGCTTCATGGCCCGGGTCTCCATCGGCTACCCCAGCGCGGAGGCCGAGCTCCAGATGCTCGACATCCACGGGGCGGTCAACCCGCTCGACGACCTGCAGCCCGTGGCGCACGCCCACGACATCGTCAAGCTGATCGACGCGGTACGGGCGGTCCACGTCGCCGACTCCGTCCGCCGGTACGCGGTGGACGTCGTCGCCGCCACCCGCACCCACCCGGACCTGCGGCTCGGCGCCTCCCCGCGGGCCACGCTGCACCTGCTGCGCGCCGCCAAGGCGTCCGCCGCGCTGAGCGGCCGCGAGTACGTCCTGCCGGACGATCTCCAGGCCCTCGCCGTGCCCGTCCTCGCCCACCGGCTGCTGCCGACGGCGCAGGCCCAGCTGAACCGGCGCACCTCGGAGCAGGTCGTCCGCGACATCCTGCAGCGCACGCCCGTCCCCGCCGCGGCGCCGCCCGCCGGCCCGCACTACGGCCAGCAGCAGCCCGGCGTCCGGCCGCTGTGATGGCCACCTCCGCCGCGCCGGAGGGGCAGCGGGGCGACGACGACCGGGACGGTCGCCCGGGTGAGGATCCGACCGGTCTGCGCGCCGCCCTGAGCGGTCTCACCACGCGCGGCCGGTCCTTCCTGGCCGCCGGGGTCGCCGCCGGGATCTGCGCCTACGTCCTCGGCCAGGGCGACCTGCTGCGTGTCGGCCTGCTGCTCGCCGCGCTGCCGCTGATCTGCGTCGGCGTGCTCCACCGCACCCGCTACCGGGTCGCGGGCAGCCGGCGGCTCTCCCCGCAGCGGGTGGCGGTCGGCTCGGAGGCCCGCGTCCATCTCCGGATGGACAACGTCTCCAAGCTGCCCACCGGGCTGCTCATGCTCCAGGACCACGTCCCGTACATGCTCGGGCCGCGGCCCCGGTTCGTCCTGGACCGGGTCGAGGCGGGCGGCCGGCGCGAGGTGTCGTACCGGGTCCGCTCCGATCTGCGCGGCCGGTTCCCGCTGGGGCCGCTCCAGCTGCGGCTGAACGACCCGTTCGGGATGTGCGAGCTGACCCGCTCGTTCAGTGCGTACGACACCCTGACCGTCGTCCCCAGGACCGAGGCGCTGCCCGCGGTGAAGCTGACCGGCGAGGCGTCGGGGTACGGCGACGGCTCCCTGCGCTCGCTGGCGCTGGCCGGGGACGACGACATCATTCCGCGCGCCTACCGCCACGGCGACGACCTGCGCCGGGTGCACTGGCGCTCCACCGCGCGCTACGGCGAGCTGATGGTGCGCCGTGAGGAGCAGCCGCAGCGGGCCCGCTGCACGGTGCTGCTGGACACCCGTGCGATCGCCTATCAGGGCGCGGGCCCGGACTCGGCCTTCGAGTGGGCGGTGTCCGGCGCGGCCTCCGTCCTGGTCCACATGCTGGAGCGGGGCTTCTCGGTACGGCTCCTCACCGACACGGGCACTGCGGTGCCCGGCGAGGGCGCCGAGGGGTTCGCGGGCACCTCGCAGGACTCGGCCGAGGCGGCCGGGCTGATGATGGACGCCCTGGCCGTCGTGGACCACTCCGACGGGGCCGGGCTCTCCCGCGCGTACGACATGCTGCGCGGGGGGAACGAAGGCCTGCTGGTCGCCTTCGTCGGCGACATCGACGAGGAGCAGGCCGCACTGGCCGCCCGGATGCGCCAGCGCGGTGGCGCGGCCGTCGCCTTCGTCCTGGACTCCGGGACATGGCTGACCGGGGGCGCCGTGGCCGGTGCGGTCGACGAGCGGCTGCGGCAGCTGCGCGAGGCCGGGTGGACGGCGCTGGCCGTGCCCCCGGGGGCCAGGCTCGCCGAGCTGTGGCGGCAGGCGAGCGGCATCCGGGCGGAGAGCGCCCCGGGTGACACGTACGGAGGTTGGGCATGAGCGGCCGCGGGCGGCTGACACTGGGCGCCTACGCGGCCACGCTGATGGCGGCGGGCGCGCTCCTGCCGTTGGTGAACCCGTCGACGTGGATCTTCACGGCGGCGTTCCTGCTCGCGCTGCAGAGCGGGGTCGGCGCGCTGACCCGGCGCGTGCCGCTGGCCAGGCCGCTGACAGTGGCGGCCCAGTTCGTCGTCACGCTCCTCGCGCTGACCCTGGTCTTCGCCCGGCAGGAGGCGCTGCTCGGCATCCTGCCGGGGCCGCAGGCCTTCGAGCGGTTCGCCGCGCTGTTCCAGGCGGGCGCCAATGACGTCGGCACGTACGCCCCGCCCGCCCCGGACACCGACGGCATCCGGCTGATGGTGGTCAGCGGCGTGCTCCTGATCGGGCTCCTGGTGGACACCGTCGCGGTGACCTTCCGCAGCGCGGCCCCCGCGGGCCTGCCGCTGCTTGCGCTGTACTCGGTGGCCGCGGGGCTCTCCGAGGGCGGGGCGAGCTGGATCTGGTTCCTGCTCGCGGCCTCCGGCTACCTCCTGCTGCTCCTGGCCGAGAGCCGGGACCGGCTCTCGCAGTGGGGCCGGGTCTTCGGCGGCGCGGCGCGGGCCGGCAGTCCGGGGACGCCGGCCGGCTCCGGGGGCGGGGGCGGGAAGGCGCTCGCCGCCGTGCGGACCGGTCGGCGGATCGGCGTGCTCGCCATGGGTGTCGCGCTGGCCGTTCCGGCCGTGCTGCCCACGCTCTCGGGCGGCCTGTTCGGCGCGGGCGAGGGCCCCGGCGACCGGGGCAAGGGCGGCACGATCTCGGCGGTCAACCCGCTGGTCTCGCTCCAGGACAACCTGCGGCAGCCCGAGGACCGCGAGGTGCTCCGGTACCGGACGAACGCGACCGACACGAGCGGCATGTATCTGCGGCTCGTGGCGCTCGACCAGTTCGACGGCACGTCGTGGAAGTCCTCGGTCCGGCCGATCCAGGACGTGCCCGAGCGGCTGCCCCGGCCGGCCGGGCTGAGCGACCAGGTCCGCACGGTCGAGGTGACGGGCAACTTCGTCGCCTCCCCGACGTACGAGCAGAAGTGGCTGCCGATGCCCTTCCCGGCGGACCGGGTGGAGATCGGCGGGCGCTGGCGGTACGAGCCGGCCGGGCGGATGCTCGTCGGCGACGACGGGCAGAACACCAAGGGCGCCCGGTACACGGTGACCAGCCTGGACGTCCGGCCGACGGCCCAGCAGCTGGCGGCGGCGCCTCCGGCGCCGGAGGCGCTCCGTACGGAGTACACCAAGGTCCCCGACTCGCTGCCGCTCGACGTCCGGGCGACGGCTCTGCAGGTCACGAAGGGCGCCCGGAACGACTACGAGCGGGCGGTGAAGCTCCAGGACTGGTTCACGACGGACGGCGGCTTCCGCTACGACGTCGAGGTGGAGTCCGGTACGGGAGTCCAGGCGATCTCGCGCTTCCTGGAGCGCCGCGAGGGCTTCTGCGTCCACTTCTCGTTCTCGATGGCGGCGATGGCCCGCTCGCTCGGGATCCCGGCGCGGGTGGCGGTCGGCTTCATGCCGGGCAGCCGGCAGTCCGACGGCACGATGTCGGTCGGCATCCGGGACGCCCACGCCTGGCCCGAGCTGTACTTCGAGGGCGCGGGGTGGACCCGGTTCGAGCCGACCCCGTCCCGGGGCTCCACGCCGGAGTACACGCGTGAGCAGTCCCCCTCGGGCACGCCGAGCGAGTCGGCGCAGCCGTCGACGGGCTCGTCGGCGACGCCGTCCGCGGCGCCGAGGACCTCGGAGAGCTGCCCGGCGCAGATGCGCCGGCAGGGCGAGTGCGGCCAGGACGAGCCGGCGGGCGCCGACGCGTCGGACGGCGGCGGCCCGGATCTCCTGACGGTGGCGCTGGTGACCCTGGGGGTCGCGGTGGCGCTGCTGATCCCGCTGTCGCCGTTGCTGTACCGGACCCGGGTACGGGCCCGGCGGCTCGGCTCCCCGGGCCGTACGGCCGAGGACGGGGTGGCCAGGACGCTGGCCGCGTGGCAGGAGATCAACGACACGGCCTGGGACCACGGGGTGGTCCCGGACGAGTCGATGACGCCCCGCAGGACGGCGGCGCGGATCGTGCGGCTCGGCTCCCTTGAGGGCGAGCCGGCGAATGCGGTGCACCGGGTGGCGCGGGCGGTCGAGCAGGTGCTCTACGCCCCGGAGCCCCGCCCTGGAACGGGCCTCGTGGACGAGGTGGCGCTGGTCCGGTCGGGCTTCGCGGCGGTCGCCTCCCGACGGGTCCGGCTCCGCGCCCTGTTGGCGCCGCGCTCGACCGTCCGGGTGATCTGGCGGGCCTCCTCCTGGTGGTCGGCCACGACGACGGCCTGGGGCGCCCGCCGCGACGCCCTGAAGGCCCGGGCGACCGCCCGGTTCCAGCGCCCGTCCCGCCACGAGGGCTGACGCCGGCCGGGGGCCGGTGCCCCGCCCTTACGGGGGCGGGGCACCGGCCCCCGGCGTTTTCGGCGCCGGCCCCGCAGCGGATCGGGTGACGCCTACATCGCAACTCCACGAGACATGCGACGAGCCCCGTGGGCCCGGGACGCGTTGTCGCGTTCCGGGCCCACGGGGCTCGCTCGGGAAACCACCTGTCAGGGGCAGGGCCCTCGGCGCGGCCTCAGTGGCCGCCGCCCTGCTGCTCGTCGCGGCGGCGCTGCCAGCGCTCCTCGATCCGGTTCATCATCGAGCGACGCTGTCGGGTCCGACGGCCACCGGCCGCCTCCCCCGCACTCGCCTGCTGCTCACCCGGCTTGGGCGCCTTGCGCCAGCCTGTCACGGCCATCACCGCGCAGCCCAGCATGACGAGGAACCCCACCACGCTGATCCACCACTGCTGAGCGACCATTCCAGCCATGAGGAGCGCGATACCCACCAGGAAGCCGGCGACTGCCTGGTAGACCCGTCGCCGGGTGTACGTACGCAGCCCGCTTCCCTCGAGCGCTGTCGCGAACTTGGGATCTTCGGCGTACAGCGCTCGCTCCATCTGCTCGAGCATTCGCTGCTCGTGCTCCGAGAGCGGCACGGAGTCCTCCTAGTCGTCGGTCGCGGGGGCGACCGGGATGCGGCCCTTTCAGGATAGGCAGGGATTCGCCCCCGTGAAACCCGCCCTCAACGCCTATTCGTCAATCCGGGCCGCCACGCGGTCGGGTTGCTGAGGCGTTGATTCCCCAGCACCTTGCCCGTCATGCCGGATCGTGTCCCCCGATCATACGGGGCAAAGCCGTCGACCGGAGGTTCTGTGGCGTACTCCATGTGCGGCTGCGTCGCTGATCAGCGCACCACCCCCGGGTATCAGGCGCGCTTCTCGCCCAGGAGGTGCAACTGGGTGGCGATGGCATGGAACGACGGAAGCTCCGCCGCGGCGGCCTCCAGCTTGAGCAGCGCCTCCGCGGCGCCGGGCTCGGTGTCCACCAGGACACCGGGGACGAGGTCGGCGAAGACCCGTACGCCGTGGACCGCGCCGACGTCCAGACCGGCCGCGCGGGCCAGCCCGGTGAGCTGGTCGGCGGTGAAGCGCCGGGGCACCGGGTCGCCGTCGCCCCAGCGTCCGTCGGGGTCGCCGAGGGCGTTCCTGGCCTCGGTGAAGTGTCCGGCCAGCGCGCGGGCGAGGACGGCGCCGCCGACGCCCGCCGCGAGCAGGCTGAGGGCGCCGCCGTCCCGCAGTGCGGCGGCCGCGTTCCGTACGCCCTCGGCCGGGTCGTCCACGTACTCCAGGACGCCGTGGCAGAGCACCACGTCGTACCCGTCGCGGCCGACCACGTCGAAGAGGCCGTGGATGTCGCCCTGGACCCCGGTGACCCGCTCGGCCACGCCGGCCTCGGCGGCCCGGCGCTCCAGCGCGAAGAGGGCGTTGGGGCTGGGGTCGACGACCGTGACCCGGTGGCCGAGCCGGGCCACCGGGACCGCGAAGTTGCCGGAGCCGCCGCCCGTGTCGAGGACATCGAGGCTGTCCTTCCCGGTGGCCTTGACCCGGCGGTCGAGGGCGTCCTTGAGGACGTCCCAGACGACGGCCGTACGAAGGGAGGCGCGCGACGGGCGCGACGACGCCTCTCGACCGAAGACAGGGGAAGGGTCCGACACGGCTGTTGACTCCTCGGTGACGGTGTACGAACGCCTCCCACCCTATGGCCTCGCGGGCCGTCCCCGGCTCAGCCGCCCCCTCACCCGGTGGCTTCCCCGTCGGCCGGTCGGCGGGGCAGTACGGGCTGGAGGACGAGGAGCCGCTCGACGAGGCGCAGGAACATCCCGGCGTCCCGGATCAGGTCGTCGGCGTCCCTCGGGGTGGCCGCGCCCGGGATGCCCGCCTCGGCGCGGGCCCGGCGGGCGGCACCGGAGGCGAACAGGGCGCTCCACTCCGTGAGCTCCGGCGCTATCTCCGGCAGCACCTCCCAGGCGCTGCGGATCCGGGTCCGCTTGCGCGGGTTGGTCTCGGGCCTGCCCCGGACGGCGAGCACGGCGGCGGCGGTGCGCAGGGCGGCGAGGTGGGCGGTGGCGTACCGCTCGTTGGGCCGGTCGAGACCGGCGGCCTCGTCCAGACCGGCGGCGGCCTGGGCGAGCAGATCGAGGGCGGCGGGCGGCGCGGTCTGGCGGCGCAGCACGGGGTGGACGGCGGCTGCGGAGGAGCTGTTCATGACGTGCCTCCTGTCGTCGTGTGACGGCTCGGTGTCCGTATGTGTCCATCGTGACGGGCACCACTGACAATCGCGCTGACCTGCGGTTTTGCCGAGATCGCCGATCCAGGGGTAAGTTTTTTGCACTGACTGGTCAGTTCAAAAGGGGAAACGGGGGGTGGACCGGTGGATGCGAAGCCGGAGGAGCCGCACGGCGCCGCCGTCGTCGCGGACGGATTCGGGCTGAAGGGGCCGCGCGGCTGGGTCTTCCGCGAGGTCGGCTTCCGGGCCGAACCCGGCGCGCTCGTCGCGATCGAGGGCCCGTCCGGGTCGGGGCGCACCTGTCTCCTGCTCGCGCTGACCGGCCGGATGAAGCCCCAAGAGGGCCACGCCGAGGTCGCCGGGCTCCCGCTGCCCCGCCGGATGGCCGCCGTGCGCCGGATCAGCGCGCTCGGCCCGGTGCCCGGGGTCAGCGACCTCGACCCTTCGCTCACGGTCGCCGAGCACCTGCGCGAGCGCGCCCTGCTCCAGCGCCGGTACGACGGCGCCGTACGGGCCCTGTTCCGGCCGCCCGCCGAGCGCGCCGCCGCCGCGAAGGCGCGGATCGACGCGGCCCTGGAGGCCGCAGGGCTCGACCTTGACGCCCTGCCGAAGGCCGAGCGGACCTCCGTACGCGACCTGGAGCGCCTGGAGGCGCTGCGCCTCTCCGTGGCCCTGGCGCTGATCGGTCGCCCCCGGCTGCTCGCCCTGGACGACACCGACCTCAAGCTCTCGGCCGCCGACCGGGCCGAGGCCTGGAAGCTCCTCCGCTCGATCGCCGACGCGGGCACGACCGTGCTCGCGGTGTGCAGCGAGGCCCCCGAGGACGCCCTGAAGATCACCACCGCACCGCGCTCGGCGGACGCCACGGAGACCGCGGAGGACGGCGGCGACACGGACGCCGAGAGCGCCGAGAGCGCCGACAGCACCGAGGGCGCCGGCGAAGAAGCCGCCGCCGGCGAGACCGAGGACGCCGACGAAGACGCCACGGCCGGCGAGACCGAAGACGAAGACACCGCCGCCGGCACCGACGAAGACACGACCGAGGAGGGGGAAGCCGATGCGCTCGCCGAAACTGGCCGCGCTTGAGCTGAAGCGGTTCGGCAGGGGGAAGCTGCCGCGCGCCGCGCTCGTCGCGATCCTGCTGCTGCCGCTGCTGTACGGCGCGCTGTACCTCTGGTCCTTCTGGGACCCGTACAGCAGGCTCGACCGGATACCCGTCGCGCTCGTCAACGAGGACAAGGGCGCGACCGCCGACGGCAAGAAGATCACCGCGGGCGCCGACATCACCGAGAACCTGCTGGACAGCAAGGTCTTCGAGTGGCACCAGGTGAGCGACGCCGAGGCGCGCGAGGGCGTGGAGGACGGGACGTACTACCTCTCGCTGACCATGCCCGGCGACTTCAGCTCCCGGATCGCCTCCAGTTCGGGCGACTCCCCGGAGACCGGCGCGCTGCAGGTCCGCACGAACGACGCCAACAACTACATCGTCGGGCAGATCTCGCGGACGGTCTTCTCCGAGGTCCGCACCGCCGCCTCGACCAAGTCCTCGCGCTCCTTCCTCGACAAGATCTTCATCTCCTTCTCGGACATCCACGAGGCCACCGCCGAGGCGGCCAAGGGCGCGGGTGACGTCAAGGACGGCGTGGACAAGGCCAAGAAGGGCTCCAAGGACCTGGCCGACGGGCTGAAGGACGCCAAGAGCGGCAGCGGGAACCTGGCAGGCGGCCTGAAGAAGCTCGACAAGGGCGCGGACCAGCTGGAGACCGGCTCCCGGCAGGTCGCGGCCGGTACGAAGGAGCTCGCCGACAAGGTCAACGGGACGGCCGCCAAGGTCCGCCCGTACCTGAAGGACAACGGCAAGGCGATCGGCGACACCGCACGCCTGGTCGGCGACGCGGCCACGGCGGTCCGCAACGACCTTGCCGACGTGGTCCGGCGCGCCCCGCTCGCGCGGAGCGCCGCGCACCTGGCCGACGACAAGCTGGAGGCGCTCCACAAGAAGCAGTGCGTCGACGCCCTGCTCCCCGACGCCAAGGCCTGCGAGGTCCTCAAGGAGGCCAAGGTCTCGGCGAACGACGTGGCCAAGATCGCCGACGATCTCCACGAGCTGACCAAGGACAGCGACGGCGACCTGAAGAAGCTCGACGCCAAGCTCGCCACCGTCCAGAAGCAGGCCGCCGAGGTCGCCAAGGCGGCCCCGCACCTCGACACCGACCTCGAGGACGCCGTCAAGAAGATCAACAAGCTGAACGAGGGCGCCCAGAAGGTCGCCAAGGGTGCCGACGAGCTCCACACGGGCCTGACCAGCGCCAAGGGCGGCTCGGTGAACCTCGACACCGGCGTCGGCAAGCTGAAGAAGGGCGCCGGGGACCTCGACGGCGGCCTGTTCAAGCTGGCCGACGGCTCGGGCGAGCTGGCCACCGGCCTGAAGGACGGGGTCACCAGGATCCCCGACTACGACAAGGACGAGCGCGATCGGCGTACGGAGGTCATGGCGGACCCGGTCGAGCTGGCCTCCCAGTCGCTCCACAAGGCGCCCAACTACGGCACCGGATTCGCCCCGTACTTCATCCCGCTCTCCCTCTGGGTCGGCGCGATGGTGGCGTACATGCTCATCCAGCCCCTCAACCGGCGCGCGCTCGCCGCCGGCGCCTCCGCCTGGCGGATCGCCCTGGCCGGCTGGCTGCCCGTCGCGGCCATCGGGCTGCTCCAGGTCGCCGCGCTGATGTCGGTCCTGCACTGGGGTCTCGGCCTGCAGATGGCGAGGGCTGCCGGAACGGTCGGCTTCCTCGCCCTGGTGACCTGCTGCTTCGCCGCGATCATCCAGTGGCTCAACGCCCGCTTCGGCGCGGCGGGCCGGATCCTGGTGCTCGCCGTGCTGATGCTCCAGCTGACCTCGGCGGGCGGCACGTACCCGGTGCAGACCAGCCCCGGCTTCTTCAACGCCATCCACCCCTTCCTGCCGATGAGCTACGTGGTCGAGTCGCTGCGCCGGCTGATCTCGGGCGGCGGGATCGGACCCGTCTGGCAGGCGTGCGCGGTGCTCGCCGCGTTCACGCTCGGGGCGCTCGCCCTGACCGCCGTGTCGGCCCGGCGCAAGCAGGTCTGGACGCTCGACCGGCTGCACCCCGATCTGAGCCTGTGACACCACCGGAACCTGTGAGAATCGAGCCCATGGACAGCAGCAGCACCAGACGCCAGGCCACGCGCGCGAAGCTCTACGAGGCCGCCGTCACGCTCATCGCCGAGCAGGGCTTCTCGGCGACGACGGTGGACGAGATCGCGGAGCGCGCGGGGGTCGCCAAGGGCACGGTCTACTACAACTTCAAGAGCAAGACCGAGCTCTTCGAGGAGCTGCTGCGGCACGGCGTCGGTCTGCTCACCGCCTCCCTTCGGGAGGCGGCCGAGGAGACGGAGCGGCAGGGCGGGAGCCGGATCGACGCGCTGGACGCGATGATCCGGGCGGGACTGGTCTTCATCGACCGCTATCCGGCCTTCACCCAGCTGTACGTGGCCGAGCTCTGGCGCACCAACCGGGCCTGGAACTCGACCCTTCTGGTGGTCCGCCAGCAGGCGGTCGCGGTGGTGGAGGGTGTGCTGCGCCAGGGCGTCGAGGAGGGCGAGCTGAGCGGGGAGATCGACATTCCGCTCACGGCGGCGGCGCTGGTCGGGATGGTCCTGGTGGCCGCCCTCGACTGGCAGGCCTTCCAGCGGGAGCGCTCACTCGACGACGTCCACAGCGCCCTGTCCCGGCTGCTGCACGGGCGCGTGAGCGGGCGTTAGCCCCCCCATCACACACGACGGCGACACGACGAACGGCGAGGCTCGATCCCCCCGAGCCTCGCCGTTCGCGTTCCCTGCACCCCCGTGCACCCCCGTGCCCCCCGTGCCCCCCGTGCCCCCGTACCGGCAGGCGCGCGGCCCCGTTCCGCCACCCCGTGTCGGCGGTCCCGGAGCCGCGCCCCTTCCGTGGACACCACTCTCTCGTCCGCGCAGGTCGGAGCCCATCCGCGTACCTACTCATCTCGACACCTAGGTACGGATACTCAGAGCTGGTTACGATCGCGGACGTGTCCGTACTCCCCCTGGTCTTCACCAGCGGCTGGGCGAGCGGGATCAACGCGTACGCGGTGGTCCTCCTGCTCGGCGTCTTCGGCGCGACCGGTCTCACCGACGAGGTGCCCGAGTCGCTGCAGCGCACCGACGTCCTGATCGCCGCCGGAGTGCTGTTCCTCTGCGAGGCGGTGGCGGACAAGATCCCCTACGTCGACTCCGTCTGGGACTCCGTCCACACCGTGATCCGGCCGGTGGCCGGAGCCGTGGTCGGTGCCCTGCTGGCCGGACAGTCCGGTTCGCTCTCCGACCTGGCGGCCGGCGCGGTCGGCGGCTCGACCGCGCTGATGAGCCACTTCGTCAAGGCCGGGACCCGGATGGCGATCAACACCTCGCCGGAACCGTTCTCCAACATCGCCATGAGCACGGCGGAGGACCTGGGCGTCGCCGGGATCATCACCTTCGCCATGTTCAACCCCCAGGCGGCGGCGATCATCGCGGCCGTCCTGCTCGTGCTCGGCCTGGTGATACTGATCTTCCTGGCCCACGCCATCCGCCGCTTCCTGCGCCGCAGGGCGCAGCGCAGGGAGGAGCGCCGGCTGGCCGCCGCGCAGCCTCGGCACTCGGTCCCGCCCGACTGACAAGGCTGTCGGTGGCGGCCGATAGGGTCCCTGACATGGCACGGATTGTGGTGATCGGCGCCGGGATGGGCGCCATGGCGGCGGCCGCCCGGCTGGCCGTGGCGGGCCACCGGGTGACGGTGTACGAGCGCGGCGGGACGTACGGCGGTGCGGTGCGCCGCTTCGAGCGGGACGGGTTCGGCTTCGACACCGGCCCCGGTCTGCTGCACCTGCCCGCGGTATACCGCGATCTGTTCGTCAAGACCGGCAAGGAGCCCCTGGAGGAGCTCGTCGAGCTGACGCAGGTCGACCCGGCGAGCCGTCATGTCTTCGCCGACGGCACCCGCGTGGATCTGCCGAACGCCTCACGGTCCGGCACCGTCTCCGCCCTGGACGCGGCGCTCGGCGCGGGCGCGGGCGAGCGCTGGGGCGACTTCCTGGTCCGGGCCCGCGAGGCCTGGGACCGCACGCGCCGCCCCCTCCTGGAGGAGCCGCAGGCCGCGGACACCACGCCGCTCGCCCGGGAGCCGTACCCGGCGCTCAAGGCGGGCCTGTTGCGCCGCCCCACGACCACGCTCGCCCAGGTCGGCGCGCGGGAGCTGCGGGACCCCCGGCTCGTCGCCCTCCTCGACGCGTACGCGTGGGCGTACGGCTTCGATCCGGCCACCGCCCCCGCCTCGGCGACCGTCCTGCCGTACATGGAGCAGACCTTCGGGTCCTGGTACGTGAGCGGGGGCATCCGGGCCCTCGCGGACGCGGTGCACCAGCGGTGCCTGAAGCGGCGGGTGGAGTTCGTCTTCGACTCCGCCGTCACGGGGGTCGTGGAGAAGGACGGCCGGGCGGCCGGGGTCGAGCTGGCGGGCGGCGAGATCGTGGCGGCCGACCACGTGGTCGCGGGGGCGCCCCTGCCGGCGCTCTACGGCGAGCACGTCGTGGCCTGGGAGCGCCAGGACGACTGGCCGTCGTACCAGACGGACACGACGGGCCGGCTGACGGTCTGTCTGGCCCTGCGCGGCGCGCGCGAGGCGGGGGCCGCGCACCGCACGGTGGTGCACGCGGCCGGCGACCGGCCGACGGTGACCGTGCTGCGGCCCGACGACCCGGCGCTGCGCCCCGACGCCGGCCACGAGTCGGTGACGCTCTCCGCGACGGTGGACCTGTACCCCGAGCACGACTGGGCGGAGCTCGCCGGGGAGCTGGTCACGGCGGCGGAGTCCGCCGTGCCGGGGCTCCGCGAGCGGCTGCTCTGGCAGGAGGTCCGCACCCCCGAGGACACCCGGCGCGAGACGGGCGCCGCCGAGGTCCCCGGGCCCGCGCTCGCGGGCGGCCGGGGCATGTACCTCCCGGCGGCCAACCGCTCCCCGCTGCCGGGCCTGTACTTCGCGGGCGGCTGGTCCCACCCGGGCGGCGGGCTCGCCCACGCGGGCATGTCGGGCGCGCTGGTGGCCGGACTGATCGTCGAGGGCGACGACTTCCGCGGCTCCCGGTAGAGGCGAGCCCGGGAGCCGGCGTACGTCTCAGTACCGGTACTGCTGGTCGTTGTCGTAGCCGTAGTACTCCTGGCCGCCCTGCTGCGGCGGCGGGGCGGGCTGCTCGCCGTCCCGCTGCTGCGGCACCCACACCCCGCCGGGCGGGGTGTCGTAGGCGTACGAGGGCGCGTACGGGTCCGCGTAGGACTGCTGGCCGCCGGTGCCGTAGTCGTACGCGGCGTACTGCTGGCCGTCCGTGCCCGGGCCGATGTACGGGTCGGAGTAGGCGGCGTACTGCTGCCTGCCGCCGTCGTAGTCGTAGGCGGGCTGCTCGTACCCGGGCTGCGGTGCGTACCCCGGGTGCTGCTCGTAGCCGCCGTAGCCGCCGTCATATCCCCCGTAGGAGTGCTGCGGAGTCTCGGCGTGGGCCTGCGCATGGTCGTACGCGGGGGTGTAGATGCCGTACTGCCCGGTGTCCTCGGGCATCGGCTGGGGCTCGTAGACGGCCGTCGTCTCGGCCTGTGTCTCGTCGTGCGCGGGGTCGACCGGCTCGTACGCGAGGTCGCTGACCTCCAGCGTGGGGCCTGCGGCCTCGGCGGGCGGGCCGGACTTGCGGCGGCGGCTCGCGCCGGGGCTGCCGCCGATCGCCCAGCCGGTGGAGAAGCCGCGGCGGAAGGAGAGCGTCACGTACGTCTGGCCGACGGCGAAGGCCACCGCGCCCACGATGATCACCGCGACGGACGGCATCAGCACACCGAGGACGACCCCGAGGAAGCCGCAGAAGGCGAGCACGCGCCAGCGCAGCCTCGCCTTGTACTGCAGGAGCACCTCACCCAGCAGCCACAACGCGACGACACCGAACGCGATGTAGAGGACCGTCCACCCCATGCCCGCCCCTCTCCTACGGCCACCGCCGCGGGTCTGGGGCGGGTACGCCGGTCACGACTGCACGTGCAGTCCGAGATTCTCGTAGATCTCCAGCGTCGCGGTGGAGTTGTTCAGCGTGATGAAGTGCAGTCCGGGGACACCCTCGGAGAGCAGACGTGCGCAGAACTCCGTCGCGAACTCGATGCCAATGGAGCGTACAGCGGCCGGATCGTCCTTGACGGCGAGGATGCGGTCTTTCACATCCGCCGGGAAGAGAGCGTTGCTCAGCTGGGGCAGCCTGTCGAGGGTCTTCACGTTCACAACAGGCATGACTTCGGGGATGATCGGCGTCTCGCAGCCGGCCTTCACGACGCTGTCGCGCATCCGCAGATAGTTCTCGGGATCGAAGAACATCTGGGTGATGGCGTAGTCCGCGCCGGCCCGGCACTTGTCCACGAAGTGACGGATGTCCGTGTCCCAGTCGGTGGACCGCGGGTGCATCTCGGGGAAGGCGGCGACGCCCACGCAGAAGTCGCCGGACTCCTTGATCAGCCGAACGAGGTCGGCTGCGTACTGCACGCCCTCGGGGTGCTCGACCCACTCCCCCAGCGGGTCGCCCGGCGGGTCGCCGCGCAGCGCGAGCATGTTGCGGATGCCGGCGTCGGCGTACTGGCCGAGCACGTTGCGCAGCTCGGCGACCGAGTGGTCGACGGCGGTGAGGTGGGCGACGGGGGTGAGGGTGGTGTCGCCGGCGATCTTCTGGGTGGCCTTGACGGTGCCGCCGCGGGTGGTGCCGCCGGCGCCGTAGGTCACGGAGACGAAGCTGGGGCCGACCGCCTCGACGCGGCGCATGGCGTTCCAGAGGCTCCGCTCGCCCTTCTCGGTGCGGGGCGCGAAGAACTCGAACGAGTACGACGGCTTGCCGGACGCGAGGATCTCGCGGACCGTGCGTGCGCGGTCCGAGCGGGTGGAAGCGGTACCTAGGGCCATACCGGCAGGTTAGACGGGGTGCTGCGGCCGACGAAGTGGTGTCCGAGTCGTGGACACCTTTTTGGACACCGTTCGGACGGGGTTTCCCTGCCGCCCGTCGGGGCGCCACGGAGGGTGTGCGCTAGGCGGAGCGCTCGCGGATCCGCTTGGCCAGGCGGGCCGTCGCCGCGGCCGGGTCGTCGGCCTCGGTGATCGCGCGGACGACGACGATGCGGCGGGCGCCCGCGTCCAGGACCTCGTCGAGATTCGTCTCGTCGATACCGCCGATCGCGAACCAGGGGCGGTCCTGCTCAAGGGCGGCGGCGTACCGCACGAGGCCGAGGCCGGGGGCGTACCGCCCGGGCTTGGTGGGGGTGGGCCAGCAGGGGCCGGTGCAGAAGTAGTCCACGCCGGGCTCGGCGGCGGCCGCGTCCACCTCGGACTCGGCGTGGCAGGAGCGGCCGATGAGCACGTCCTCGCCGAGGATCTTCCGGGCGGCGGGGACGGGCAGGTCGTTCTGGCCCAGGTGCAGCACGTCGGAGCCGATGGCGTGGGCGACGTCGGCCCGGTCGTTCACCGCGAGCAGCTTGCCGTGCCGACGGCAGGCCTCGGCGAAGACGGCGAGGTGCTCCAGCTCCTCACCGGCCTCCATGCCCTTGTCGCGGAGCTGCACGATGTCCACGCCGGAGGAGAGCACGGCGTCGAGGAAGGCCGGCAGGTCTCCCTGGCGCCTGCGGGCGTCCGTGCAGAGGTAGAGCCGGGCGTCGGCGAGCTGCGCGCGAGGCGTGGACATGGGTGGTTCCCCCCGTTGGGTGCGGCGGTCCGAGGGGGCCGGGCGGAGCCGGCCCCCAGGGCCTCCTGTGGTGTTTCGGAGCGTGTGCGTCAGACGGCGAGCGCCTGGGCGCGGCGCTTCACCTCCGTGCCGCGATTCTCGCTGAGGGCCTGCGCGGGCGTGCCCGGCAGGGTGGGGTCGGGAGTGAAGAGCCACTCCAGCATCTCTTCGTCGGTGAAGCCGTCGTCCTTCAGGAGGGTCAGGGTCCCGGAGAGGCCCTTGACCACCTTGTCGCCGTCGATGAAGGCGGCGGGCACCTGAAGCGCCTTGTTCTCGCCGCGTCGTACGGCGATGAGCTGGCCCTCCTTGACCAGCTGCCGCACGCGCGTCACCTCGACATCGAGCATTTCCGCGATGTCGGGGAGGTAGAGCCAGGCGGGGACGAGAGCATCGGTCTTTGCGTCAATCTCGGTCACGGGAACAAGCCTGCCATCCCGGACTGACAGTCGGTAGTCGGGCTAGGGGCTGTCCGGCGGATCAGGGCCGGAAAGGACGCGGCGTCTGGCGCATGGGGCCTCCCCAGGCCCTCTGGGCCCAGGGGACGCATCGCAAGGCGCCGGAGCGTCTCGATAGCGGAGCTATCGGGGCGTTTCGGCAACGCGGCGTGGGGGTCCCCCCTGCTCGAAGAGCTTGGGGGAGTGCCGTGCCAGGCGTCGCGGCCCCGGCCATGATCCGCCGGACAGCCCCTTACTGGACTGCGGCCTTCAGAGGGACGGTGGGGTCGGTGGCGCGGGTGGGGTCGAGCTTGGCGCCGGACTCGATCAGCTTGCGGCCCTGGGCCAGGTCGCGGGGGCGGCCGACGGCGAGCAGGGCGACGAGGGAGCCGTCGTGGAGCCAGAGGACGGACCAGGAGGGGTCGGCCGGGTCACCGCGCCGGACCAGTTCGGCGGCTCCGCTGTGGTGGCCGGCGTACTGCACGAAGCGGCCGAACTGCTCGGACCAGAAGTACGGCACCGGGTCGTAGACCGTGGGGGTCTCGCCGATGATGTCGGCCGCGACGGCCCTCGGGCCCTGGAGCGCGTTGTCCCAGTGGTGGACGAGGAGCCGGGCGCCGTAGCGGGCGGAGGGGAAGGAGGCGCAGTCGCCGACGGCGTACACGTCGGGCAGGGAGGTGCGCAGCCGGTCGTCGGCGGTGACGGAGCCGTCCGCGCCCAGGGCGATGCCGGAGCCGGTGAGCCACCGGGTGGCGGGCCGGGCGCCGATGCCGACGACGACCGCGTCGGCGGGCAGCCGCCGGCCGTCGGTGAGGACGACCGTGCCGGGTTCGACGGACTCCACGCGCGCGTGGGTGAGGAGTTCGGCGCCGCTCTCCTCGTACCAGCGCGCCATCGGGGCGGCGACCTCGGCGGGCAGCGCGCCGGCGAGCGGGCGGTCGGCGGCCTCGACGACGGTGACCGCGCACCCCGCCTCGCGCGCGGCGGTGGCGAACTCGGCGCCGATCCAGCCGGCGCCGACGACCACGATGTCGTGGCGGCGCTCCAGGACGGGCTTGAGGCGGGCGGCGTCGTCGAGGGTGCGCAGCAGGTGGACCCCGGGGACGCCCTCGGTGCCGGGCAGGGTGATCGGTTCGGCGCCGGTGGCGAGGACCAGGACGTCGTACGGGACGGGCCCGGCCTCGGTGTCGACCTCGTGAGCGTCGGCGCGCAGCCCGGTCACGTCGAGGCCGAGGCGCAGCTCGATGGCGAGCGCCTCGAAGTCGACGTCGAAAGCCGAGTCCTCGGCCTTGCCGAGGAGGACCGCCTTGGACAGCGGCGGCCGGTCGTAGGGCTGGTGGGGCTCGGCCCCGATGAGGGTGACCGCCCCGGTGAAGCCCTGTTCGCGCAGGGCCACGGCGGTCTGCACCCCCGCCATCCCGGCGCCCACGACGACGACCCGCTGCTCTGCCTGCATCTGCTCGCTCACCCGTTCACCTTAACTATCTGACGTACCGTCAGGAAGGCAGCTGTTCCACGACGCTGGTGCCGGAGCCCTCCTGGGACTCCCATGCCCAGCTCTCCTCCAGCCGAACGCGCCCGTCCGGCAGCTCCACCACGAGCGAGACGCAATGCCCGGAAGAGGTCGTTCCGTCCTGCTTCAGCTGGACGTAACGGAAGTCGAGCCGGTCCCCCGCGCGCGTGCCGACGAGAAACCCGCGCACGACGTCCCCGCCCGCGTACTCGGCCCAGATCCGGCCCTCCTCCTCGTGGTACGTGAACCGGGTACGCGTCCCGACCTGACCGGGGGCCTGGTCGGCGACCGGCGCGAGGACGAGTCCGTCGAGAGAACGGGGCACGGTGGAGGCTCCCTTACTGGGCGTCGGGGGCTGGGGTTAGGCTGACGGTCAACGTAGAGCACTCGCGGGAGCCCGGACGCACCGGGCTGAGAGGGAGGCTGGCCGGCCTCCGACCGTACGAACCTGATCCGGGTCATGCCGGCGAAGGGAGGGGCTGGACGCCCATGTCGCGTACACGCAGTACGGGCAGTACAGGCAGTACCCGCAGCACAGGCGGTACCTCCGACGTTCTCGTCGTCGGGGGCGGCATCATCGGCCTGGTCACCGCCTGGCGGTCCGCGCAGCGCGGGCTGAGCACGGCGGTCGTGGACCCCGAACCCGGCGGCGGGGCCGCCCGCGTGGCGGCCGGGATGCTCGCCGCCGTCACCGAACTCCACTACGGCGAGGAGACCCTGCTCGCCCTCAACCTCGCCTCCGCGCACCGCTACCCCGCGTTCGTCGCCGAACTCGAGGAAGCCACCGGGCACGACGTCGGCTACCGCGCCTGCGGCACGCTCGCCGTCGCGCTCGACGCCGACGACCGGGCCCATCTGCGCGATCTGCACGCCCTGCAGATCCGCTCCGGCCTGGAGTCGGAGTGGCTCAACGGGCGCGAGTGCCGCCGCCTCGAGCCGATGCTCGCCCCGGGCGTGCGCGGCGGACTGCGGGTCGACGGCGACCACCAGGTCGATCCGCGCCGCCTCGCCGCCGCCCTGGTCACCGCCTGCGAGCGGGCCGGGGTGGTCTTCCACCGGAGCCTCGCCGAACGCCTCACGGTGGTACGGGACCGGGCCACGGGCGTGACGCTCGCCGACGGCACCGAGCTCACCGCGGACCAGGTCGTGCTGGCCGCGGGCAGCCTCAGCGGCCGGCTCGCGGGCGTACCGCCGGAGGTCCTGCCGCCCGTACGTCCCGTCAAGGGACAGGTCCTGCGGCTGACCGTGCCGCCCGCGTTCGCGCCGTTCCTGTCCCGGACCGTCCGGGCGGTCGTGCGCGGCAGCCACGTCTACCTCGTCCCGCGCGAGAACGGCGAGCTGGTCGTCGGCGCGACCAGCGAGGAGCTGGGCTGGGACACCACCGTCACGGCGGGCGGGGTGTACGAGCTGCTCCGCGACGCCCACGAGCTGGTCCCCGGCCTCACCGAGCTGCCGCTCACCGAGACCCTGGCGGGCCTGCGCCCCGGGTCGCCGGACAACGCGCCGCTGCTCGGCCCGACCGCGCTCGACGGCCTCCGCCTCGCCACCGGGCACTACCGCAACGGCGTGCTGCTCACTCCGGTCACCGGCGACGTCATGGCCGAGTTCCTCACCACCGGCGCGCTTCCTGACGAGGCCCGCCCCTTCACTCCCCGCCGCTTCTCCCCCGTACGACAGGAGCAGCCCGCATGACCGCCACGAACACGACCGTCTCCGTCAACGGCGAGGCGCGTGTCCTCGCCGCGCCCACGACCCTCGACGCCCTGGTCACCACGCTCACCACCGCGCCCTCGGGCGTGGCGGCGGCCGTCAACGAGACCGTCGTGCCGCGCAGCCAGTGGTCCGCGACCGTCCTCGGCGAGGGCGACCGGGTCGAGGTCCTCACCGCCGTCCAGGGAGGCTGAGCGCGATGTCCGACGACACCTTCCTCCTCGGCGGTACGGAGTTCTCCTCCCGGCTGATCCTCGGCACGGGCGGCGCCCCGAGCCTGGAGATCCTCGAACGCTCCCTGGCCGTCAGCGGCACCGAGCTGACCACGGTCGCCATGCGGCGGCTCGACCCGACCGTGCGGGGCTCGGTCCTCTCCGTCCTGGAGAAGCTCTCGATCCGCGTGCTGCCGAACACGGCGGGCTGCTACACGGCGGGCGAGGCGATCCTGACCGCACGCCTGGCCCGGGAGGCGCTCGGCACCGACTGGATCAAGCTGGAGGTCATCGCCGACGAGCGGACCCTGCTGCCGGACCCGGTCGAGACCCTCGACGCGGCCGAGACGCTGGTCGACGACGGCTTCATCGTCCTGCCGTACACCAACGACGACCCGGTCCTCGCGCGGAAGCTGGAGGACGTGGGGTGCGCGGCGATCATGCCGCTCGGCTCGCCGATCGGCTCCGGGCTCGGGATCCGCAACCCGCACAACTTCGAGCTGATCGTCGATCGCGCGGGCGTCCCGGTGATCCTGGACGCGGGGGCCGGCACGGCCTCGGACGTCGCCCTGGCGATGGAGCTGGGCTGCTCGGCGGTCATGCTCGCCTCCGCGGTGACCCGGGCGCAGGACCCGGTCCTGATGGCGGAGGGGATGCGGCACGCGGTGGAGGCTGGCCGCCTGGCCCATCGGGCGGGCCGGATCCCGCGCCGGCACTTCGCCGAGGCCTCCTCCCCCACGGACGGCCGCGCGGTCCTGGACCCGGAACGCCCCGCGTTCTGAGCCCGCGGGAGCCCTTCGGGACCCGAGGCGCGCCGTGCGTCGCGTCACAGGTGTGCTGCGGTCGGGCCGGTGGGGAACGGGGTGGCCTCACCGGCTCGTAAACTCGGGGCCGTGGACACGACCCTTCAGGACCCCCTCGTCGGGCAGCTGCTCGACGGCCGCTACCGCGTCGACGCGCGCATCGCCGTCGGCGGGATGGCCACGGTCTACCGGGCCGTCGACACCCGGCTCGACCGGGTGCTCGCGCTCAAGGTGATGCACCCGGCCCTCGCCACCGACGCCGCGTTCGTCGAGCGGTTCATCCGCGAGGCCAAGTCCGTCGCCCGGCTCTCCCACCCCAATGTGGTGGGGGTCTTCGACCAGGGCGCGGACGGCGCGTACGTCTATCTGGCCATGGAGTACGTCGCCGGGTGCACCCTGCGCGACGTGCTGCGCGAGCGCGGGGCGCTCCAGCCGCGCGCCGCGCTCGACATCCTGGAGCCGGTGCTCGCCGCGCTCGGGGCCGCGCATCGTGCCGGGTTCGTGCACCGGGACATGAAGCCGGAGAACGTCCTGATAGGGGACGACGGCCGGGTGAAGGTCGCCGACTTCGGTCTCGTACGGGCGGTCGGCTCGGCCACCAACACCACGGGGTCGGTCCTGGGCACCGTCTCGTACCTGGCGCCGGAGCAGATCGAGCACGGCACGGCGGACACCCGCGCCGACGTGTACGCCTGCGGTGTCGTCCTGTACGAGATGCTGACCGGCTCCAAGCCGCACTCCGGGGACACCCCCGCCCAGGTCCTCTTCCAGCACCTGAACACCGACGTCCCGGCCCCCTCGGCGGCCGTGCCCGGCCTCGCCCTCGAACTGGACGAGCTGGTGGCGACCGCCACCGCCCGCAACCCCGAGGTCCGCCCGTACGACGCCGTCGCGCTCCTCGCGCACGCCCGGGAGGCCCGGGCGGCCCTCGGGGACGCGCAGCTGGACGCCGTACCGCCGCAGGCGCACGCCGAGGAGCGTACGGGGGCGGAGGACCGGACCAGCGTGATCCCCCGGGTCGCGTCGGCGGCCGCCCGTCCTGAGGACGACGTCCAGCACACCAGCCGGCTCCCGATGCCGCCGACCGAGCTCGGGCAGGAGCTCCGCTCCGAGGGCCGGGCGGAGCGCCGGGACCGTGGCCGGCGCCGGCCGCGCGGTCCGCTGCTCGTCGTCGTGGCCGTCCTGCTCGCGCTGGGGATCGGCGGGGGCGTCTGGTACATCAATTCCGGCCAGTTCACCCGCGTCCCGGCCGTCCTCGGCCAGACCGAGGAGAAGGCGACCAAGCGGCTGACGGACGCGGGGCTCGACGTCCGCGCGACGAAGCGGGCGTTCAGCGACGTGTACGAGCGCGGCACGGTCATGGCCACCGACCCGGCCTCGGGCCAGCGGATCCGGGGCAACGGCACGGTCACGCTCACCATCTCCCGGGGCCCGGAGATCGTGAAGGTCCCCCGGCTCAAGGGGAAGCCGCTGGCGCAGGCCAAGCGGCTGCTCGCCGACGAGGGCCTGCTGGTCGGCGTGACGACGACGGCTTTCAGCCAGGACATCCCGCAGGGCGCCGTGATCAGCTCCGACCCGGAGCCGGGCACCGAACGCAGCCCCGACTCGGCCGTGGCGCTCGTGGTCAGCAAGGGCCGCCCGATCGACGTTCCCGACGTGGCCGGCGACTCGGTGGCCGACGCCACCAGCACGCTCCAGGACGCCGGGCTCAAGGTGGAGATCGCGACCGAGCAGATCCACTCCGCCGAGGCGGCCGCCACGGTCGCCGCCCAGTCGCTCGCGGAGGGCAGCCGGGCCGCCCAGGGCGACCGGATCGTCCTCACGGTCTCCAAGGGGCCGCGGATGATCGAGGTCCCCGACGTGACGGGCGAGTCGACCGACTCCGCGCGCACGAAGCTGGAGGCGGCGGGCTTCGAGGTGAAGGTCGAGAAGACCTTCCCCTTCCTCGGCGACACGGTCTCCGGCCAGTCCGTCGACGGCGGCACCACCGCGCCCGAGGGCTCCACCATCGCCATCACGATCAAGGGACTGTAAGAACTCATGCGCAACCCCGTCGGCGGTCATGTCCCCGTGGCCGGCGGTCTCGCCACGGTCGGTCTCGGCTACGCCCGCGAACTGGGCGCGGAGACGGTCCAGGTCTTCGTCGCCAACCCGCGCGGCTGGGCGACGCCCGTCGGCAACCCGGCGCAGGACGAGCTGTTCCGCGCCGGGTGCGAGGCCGAGTCCCTGTCGGCCTGGGTGCACGCCCCGTACCTGATCAACTTCGGCTCCCACACCGAGGCCACCGTCGAGAAGTCGGTCGAGTCGCTCCGGCACTCGCTGCGCCGGGGCCGCGAGATCGGGGCGAAGGGCGTGGTCGTGCACACCGGCTCGGCGACCGGCGGCCGTCCGCGCGCGGAGGCGCTCGCGCAGGTACGGGAGCGGATGCGGCCGCTGCTGGAGGAGCTGACGCACCCGGACGATCCGTTCCTGCTCCTGGAGTCGACGGCCGGGCAGGGCTTCTCGCTCTGCTCGCGCGCCGAGGACTTCGGCCCGTACTTCGAGGCACTCGACCACCACCCGAAGCTCGGGATCTGCCTCGACACCTGCCACATCTTCGCCGCGGGACACGATCTGACCGGCCCGCACGGCATGCGGCAGACGCTCGACGAGCTGGTGGCGACGGTGGGCGAGGGCCGGCTGAAGCTGATCCACGCCAACGACTCCAAGGACGTCGTCGGCGCGCACAAGGACCGGCACGCGAACATCGGGGCCGGGCACATCGGCGAGGACCCGTTCCGCGAGCTGATGCGGCACCACGCGACCGAGGGCGTGCCGCTGATCATCGAGACGCCGGGCGGGAAGGAAGGCCACGTCGCGGACGTGGAGCGGCTGAAGAAGCTCCGGGGCTGAGATTCCCGTTGAGGAATACCCCTAGGGGGTATACGGTTCCTGTGTAGGCAGCAGGAACCGCAATCGGTCATTGGGGGAACCCATGCAGCACGAAGCGCACGCCGACCCGCACGCCCACCACGACGGACACGGTCACGACGGACACGACCACGGACAGGGCCACGGACAGCCCCCGGCCAAGGCCAGCTGGTCCATGGCGATGAAGGCCACCCTGCACTGCCTGACCGGATGCGCCATCGGCGAGGTCCTCGGCATGATCATCGGCACCGCGCTCGGCTGGGGCAACGCCCCGACGATGGTCCTGGCCATCGCCCTGGCCTTCTTCTTCGGCTACTCGCTCACGCTCTGGGCGGTCGTCCGCGCGGGCCTGAGCCTGAAGGCGGCCATCGGCGTCGCGCTCGCCGCCGACACGCTCTCGATCACCGTCATGGAACTCGTCGACAACGGAGTGCTGCTCCTGGTGCCGGGCGCGATGGACGCGCACCTCTCGGACGCGCTCTTCTGGGGCGCCCTGGCGTTCGCCTTCCTCGTCGCCTTCCTGATCACCACGCCCGTCAACAAGTGGCTGATCGGCCGCGGCAAGGGCCACGCGGTGGTCCACCAGTACCACCAGCACTGACCGAGCACCGGCACCGACACCGGCACCGGCACCGGCACCGGCACCGATCAGAGTTCCGGGCCGTCCCCCGGCTCCTCCTGGTACGAGTACCGCTGTTCCTTCCAGGGGTCGCCGAGGTTGTGATAGCCGCGCTCCTCCCAGAAGCCGCGGCGGTCGGCGGTCATGTACTCCACGCCCCGGACCCACTTGGGCCCCTTCCAGGCGTACAGGTGCGGCACCACGAGCCGCAGCGGGAAGCCGTGCTCGGCGGTGAGCAGCTCACCGTCCTTGTGGGTGGCGAAGATCGTCTGGTCGGAGGCGAAGTCGGAGAGCCGCAGGTTCGCGCTGAAGCCGTACTCGGCCCAGACCATCACATGCGTCACGTTGCCGGCCGGCGGGGCCAGATCCAGGATCGTCCGGGCCGGCACCCCACCCCATTCGGCCCCGAGCATGCTGAATTTCGTCACGCAGTGCAGATCGGCCACGACCGTCGCGAACGGGAGGGCCGAGAACTCCTCGTGGTTCCAGCACCGCTTGTCGCCGTCCGCCGTCGCCCCGAAGACCCGGAACTCCCAGCGGTCGGGCTTGAACTTGGGGACGGGGCCGTAGTGGGTGACCGGCCAGCCGCGCTGCAGCCGTTGCCCCGGCGGAAGATCCGTCTGCCCTGCTTCCCGGTGTACCCCGCTCTCCGGCTGACCCATGTCATCCATGGTGACAGACCGCGAGGGGTGGTCATGACCAGCCAACCTCCCCAGCAGGGCAGCTTTGGGGCAACTCCCACTAAGCCTGCACTTACTGGACGGTCCCCAACCGTGGTGCAAGGATGCGGCCATCCTGCCCAGTCACGACTTAGACATGCGTGGAAGGAGCCTCTGCGATGCAGGGCGACCCCGAGGTCCTCGAGTTCCTCAACGAGCAGCTGACCGGCGAGCTGACGGCCATCAACCAGTACTGGCTGCACTACCGCATCCAGGACAACAAGGGCTGGACCAAGCTCGCCAAGTACACCCGCGAAGAGTCCATCGATGAGATGAAGCACGCGGACAAGATCACCGAGCGCATCCTGATGCTCGACGGTCTGCCCAACTACCAGCGGCTCTTCCACGTACGCGTCGGCCAGACGGTCACCGAGATGTTCCAGGCGGACCGCCAGGTGGAGGTCGAGGCGATCGACCGCCTCAAGCGCGGGATCGATGTCATGCGGGCCAAGGGCGACATCACCTCGGCCAACCTCTTCGAGGAGATCCTCGCGGACGAGGAGCACCACATCGACTACCTCGACACGCAGCTGGAGCTGATCGAGAGCCTGGGCGAGGCGCTGTACATCTCGACGCTGATCGAGCAGCCGAGCTAGCTCGGACGGCTTTGGATCGGAAAGCTTCGAATCGGCCGGCTTTGGATCAGGCGGCTTCGGACAGCTCGTCCGGCTCGTTGATCTCCGCCGCCAGGGCGGGAATCCCCTGGTCGATCAGATCCCGGCGCGGGCAGTTGCCGCGCCCGAGTATGGCCTGGATGCGTCGCACGCAGGAACCGCAGTCCGTTCCCGCCTTGCAGGCGGAGGCGATCTGGCGGGGCGTGCAGGCGCCCGCGTCCGCGTGTTCCTTGACCTGCTTCTCGGTGACCCCGAAGCATGAGCAGACGTACACGCGGATTCACCTCCCGCCGAGATCGATAAGGCTAACCTAACCTTACCCGGCGCCTCCGAGGTGTAAAGCTCTGCATATGACATGGGGCGCGGATCACAGTGATCCGCGCCCCATCGTCGTACGAAGCTACTTACTGATCGCGGTACATCTCCGCCACCAGGAACGCCAGGTCCAGGGACTGGCTGCGGTTGAGCCGCGGGTCGCAGGCCGTCTCGTAGCGCTGGTGCAGGTCGTCGACGAAGATCTCGTCGCCGCCGCCCACGCACTCGGTGACGTCGTCACCGGTGAGCTCGACGTGGATGCCGCCCGGGTGGGTGCCAAGGCTCTTGTGGACCTCGAAGAAGCCCTTGACCTCGTCGAGCACGTCGTCGAAGCGGCGGGTCTTGTGCCCGGAGGCCGCCTCGAAGGTGTTGCCGTGCATCGGGTCGGTCACCCAGGCGACGGTCGCGCCGGAGGCGGTGACCTTCTCGACCAGCTCCGGGAGCTTGTCCCGGACCTTGTCGGCGCCCATGCGGACGATGAAGGTCAGCCGGCCGGGCTCGCGGTCCGGGTCGAGCCGGTCGATGTACGTCAGCGCCTCGTCGACCGAGGTCGTCGGGCCCAGCTTGATGCCGATCGGGTTCGCGATCCGCGAGGCGAACTCGATGTGGGCGTGGTCGAGCTGGCGGGTGCGCTCACCGATCCAGACCATGTGGCCGGAGGTGTCGTACAGCTTGCCGGTGCGCGAGTCGGTACGCGTGAGGGCGCCCTCGTAGTCGAGCAGCAGCGCCTCGTGGGAGGCGTAGAACTCGACGGCCTTGAACTCGGCCGGGTCGGTGCCACAGGCCTTCATGAAGTTCAGGGCGTTGTCGATCTCGCGGGCGAGCGCCTCGTAGCGCTGACCCGACGGGGACGACTTCACGAAGTCCTGGTTCCAGGCATGCACCTGGCGCAGGTCGGCGTAGCCACCGGTGGTGAAGGCGCGCACCAGGTTGAGCGTGGAGGCGGAGGCGTTGTACATCCGCTTCAGGCGCTCGGGGTCCGGGATGCGGGCCTTCTCGTTGAAGTCGAAGCCGTTGACGGAGTCGCCGCGGTACGTCGGCAGGGTCACCCCGTCGCGGGTCTCGGTGCCCTTGGAGCGGGGCTTGGAGTACTGCCCCGCGATGCGGCCGACCTTCACGACGGGCACGGAGGCCGCGTACGTGAGGACGGCGCTCATCTGGAGCAGCGTCTTGAGCTTGGCTCGGATGTGGTCGGCGGAGACGGCGTCGAAGGCCTCGGCGCAGTCGCCGCCCTGGAGCAGGAACGCCTCGCCACGGGCGACGGCTCCCATACGGGCGCGCAGCTGATCGCACTCGCCCGCGAAGACGAGCGGCGGATACGACTCGAGGTCCGCGATCACATCGCGCAGAGCCTCGGCATCGGGGTACTCGGGCTGCTGCGCCGCGGGAAGGTCTCGCCAGGTGTTGCCACCGGTTGCGGTGGTCTTAGCGTTCACGGTCACAACCACCACATTACGGTGTCCGACGCCCTGTCCATCGCGCCGCCCAATGGCTGAGACGCGCGTCCGTAATGTCCGCCCACGCGGACCACGCCTTCGGGTGGTGTTACCCTCACGCGCGTTTAAACATCTGAGGCCTAAATACTTCACAGGGGTGGGCGTGAGCCAAGGGCACCGCAGGGACCGCAAGAAGAGACGGCTGCTGTACGGCGCTGCGGCGGCCGTCGTCGCGACGGCGACGATCGGCACGATCGCCGTGGCATCGCCGGGCATGCTGGACTCCTCGGACGGCAAGGCGGGTGGGGAATCGTCACTGCAGGCGCAGTTCGCCTCGGCCGCCGATGAGTTCGACGTTCCACAGAGCGTGCTGATGGCCGTGTCGTACCGACAGACGCGGTGGGAGTCGCACGACGGCGAGCCGAGCACGAGCGGCGCGTACAACGTCATGGGTCTGACGGACGTCGACCCGGAGGACGTCGCGGTCCACGACGACGACGAGCGCCTCGCGCACCTCAACGCCAGCGGCAAGGAGGAGATCGAGAAGACCTTCGACAAGGCCAAGGCGCTGCGCAACCTGCCGAAGGAGACCGTCGACACCGACGATCCGCGGCTGCACACGCTGGACAAGGCCGCCGGGCTGATCGACGGCTCCGCCGAGACCCTGAAGAACGACACCGGGGAGAGCATCCGCGCCGGTGCGGCGCTGCTCGCGGAGTACCAGAAGCAGGCGACCGGTGACCTGCCGGACGACCCGGGCCAGTGGTACGCCGCTGTGGCGCGTTTCAGCGAGTCGCCGGACAAGAAGGGCGCCGACCTCTTCGCGAAGCGCGTCTTCGAATCGATCAAGACGGGTGAGCGGGAGCTCACCACGGACGGCGAGCAGGTCGTCCTGCCGGCCGACCCGTCGGTCGAACCGGTCAAGCCGTCGGACGTGCCGCTGGCCGCGAGCTTCGCGGCGACGACCGCGACGCCGACGCCCGAGTGCCCGTCCGGTCTGCAGTGCAACTACATCCCGGCCGAGGTCCCGAGCACCGGACAGCGCAACTACACGCTCGCCCCTCGCCCGGCCGGCGGTGTCGACATCCGGCAGATCGTCGTCCACGACACCGAGGGCAGCTACGCCGGCACCATCGCCACGTTCCAGAGCGCGACGGCCAAGGGCAGCGCGCACTACCTGATCCGCGCCTCGGACGGTCTGGTCACCCAGATGGTCGAGAACAAGAACATCGCGTGGCACGCGGGCAACTGGACCACCAACTCGCACGCCATCGGCGTGGAGCACGAGGGCTACGCCATCAAGGCGGGCAGCTGGTACACGGAGCCGCAGTACGAGTCCTCCGCCGCACTGGTGAAGTTCCTCGCGGCCAAGTACGGCATCCCGCTCGACCGCGAGCACATCATCGGCCACGACGAGGTGGCGGGATACAACGACGCCAAGATCGCCGGCATGCACTGGGACGCGGGCCCGTTCTGGGACTGGAACCACTACATGTCGCTGATGGGTGCCCCGACGGGCGCCGGCGGCGCCGGCGGCCTGCTCAAGGCCGGTCAGCTGGTCCGTGTCGTACCGCCGTTCACCACGGCGAACCAGCCCAAGATCACGTACGGCGGCAGCACCGTCGCCGCCCGGCCCGCGAACTTCGGCTACCTGTACACCACCGCTTCGACCGCGACGCCCATCAAGGACCCGTACATCCCCAACGTGGTGTGGAGTGACGGACCGAACTGGGGGAACAAGGTCCGCGCGGGCGGCACGTACGTCGTCGCCGAAACCCGCACCGACTGGACCGCGATCTGGTACGGCGGGCAGAAGGCCTGGTTCTACAACCCCGGCGGCCAGTACACGGCCCCGGTCACCGTCTCCCCGACCGTGATCAAGGCCAAGGCCGGCGTCACGGCCCGGATCTACGGACGCTCCTTCCCCGAGACCGCCGCCTACACCGCGGCCGGCGAGGCCCCGCCGTCGGACCCGGGCGCCTACTTCACGAGGTACTCGCTCCCTGCGGGCCAGGCTTACGTGAAGGCCGGCCCCGCGATCAAGGGTGACGACTGGTTCGGCAGCTCCCAGAAGAACGTCGTGGGCACCGACGAGTACATCCCGATCAGGTACAACCACCGTATGGCGTGGGTGAAGGCGACCGATGTCACCGAGGCCCCTGCGGCCGCGCCCGTCTCCGCCGCCGGCCGCTACAACCTCCTCGCCCGTGACGCCTCCGGTGTCCTCTGGCAGTACCAGGGCACCGGCAGCGCCACCGCGCCGTTCCTCACCCGGTACCGCGTCGGCGGTGGCTGGAACATGTACAACGCCGTCACGCCGATGACCGCGCTGCACGCGGACGGCACCGGCGACATGGTCGCCCGGGACCCGGCCGGCGACCTCTGGTACTACAAGGGCACCGGCAACCCGTCCGCGCCGTTCAAGGCGCGGCTCAAGACCGGTGGCGGCTGGCAGATCTACGACCGGATCATCGGCGCGCGTGACCTGAACGGTGACGCGATACCCGACCTGATAGCCCGCGAGAAGTCCGGCCTGCTCTGGTTCTACAAGGGCACGGGCAACCCGGCCACCCCGTTCGCCGCGCGCGTCAAGGTCGGCGGCGGCTGGCAGATGTACAACCAGCTCGTCTCCACCGGCGACGTGAACGCCGACGGCAAGGCCGACCTCATCGCCCGCGACCCCGCCGGCGACCTGTGGTTCTACAAGGGCACCGGCAGCTCCACCACGCCGTTCGCCGCGCGCGTCAAGGTCGGCGGCGGCTGGCAGACGTACAACCAGCTCGTCGGACCGAGCGACCTGAACGGTGACGGCAAGGTCGACCTCATCGGCCGCGACACCACCGGAGCGCTCTGGTACTACAAGGGCACCGGCAGCGCCACCGCCCCGTACGCGCCCCGCGTCAAGGTCGGCAGCGGCTGGCAGATCTACAACCTGATCTTCTGATCCACGGGTCGGCAGACCGGTAGATCGGTAGATCAGCGAGGCCACCGAAGGGGCCCGGCTCGCACCGTCCATGGTGTGAACCGGGCCCCTTCGCGCTGCCCGGCTGCGTTACAGTGCTCGCATGTTCGCGCAGACGACCCTGAACTGGTGGTGGCCCGCTCCTCCGGCGGCCCACTGACTGCGCGTACCCCCACACCACACGCGAAGGCCGCCCGAGAGGGCGGCCTTCTGCGTTCCCAGGGCCGTTCCTCTCCGTCTCCCGGAAGGAACACACCTCATGGACCTCTCCCGTCTCCTCGACGACGCCTGTCCGCCCTTCGCCCTGCTCCGCAGGCGCACCCCCGGCCGTGACCACGACACCGTCGAGGTGCTGATCGGCGCGGTGCACGAGGCCGAGCGCCTCGCCGACCTGCCCGTCGGTGAGCTGCCGACCCTCGCCCTGGTGCCGTTCCGGCAGATCCGCGAGCGCGGTTTCGACGTCCGCGACGACGGCACCCCGCTCTCCGTGCTCGTCGCCGAGGAGACGTACGAGCTGCCGCTCGCCGACGCGCTCGACCGGCTGCCGACCCACGCGGTACGGGTCGAGGGCGGCGGGTTCGACGTGTCGGACGAGGCGTACGCCGGGACCGTGCGGCGCGTGATCGAGGAGGAGATCGGCGCGGGCGAGGGCGCCAACTTCGTCATCCGGCGGACGTACACCGGGGAGATCCCCGGCTTCGGGCGCGCCGACGCGCTCGCCCTGTTCCGGCGGCTGCTCGCGGGTGAGCGGGGCGCGTACTGGACCTTCGTCGTCCACACCGGCGACCGGACCCTGGTCGGCGCGAGCCCGGAGGTGCACGTGCGGATGGCCGGCGGCACGGTCGTCATGAACCCGATCTCCGGCACGTACCGCTACCCGGCCGGGGCCGCGCCGACCCCCGAGGACCTGCTGACGTTCCTGGCGGACCGCAAGGAGACCGAGGAGCTCTCCATGGTGGTCGACGAGGAGCTGAAGATGATGTGCACGGTCGGCGACATGGGCGGGGTGGTGATCGGGCCCCGGCTCAAGGAGATGGCGCACCTCGCGCACACCGAGTACGAGCTGCGGGGCCGCTCCTCCCTGGACGTGCGGGAGGTGCTGCGGGAGACGATGTTCGCGGCGACGGTCACCGGCTCTCCGGTGCAGAACGCCTGCCGGGTCATCGAGCGGCACGAGGCCGGCGGTCGGGGTTACTACGCGGGCGCCCTGGCCCTGCTCGGCACCGACGAGAACGGGCTCCAGACCCTGGACTCGCCGATCCTCATCCGTACCGCCGACATCTCCCGCGACGGGGCCCTGCGCGTACCGGTCGGCGCGACGCTCGTCCGGCACTCCGACCCCGACGGCGAGGTCGCCGAGACGCACGCGAAGGCGGCCGGGGTGCTCGCGGCGCTCGGTGTACGGGAGGGGCGGCCGCAGGACGAGGCGCCGGTGGCGGTCCGGCTCGCGGACGATCCCCGGGTGCGGGCGGCGCTGGACGCCCGGCGGGCCGACCTGGCGCCGTTCTGGCTGCGGATGCAGGTCCGCTCCGCCGAGCTGACCGGCCACGCGCTGGTGATCGACGCCGAGGACACCTTCACCGCGATGCTCGCGCACTTGCTGCGCTCCTCGGGCCTGGAGGTCTCCGTCGTCCGCTACGACGAGCCGGGGCTGCGGGAGCTGGCGCTCGCCCACGAAGGCCCGGTGGTGCTCGGCCCGGGGCCGGGGGATCCGTCCGACGCCACCGATCCGAAGATGCGTTTCCTGCGCGGGCTCACCGCCGATCTCGTACGGGACCACCGGCACGGTCTGCTCGGCGTCTGCCTCGGCCATGAGCTGATCGCGGCCGAACTGGGCCTGGAGATCGTCCGCAAGCGCACCCCGTTCCAGGGCGCGCAGGTGCGGATCGATCTCTTCGGGCAGGAGCGGACGGTCGGCTTCTACAACAGCTTCACGGCCCGCTGCGACGAGCGGACCGCCACCGAGCTGGCCCTGCACCGGATCGAGGTGAGCCGGGACGAGGAGACGGGCGAGGTCCACGCGCTGCGCGGGCCGGGCTTCGCGGGGGTGCAGTTCCACCCGGAGTCGGTGCTGACGATGGAGGGCGCGGAGCTGACCGCCTCCCTGCTCGCCGGCGTGCTCGTCTGACCCGCGTCTACGAGTCGGCCGGGACCAGGACGTTCTCGCTGCGGCGGCCCGCCGCGTAGTCGAGGACGTTCTGGACGGTCGTGTCCACGATCTGGCCGACCGCGTCCACGGTGTAGTACGCCTGGTGCGAGGTGACCACCACGTTCGGGAAGGTCACCAGGCGGGCCAGGGTGTCGTCCTCGACGACCTCCAGGGACTTGTCGAGGAAGAAGAGCCCCGCCTCCGCCTCGTACACGTCGAGGCCCACGCCGGCGAAGCGGCCCGCGCGGAGTTCGGAGACCAGGGCCTCGGTGTCGACGAGGCCGCCCCGGCTGGAGTTCACCAGGATGGCGTCGTCCTTCATCGTCCGCAGCGCGGCCGCGTCGACGATGCGCCGGGTCGCAGGGAGCAGCGGCACGTGCAGGCTGACCAGGTCGGACTCGGCGAGGAGCCGCTCCTTCTCGACGTACTTCATGCCGAGTTCGAGGCACGCGGGGTTCTCGGCGACGTCCCAGCCGAGGAGGTTCATGCCGAAGCCGTGGGCGATCCGGGTGAAGGCCTCGCCGATCTTCCCGGTGCCGAGGACGCCGACCGTACGGCCGTGCAGGTCGCGGCCCATCAGCCCGTCGAGCCGGAAGTCGAAGTCGCGGGTCCGGTTGGAGGCGCGGACGATCCGCCGGTTGACGGCCATCGCCAGGGTCCAGGCGAACTCGGCGACGGAGTACGGCGAGTAGTACGAGACCCGGGCGACGGTGAGGCCGAGCTGGGCGGCCACGTCGAGGTCGATGTTGTTGAAGCCGGTGGAGCGCTGGGCGATCAGCTTGGTCCCGCCGGCGGCGAGGGTACGCAGGACCCGGGCGCCGAGGTCGGCGTTGACGCTGGTGGAGACGGCTTCGTAGCCGGTCGCGATGGCGGCCGTGTCCTCGGTGAGGAACACGTCCAGGCAGCGGACGTCGTGGTGTCCCGCGAAGGCCTTCTCGATCAGCGGCTTCTCGTCGGCCTGCACGCCGAATGCCAGGATGTCCACGGATCCACTCCCGGGGGTTCTGCCGGAATTGTCTGGTCACCGGCGAATATACGGTTCCCGGGAGCGGTCCGCGTGAGCTGCCGTCCCTGTCGGCGGCGCTCAGCCGAAGAAGACGCCCACCTCCGCGTAGAGCGCCGGATCGACGGTCTTGAGCCGGGCCGTGGCCTCCGAGATCGGGACGCGGACGATGTCGGTGCCGCGCAGCGCGACCATCCGCCCCCAGTCGCCGTCCCGGACGGCGTCGATCGCGTGCAGCCCGAAGCGGGTGGCGAGCCAGCGGTCGAAGGCGCTGGGCGTGCCGCCGCGCTGCACATGGCCGAGGACCGTGGTCCTGGCCTCCTTGCCGGTCCTGCGCTCGATCTCCTTGGCGAGCCACTCGCCCACGCCGGAGAGCCGCACGTGTCCGTACGAGTCGAGGGTGCCGTCCTTGAGGACCATGTCCCCGTCCTTGGGCATCGCGCCCTCGGCGACGACCACTATCGGGGCGTAGGTGGCCCGGAAGCGGGAGTGGACCCAGGCGCAGACCTGGTCGACGTCGAAGCGCTGCTCGGGGATGAGGATGACGTTGGCGCCGCCCGCGAGACCGGAGTGGAGCGCGATCCAGCCCGCGTGGCGGCCCATCACCTCCACCACCAGGACCCGCATGTGGGACTCGGCGGTGGTGTGGAGCCGGTCGATGGCCTCGGTGGCGATGCCGACGGCCGTGTCGAAGCCGAAGGTGTAGTCGGTGGCGGAGAGGTCGTTGTCGATGGTCTTCGGGACGCCCACGCAGCGGACACCGTGCTCGTCGACGAGCCGGGCGGCGACGCCGAGGGTGTCCTCGCCGCCGATCGCGATCAGGGCGTCGATCTCGTACTTGGCGAGGTTCTCCCTGATCCGCCGGACGCCGTTGTCGGCGGTGAACGGATTGGTGCGGGAGGAGCCGAGGATCGTTCCGCCGCGCGGCAGGATGCCCCGGACGGCGGGGATGTCGAGGGGTACGGCGATGCCCTCCAGAGGCCCGCGCCAGCCGTCGCGGAACCCGGTGAACTCGTAGCCGTACTCCTGGACGCCCTTGCGGACGATGGCGCGGATGACCGCGTTGAGACCGGGGCAGTCGCCGCCTCCGGTCAGTACGCCGACGCGCATGGAGCCTCTCCTTCGCCGTGGCGGACGTGGTGACGACCCACGCTAGTAGTGACGTGGGTCACTCCGACACGGCATGGAGGGTGAATTGTCGGGCTCCACCCGGATGGGGTCAGGCGTCGTCGAGGCCGCGCTCTATGGCGTACCGGACGAGCTCGACGCGGTTGTGCAGCTGGAGCTTGCCGAGCGTGTTCTGGACGTGGTTCTGGACGGTCCGGTGCGAGATGACCAGGCGCTCGGCGATCTGCTTGTAGCTCAGGCCCTTGGCCACGAGCCGCAGCACCTCGGTCTCGCGCTCGGTCAGCTGGGGCGCCCCGGGCTCGTCGGCCCCGGGGGCGGGGAGCGGCTCGGAGGCGAGCCGGCGGTACTCGCCGAGGACCAGGCCCGCGAGGCCGGGCGTGAACACGGGGTCCCCGACGGCCGTGCGGCGCACCGCGTCGATCAGCTCGGCCGTGCTGGCCGACTTCAGCAGATAGCCGGTGGCGCCGGACTTGACCGCCTCCAGGACGTCGGCGTGCTCGCCGCTCGCGGAGAGCACCAGGACCCGCAGGGCGGGGTTGGCGCCGACCAGCTCCTTGCAGACCTGGACGCCCGGCTTGGCGGGCAGGTTGAGGTCGAGGACGAGGACGTCCGGGCCCGCCGCCCCGGCGCGGCGCACGGCCTGCTCGCCGTCGCCCGCCGTGGCCACCACGTCGAAGCCCGCCTCGGCGAGGTCGCGGGCGACCGCGTCCCGCCACATCGGATGGTCGTCCACGACCATCACCTTGATCTGCCGCTCGATCCGCTCGTCGCTCATCGCGTTCCCGCCTTCCCCCGTGTGTCCCTCGGGACCTTCAGTTCCACTTCCGTGCCCTGGCCCGGTACCGAGATCAGCTCGGCCGTGCCGCCCAGGTCGCGCAGCCTGCCGCGGATGGAGAGGGCGACCCCCATCCGCCCCTCGCCCTCGGCCTGCGCGAGCCGTCCCTCCGGGATGCCCGGGCCGTCGTCCCGTACGGTCACGATCACCTCGTCCGGCCAGTCCTCGACCAGGATCCAGGCCTGGGCCGCGTCGCCCGCGTGCACCCGGACGTTGTCCAGGGCCGCGCCGACGGCGGAGGCCAGCTCGCGGGCGGCCTCCGGCGGCAGCAGGACCGGGGCGCCCGGGTCCGCGAGCGTGATCCGTGCCCCGGCGCGCGGCGCGAGCAGGGCCCGCAGATCGACCGGGGAGTCGTCGTCCGGCTCCTCGACGATCCGGACCACCGCCCCCTCCGACTCGTCCTCGGAGACCAGCGAGGGCCGGGCCAGCCCGCCGGCGACCAGGGTGCGCAGGGCGACCTCCTGCTCCCCGGCCATCCGGCCCAGCTCGGCGGCCTCTCCGCCCAGGGCGGTGCCGCGCCGCTGCACCATCGCGAGGACCTGCAGGACGCTGTCGTGGATGTCCCGCGCGAGGCGTTCCCGCTCCCGGGTCGCGGCCTCGATCTCCAGGGCGCGGGCGAGGGTGCGCTCGGAGGCCCGGGCGACCTCGACGACGTACCCGATGGCGATCGACGCGACCCAGACGAGCAGGACGTTGTGGAGGGTGTCCCGGGTGGGGTGGGCGCGCTCGATGATGTTGGCGACGGCGACCAGCGAGGAGGCGAACCCGGCCCAGCGCCAGCCGCCCTTGATCGCGTACGCGAGGACGGCCCCGGCGGTCCATATGGACGGCAGGGTGGGGCTGTCGACCGTGCGCGCCTGCTCGTCGGCGAGCGGGGTCAGCAGGATGCCGGTGAGGGCGACGGTGAGGTCCGCGACGAGGAAACGCTTGGTGCAGCCAGCCGCGTTGGCCACCTTCGGGAGCGTCGCCAGCGTCCAGACGCAGAGGAACGCGAGGAAGACGACGGCCACCCAGGGCCGCTCGTAGCGGTCCCGGCCGAAGACGAAGATCAGGACGGCATAGATCATCGTCAGGACGCGGTACGCGGTGAGCGCACGCCACAACGGCTGCTCCACCGACATCCGCACGACACGCTCGCGCTTGGCCATCTCCCCCACCCCCGGACGCCGCCTCCCCCCAGCAGGGGTCAGGCGCCGGACTCTTCCCGTGCCGCGATCTCGGCCTTCACGGCCTCCTTGGCGGCCTTCTCGGCCTCCGCGATCTGACGCTTGGCGGCCGTCGCGTAGATGTCGACGTACTCCTGGCCGGACAGCTTCATGATCTCGTACATGACCTCGTCGGTCACCGAGCGCAGGATGAAGCGGTCCCCCTCCATGCCCTGGTAGCGGGTGAAGTCCAGCGGCTCGCCGATCTTGATGCCCGGGCGCATCAGCTTGGGCACGACCTTGCCGGGCGGCTGGATCTTCTCGGTGTCGATCATGGCGACCGGGATCACGGGCGCGCCGGTGGCCAGGGCCACGCGCGCGAGGCCGCCGGGCTTGCCCCGGTAGAGCCGGCCGTCGGGCGAGCGGGTGCCCTCGGGGTAGATGCCGAAGAGCCCGCCCTTCTCGATGACCTCGATGCCGGCCTTGATCGCCGCCTCGCCCGCGCCCCGGCCGCCGGAGCGGTCCACGGGGAGCTGGCCGACGCCCTTGAAGAAGGCGGCGGTGAGCTTGCCCTTCACACCGGGCGAGGTGAAGTACTCGGCCTTGGCGATGAAGGTGACCTTGCGGTCGAGGACGGCGGGCAGGAAGAAGGAGTCCGAGAAGGAGAGGTGATTGCTCGCGAGGATCGCCGGCCCCTCGGCGGGAATGTTCTCGAGGCCCTCCACCCACGGCCTGAAGGCGAGCTTCAGGGAGCCGCCGATGGAGAACTTCATTGCGCCGTAGATCAACTCGAGTACCTTCCGTGTGCCGTCGGACAGACCTTATCCCGCCTTTTCCCGCCCGCCCGCTCCGGTGCGGCCGAGGACGGGGCACCTTCGTGGATTCGGACCTGGTCGGGTGTCGGTCCGGTCGCGTACCGTGAAGTCCTTCCCCTTTATGCCCTCGCTTCGTCGAAGCCCCGCCCTCCTCGAAGCCGAACCCCCTGAACAGGAGACCCCGGTGCCGGTCCTTCCTGGAGCCGAGCCGTACCGCCACGACGGCGGCAAGGTAGGCGTCCTTCTCTGTCACGGATTCACCGGTTCCCCGCAGTCGATGCGCCCCTGGGCCGAGTACCTGGCCGAGCGCGGGCTGACGGTGTCGGTGCCCCTGCTGCCCGGGCACGGCACGCGCTGGGAGGACATGCAGCTCACCACCTGGCACGACTGGTACGCGGAGGTGGACCGCGAGCTCCGGGACCTCCTCGCCCGCTGCGAGCAGGTCTTCGTCTTCGGCCTCTCCATGGGCGGGGCGCTGGCGCTGCGCCTCGCGGCCAAGCACGGGGACGCGGTGCGCGGTCTGGTCCTGGTGAACCCGGGCAACAAGGTGCACGGCCTGGCCGCGCACGCGCTGCCGGTCGCCCGCCACTTCGTCCGCTCGGCGCCGGGCATCGCGAGCGACATCGCCAAGGAGGGCTCGGTCGAGGTCGGCTACGACCGGGTGCCGCTGCACGCGGCGCACTCCCTGCGCCAGTTCTTCCGGACCGTGGACGCGGAGCTGCCCCAGGTCACGCAGCCGGTGGTGGTGCTGCACAGCCCGCAGGACCACGTGGTCCCGCCGGCCGACTCGGCGCGGGTGCTCAGCCGGATCTCGTCCACGGACGTCAAGGAGCTCCTGCTGGAACAGAGCTACCACGTGGCGACGTTGGACCACGACGCGGAGCGGATCTTCGAGGAGAGCTGGGCGTTCGTGGGCCGGCTCGCTCCGGACGTCGTCGGGGAGAAGGGGAGCACGAGCGGTGGCTGAGCAGCAGGACGGGGAGCGCGACCCGCAGCCCATCGACGAGGAGGCGGCCTGGGCCGCGATCGTCGCCGGGTACGGCGACGAGCCGGCGGACCCTCCGGGCGCGAAGCCGTTCCGGTCGGTGGAGGACCTGGCGCTCCCGGAGCCGGTGGACGGCGACGGTGACGGCGACGGTGACGGTGACCCGGACGCCGACGAGGACGAGGACGACGAGGACCGGGACGGGCCCGCGAAGCCCGCGCTCGGCAGCTCGATCGTCTTCGCGCCCGGCGTCGGTGTCGGCGTGGGCGGCGGCGGCCCCCGGGACTACGAGCTGGCCGACCCGGACGCCGAGCCCGACGAGACGGACGGGGCGGACGAGGACGGCAAGAAGGCCGGTAAGGCGAAGAAGGACGACGACGGCGAGGGCCACTTCGTCCCGCCTGAGCCCCCGCCGCTGCCGGAGGCGGACGCGACGACGAAGTTCGCGTGGCTGGGCGTGATCGGCGGCCCGGTGCTGCTGCTCCTCGCCGTCCTGCTCTCGTGGGACATGACGTGGTGGCTCACGACGGTGTGCGTGGGCGGCTTCCTGGGCGGCTTCGCGACGCTGGTCGCCCGGATGAAGCACGACGACGATGACGACGGCTACGACGACCCGGGGCGCGGCGCGGTGGTGTGACCGCGCCGCGGGTCCGGGCGCCCTGTCCGTGGACCGGCCGTACGGCTCAGGACGCCTGGAGCCGTACGGCGGCCAGGACCGGCAGGTGGTCGGTGGCCGCGCGCAGGTCGGCCGGGTCGAGGCCGTCGAGGTCCTGGGGGACGCCGCAGCCGAGGAACTCCACGCCCCGCGTCGCCAGGATCGCGTCGATGCGCTGGTGCGGGTCGTCGGGTGTGGAGGTGTACTCGCCGCCCCAGGGGCTGACCTCCCAGCCGTCCTGGAGCTCCTTGGTCAGCCGGGTGAAACTCCGGCCGCCGGGGCGCTCGTTGAGGTCTCCGGCCACGATCACGTGCGGGGCGTCCATCCCGGCCACCCGGTCGAGGAGCATCCCGGACTGGGCGTACCGCTCCTCGCTCCGCAGGCTCAGATGGCAGCTGATCAGGCCGACCCGGGCGCCCGCGAACCGTACGACTGCGGTGGCGAGGCCACGCCGGTGGAGTCCGGGGGTGAGCGGCAGGAGCACGTCCTCGGTGCGTTCGACGGTGGCCCGCAGCGAGCACATCAGGAGCGGCCCCGCGGCCGTCGCGCCGCCGCTGAGCAGGACGAGCTCGCTCTTCGCGGCGAGCCGGGCCGCGTGTTTGCGCCAGCGGAAGAACCGGGGCGCCTCCTGGACGAAGACGAGATCGGGCGCGCAGGCCCGGATGACACGGGCGAGGGCGTCCTCGTCGTCCCGCATCGAACGGATGTTGTAGCTCAGGACCCGGACGACGGCCGAACCGTCCGCCTCGGTGCGGGAGTTGGGCAGCGGGGTGATCGCCATGCCCTGCAACATACGACACCCGCCCGCCGCTCCCCAGGGGACGCGACGGGCGGGTGGACGTACGACCACGCGATGGCTACCCCTGGCGGGCCAGGTCGGCCGCGCCGACGAGGCCGGCCTTGCCGCCGAGCTGGGCGGCGAGGACCTGGGCGTGCGGGCGCCACTGGCCACCGATCAGCCAGCGGCGGAAGGACTTCCGGATCGGGTCGAGGACCAGCTCGCCCTCGTCCGAGACCCCGCCGCCGACGATGAAGGCGGACGGGTCGAAGAGCGACGCCAGGTCGGCGAGGCCGGCGCCGGCCCAGCGGGCCAGCTCGCGGAAGGAGTCGATGGCCACCGGGTCGCCCGCGCGGGCCGCCTGGCTGATGTGCTTGCCCTCGATGCCCTCGGGCGTGCCGTCGCCGAGGCCGAGGAGGACCTCGGCGCGCTCGGGCGTGGCGTTGGCGCGCTGCTTGGCGTACCGGACGAGGGCGCGGCCGGAGGCGTACTGCTCCCAGCAGCCCTGGCTGCCGCAGCCGCACAGCAGGCCGTCCGGGACGACCCGGATGTGGCCGAACTCGGCCGCGACGCCGAAGCGGCCGCGGCGCAGCTTGTTGCCGATGATGATGCCGCCGCCGAGGCCGGTGCCGAGGGTGATGCAGATGACGTCCTCGTGGCCCTTGCCCGCGCCGAACTTGTACTCGCCCCAGGCCGCCGCGTTCGCGTCGTTCTCGACGACGACGGGCAGGCCGACCCGCTGCTCGACCTTGTCCTTCAGCGGCTCGTGCCGCCAGTCGATGTTCGGCGCGAAGAGGACGGTGGCGCGCTTGTCGTCGACGTAGCCCGCGGCACCGATGCCGACAGCCTCGATCTGATGGCCCTTGCCGGCCTCGGAGACAGCGGCGCAGATCGCGTCGACGATGCCTTCGGGGGTCGGCGGGGTGGGCACCTTGTGCGTGTCGAGGATGTTGCCCTCCTCGTCGACCACGCCGGCCGCGATCTTCGTGCCGCCGATGTCGACGCCGATGGTGAGTCCCATGTGTCCCTCAGTTTTCGGTCGAGCCCCGCTAGGGCCAACCGTACCCGAGGGGGCCACCCGTACTGATCAGTCCAGATCGATGGGGCGCCCGGGACCGGGCCCGTCGTCCTCGGACTTGGGGTCCTTCGGGGCGTCCTTCGGGGTCTCGTCCCGGCGCGGGTCGTTCGGCTCGTCGCGCGTCCAGCGGGTCTCGTGGTTCTCGACCGCCGAGCGGTAGGCGGCGAGCAGCTCGTTCCCGGCGGCCGCGAGGTGGTCGAAGACCTGCGGGTTGCGCTCGATGATCGGCTCGACGGCGGCCTTCGCCTGGTTGACGAACTGCTGCACGGTGCCCTGGGCGGCCATGCCCGCGAGCGGGCCGCGCAGGGTGGAGACCTTGTCGGCGACGGCGTCGAAGAGCTTGCGGAACTCCTCGGCGGCCGAGCCGGGCTCCGCGCCGGAGGCGGCGCGGCGGCGGGCCTTCTCGGCCTCCAGGTCCTCGGCGCACGCCTTGGCCCAGGCGTCCTGATCGCTCATGGCGTACTCCTTACGGCTTATACCGTCGACGGTACACGCCCTCAGGGGGCCTTCGGCCAGAGACCGGCGTCCGGGGCGAACCTGACCCTCAGATCTCCGTCGACGAGCCCCGCCCCGGCGACCGTGCAGCGGCGCAGGGCGGGCGGGAGCGGGACGTTGCGGCGGAACGGGCCGACGGCGAGGAGCAGTTCGTCGCCGCGCCGGACGAGGGAGAGCTCCTCCTTGACGGCGCCGGGCAGCGGGATGTGCCAGACGAGGATGCCGTCCTCGGTACGGCGGTCCTCGACCGTCCACTCGGGGGCGGGGGCGGGCTCGGGTTTCGTGTCCACGGCGAGCAGGGCGAGGTCCTCGGCGCCGCGCGGGTCCCGGCCGAGGTGCGGGAGGGCGTGGACGGCTCCGTCGTGTCCGGTACGGAGCCGGTCCAGGTGCTCGTGCTGCTGGGCGGTCAGGGCGGCGAACCAGGGGTCGGGGGACTCGGCGGGGAGCAGCCTGTTGGCGACGACGGTGTCGAGGGCGAGGCCTTGCAGGGCGAGCCCGAGGCGGGCGGTGCGCAGGGTCTCGGTCGCGGCGGGTCCGGGCTCGACGACCAGGCGTACGGCGGTGGTGGGGGCGTCGACGACGGCCTGGACGGCGGCGAGCTCGGCCTCCCAGCGGGCGGTCGTCTCGTAGAGCCACTGCGCGGGCATGGGGACGCCGGCGAGCTGGGCCAGCATGGGGCGCAGGGCGCGGGCGGCCTGCCGCTCGGGCGGCAGGAGGCGGCGGAGGTAGCGGCGGAGCTGCTCGGGCAGGGCGAGCAGCGCGATCGCGTCGAGCAGCGGGGGCAGGTCGACGACGACGAGGTCCAGGTCAGGCCGCGCTGCGGCGTCGCGCAGGGCGCGGAGCAGGGCGAAGGGGGCGCTGCCGGGGAGCTCGGTGAGCTCGGCGTCCTCGAAGGGGGCGGCGCCGAGGAGGTCGAGGGCGGTGGCGGAGCGTTCCTGCAGGGCGAGGAACTCCCGGCGGAAGTCGGCGGCGGGGGTGGGCCGGAGGACGTCCACCCCGAGCCCCTCGTCGGCGTCCGCCGAGACGAGCAGCACGCGCCGCCCGGCAAGCGCCTCGGCGAGCGCGGTGGCGGCGGCGACGGTACTGCGCCCGGCGCCCCCGGCCCCGGTGACAAGCAAGATCCCCATACGGCGCAACGTTACCGGCCGGGGAGGGGCCCCGATCCCGGGCGGGCACCCCGCCCCCGTGTCGGGTTACTCGCCCGACTCGACGCGCTTCTTCAGGCCCGCCAGGGCGCGGTCGATGATGACCTTCTCGGCCTTGCGCTTGATCATGCCGAGCATCGGGATCTTGACGTCCACCGTGAGCTGGTACGTCACCTCGGTGCGCGTGCCGTCGCCGGCCGGGGCCAGCTGGTAGGAGCCGTCCAGGGCGCGGAGCATCTGGGACTTCACCAGCGTCCAGGAGACCTCGTTGTCACCGGTCCAGGTGTACGCCAGCGTGTGGTCGTCCTTGATCGCGCCCGCGTCGAGCAGCAGCCGGACCTTCTCCGCGCGGCCGGCCGCGTCCTTCTCCAGGACCTCGGCCTCCTTCACCTCGCCCGTCCACTCGGGGTAGCGCGCGAAGTCGGCGATGACGCTCATGACGTCGGCCGGCGCCGCCTCGATGGTGATGCTCGAGCTGGTGTGTTCGGCCATCGTGGTGGCTCCTCCACTGTGCGGTCCGGCGGAAGTTCTCGCGGCACGAACGTGCCGACTCGAAGGCTATCGCGCCCTCACCGGCGCCCCGTCACCACTCCAGCGTCCACGGCCGGCCCGTCGCCGCGAAGTGACCCACGTTCACGCACTCCGTGCCCGCGACCCGCATGCGCCGGGCCAGCGGCTGGTGGACGTGGCCGAAGAGGGCGTACCGCGGCCTGGTGCGCCGGATCGCGTCGAGCAGGGCCCGGCTGCCGCGCTCGAAGCGCCGGGCGACCGTGTCGTACGTCAGTTCCGGGACGTCCGGCGGGATGTGGCTGCACAGCACGTCCACCGCACCGAGCGCCTCGACCTTCGCCGCGTACTCCTCGTCGGAGATCTCGTACGGCGTGCGCATCGGCGTGCGCAGACCGCCGCCCACGAAGCCGAAGACGAGCCCGCCTATCTCGACCCGCTCGCCGTCCAGGACCGTGGTCCCCGGGCGGGCGTACTCGCGCCAGAGCCCCGGGATGTCGACGTTCCCGTAGGTCGCGTACGTCGGGGTGGGGAAGGCCGCGAAGAGCTCTTCGTACTGGCGGCGCACCGCGCCCTCGATCGCCGTGTCGCGGTCGACGGCGAGCTCCGACCAGAGCCGCCGCCCCAGGTCACGGGCCTCGTCGAAGCGGCGGGCGGTGCGCAGCTCGACGATCCGGTCCGCGTTCTCCACGCCGAAGAGGTCGGGGAAGATGCCCCGGCTGTGGTCGGCGTAGTCGAGGAAGAGCACCAGGTCACCGAGGCAGACGAGAGCGTCCGCCCCCTGACCCGCCTTCGCGAGGGCCCCGCTGTTCCCGTGCACGTCGCTGACCACGTTGATCCTCATGCGGTCAGCGTAGGGGGTCGGACCTGCGGTTACTTCCGAGTCGTCAAAGCTGTGGACTACTGTGCGCGGAGCACCGCCACAGCTGTGTGACGCACGGAACATCTGACCAGGACCCCCTATCGGGAACCCAGTACTGATGGGTAACGTCCGGGCAGTCCAGTTGTGCTCACCCCACTGAGCACCTGCCCGATCTTGGACCGCACCGGTGCATTACACAGAGCCGTGGCGCCGGCGCCCGATGAGGAGCAGCAGTCTTGCGCGAGTTCAGCCTTCCGGCCCTGTACGAGGTCCCCACGGACGGCAATCTGACGGATCTCATCCGCCGCAACGCCACTCAGCACCCAGACACCGCCGTGATGGGACGCAAGGTGGCCGGCGTCTGGACGGACGTCACCGCCAAGCAGTTCCTCGCCGAGGTCAGAGAGACCGCGAAGGGGCTGATCGCGGCGGGCGTGGAGCCCGGCGACCGGGTCGCCCTGCTGTCCAGGACGCGGTACGAGTGGGTGCTCCTCGACTTCGCGATCTGGAGCGCGGGCGCGGTCACCGTGCCGGTGTACGAGACCAGCTCGCCGGAGCAGATCCAGTGGATCCTCGGCGACTCGGGCGCCACGCTCGCCATCGTCGAGTCGGCGGCCCACCAGGACGCCGTGGTCTCGATCCAGGCGAACCTGCCCGACCTCAAGGGGATCTGGCAGATCGACGACGACGCGATCGGGCACCTCGCGGGGACCGGCGCGGACATCACCGACGAGCTCCTGGACCAGCGGATGTCGACCGCGCACGCGGACGACCCGGCGACGATCGTCTACACCTCGGGCACCACCGGCCGCCCCAAGGGCTGTGTCCTGACGCACCGCGCGTTCTTCGCGGAGTGCGGCAACGTGGTGGAGCGCCTGAAGCCGCTGTTCCGGACCGGCGAGTGCTCGGTCCTGCTCTTCCTGCCCGCCGCGCACGTCTTCGGACGGCTCGTCGAGGTCGCGTCCGTGATGGCGCCCATCAAGCTGGGCTGCGTACCGGACATCAAGAACCTCACGGACGAGCTGGCCTCCTTCCGGCCGACGCTGATCCTCGGTGTGCCGCGCGTCTTCGAGAAGGTCTACAACTCGGCGCGGGCCAAGGCCCAGGCGGACGGCAAGGGCAAGATCTTCGACAAGGCCGCGCACACGGCGATCGCGTACAGCCGGGCGATCGGCACCCCGCAGGGCCCGTCGTTCGGCCTGAAGCTCAAGCACAAGATCTTCGACAAGCTCGTCTACTCCAAGCTGCGGGCGGTGCTCGGCGGGCGCGGCGAGTACGCGATCTCGGGCGGCGCGCCGCTGGGTGAGCGGCTCGGCCACTTCTTCCGCGGGATCGGCTTCACGGTCCTGGAGGGCTACGGCCTGACGGAGTCGTGCGCGGCGACCGCGTTCAACCCGTGGGACCGGCAGAAGATCGGCACGGTCGGTCAGCCGCTGCCGGGCTCGGTGGTGCGGATCGCCGACGACGGCGAGGTGCTGCTGCACGGCGAGCACATCTTCTCGGGCTACTGGAAGAACGAGTCGGCGACGGCCGAGGCGCTCGCCGACGGCTGGTTCCACACCGGCGACATCGGCACCCTCGACGAGGACGGCTACCTCGCGATCACCGGCCGGAAGAAGGAGATCCTGGTGACGGCGGGCGGCAAGAACGTCGCCCCCGCGGTCATCGAGGACCGGATCCGGGCGCACGCGCTGGTCGCGGAGTGCATGGTGGTCGGCGACGGGCGGCCGTTCGTGGGCGCGCTCGTCACCCTGGACGAGGAGTTCCTCGGCCGCTGGGCGAGCGAGCACGGCAAGCCCGCGGGCTCGACGGCGGCGACGCTGCGCGACGACGCGGAGCTGCTCGCGGAGGTCCAGCGCGCGGTGGACGACGGCAACGCGGCGGTGTCGAAGGCCGAGTCGGTCCGGAAGTTCCGCGTCCTGCCCGCGCAGTTCACGGAGGAGGCGGGCCACATCACGCCGTCCCTGAAGCTGAAGCGGAACGTGGTGGCGAAGGACTTCGCGGACGAGATCGAGGCGATCTACCGCGCCTGACGCGGACCCCACGACGTGAGGAGGGCCCCTCGGTGCACCCGCACCGAGGGGCCCTCCTCACGTCTCCTACAGCAGTTCCTTCAGGCGCTCCGCCAGGAGGTCCCAGCGCCAGCGGTCCTCGACCCACTCGCGGCCCCGGGTGCCCATGCGCCGGCGCAGCTCCGGGTCGAGGAGGAGGGTCGCGATGCGGTCGGCCGACTCCTCCGGGGCGTCGCCGCGCACCACCCACCCCGTCTCGCCGTCCAGGACCGCGTCCGGCGCGCCGCCCGAGTCGCCCGCGACGACCGGGAGGCCGGTGGCCGAGGCCTCCAGGTAGACGATGCCGAGGCCCTCGACGTCCAGGCCGCCCCTGCGGGTGCGGCAGGGCATCGCGAAGACGTCGCCGGCGCCGTAGTGGGCCGGGAGCTCGGCCCACGGCACGGCCCCCGTGAACCGTACGGAATCGGCCACGCCGGTCTCCGCGGCGAGCTTCCGCAGATCGTTCTCGTACGGCCCGCCCCCGACGATCAGGAGCACCGTGTCCGGCACCCGGCGCAGGATCTCCGGCAGGGCCCTGATCAGCGTGTCCTGGCCCTTGCGCGGGACGAGCCGCGAGACGCACACGACCACGGGGCGGTCGCTGAGCCCGAGCCGTTCCCGTACCGCGTCGCCGCCCGAGCCCGGGTGGAAGGTCTTCTCGTCGACGCCCGGCGGCAGCTGGACCATCCGCCCCGCGGCGGCCGGGGTCAGCGCGCCGGCGATCCGCGAGCGCGTGTACTCGCCGAGGTACGTGAGCGTGTCCGTGCCCTCGCCGATCCGGCGCAGCAGCTGCCGCGCGCCGGGCAGCTGCGCCCAGCCCGCCTCGTGGCCGTGCGTCGTCGCCACGAGCCGCCTGGCGCCCGCCCTGCGCAGCGCGGGGCCCATCAGGCCGAGGGGCGCGGCCGCCCCGAACCAGACCGACTCGCAGCCGTGCTCGCGCAGCAGCGCGGTGGCCCGGGCGGTGACCCGGGGTGTGGGCAGAAGCATGGTGGTGCGGTCCCGGACGACCGTGAAAGGCTGTTCGGCGTCGAACGCGGCGGTCGCCTCGATCCCCTCGCGGCTGCGCTTCCAGGTGGAGGCGTAGACCACGACCCGCTCGGGATCCAGGCGCAGCGCCATGTTGTGCAGGAAGGCCTGGATTCCACCGGGTCGGGGCGGGAAGTCGTTGGTTACGATCAGGGTCTTGTGCATCGTCGCCGAATGTACGTGACGGCACCCCCCGCCCGGCAACACCACCCTCCGCCCGCGCGGACCGAACAGACCGACCGACGGATTGGACGAGTCAGGAATGACGGGCGTACTGGGTACGGCTGCCGAGCGCGCGAGAAGGAACCCCGACCTGGTCTGGGCGGTCACCCGGATCGTCCTGCTCCTGTGCGTCTTCAAGGTCCTCAGGGTCCCCGGCCCCGACGTCACCAGCGACATCGACCAGATCTACCGGGGCTGGTTCGAGGTCCTGAGGACGGGCACGTACCCGCTGGACGACGTGACCTGGCAGTACCCGCCGCTCGCCGCCGTGGCGATCCTCTCCCCCGCGCTGCTGCCGTTCCTGGACTACGCCGCCGCCTTCTTCGTCCTCGCCTTCCTCTGCGACGCGCTGGTCTACGGGCTGCTGCGGTACACGGGACGGCGACAGGGCCGCAGCCCGCGCGGGGCGTGGATCTGGATCGCGGGCGTGCCGCTGCTCGGCCCGACCGCGTACGCCCGGTACGACCTGATGGTCACCGCCGTCGCCGTGGCCGCGCTGCTCGCCGGGGCGCGGCGGCCGGGCGCGCTCGGGGCCCTCGCGGGCTTCGGGGCGATGCTGAAGGTCTGGCCGGCGCTGCTGCTCGCGGGCACCCCGCGCGGCCGCGCCACGTTCCGCTCGTGGCCCGCGGCGGCGGGCGCCGCGGCGGGGCTGCTCCTGCTGTGCGTGCTCGCGGCGCCAGGAGCCCTTGCGTTCCTGAACTTCCAGCGCGACCGGGGCACGGAGGTCGAGTCGCTGGGCGCCCTGGTCTTCCATGTGGCCCGGCACTTCGGCTGGGACGGCGAGGTGCGGATGAACTACGGCTCGATCGAGTTCCTCGGCCCGTACGTCTCCTCCGTCTCCACCGCGGCCATGGCCCTGACCTTCGCCGCCTTCGGCTGGCTGCTGGTGTGGCGGATCCGGGCCCGGGCGTTCGCGACGTCGACGACGGCGGACGCGGCGTTCGTGGCGGTGCTGCTCTTCACCACGACGAGCCGGGTGATAAGCCCGCAGTACATGATCTGGCTGGTGGGCCTGGCCGCCGTGTGCATGGTCCACCGGGCGAGCCGGATGCGCCGGCCCGCGCACCTGGTGCTGTGGGCGACGGCGGTGACGCAGCTGGAGTTCCCGGTCTGGTTCTCGCACGTCACGGACAGCGATCCGCTGGGCGTCGCGCTGCTGCTCGCACGGAACGGGCTGCTTGTCGTCGCGTCGGTGTCGGCCTGCCGGATCCTGTGGCGGCAGACGGTGACCGAGCCGCGCCTGACCCCGCTGTCGATCCCGGCCCAGCGGGAGCCGCTGCGGTCGGCTACCCCAGCCTCTGCCGCAGGTACGTCCGCCAGTCGTCGGTGAACTCCTCCGGGGTGGTGCCGAGGACCTCGGCGAGCGCCTTCTCCACGGCGCCCTCGCGCTGCGGGTGGGCGCCCACCGCGCGGTAGAAGGCCCGGAGTTCCGCCTCGCCCCAGCGCTCCGCGATCATCGCGCACGCCAGCCAGCCGCCCTCGTAGGCGCGGGCCAGGGCGTCCGAGTCGCCGCCGAAGGCGAAGGCCTTGTCGTCCGGGAGCGCCGCCGGCAGGTCGCCCGCGCGGACCGCGCGGCGCAGCTCCGGGGCCGCCTGCGCGGCCGTGCGGCCCGTCTCGCGGTACGCCACCCAGTCGGCGAGGCCCTCGGAGAGCCAGACCGGGGTGGCCGCGGAGGTCGTGGCGCGGGTGGCCACGTGGGTGGTCTCGTGGGTGAGGACCACCTGCTGCCCGAACTCCCCGAGCACGCCGTACGCCTCGGGGTTGACGATCACCCGGTCCGCGGGCGCGTCCGGGCCGCCGCCGACCTCCCCGGTCGTGACCGCCGCTATCCCCCGGTACGAGGCCGCGGGGGCCCCGAGGAGCCCGCCCATGCCGTCCAGCGTGGCGGGGACGAGGACCACGACCCTGCGGGCCCAGTCCTCGGGCCAGGCCGCCGAGACCGCGGGCACCGCCCGGTCCGCGTACGCCGCGATCGTCTTGAGGCGCTCCTCCGACTGCCCGACGCCGAGAACGAGGCTGTGCTCGCCCCGCACGGTCTCGACGTCGCCCTGCTGCCAGAGCTGCTGGGTGGCGCCCTCGGCGGGCCGGTCGCCGGTCACGTACCAGCGGCCGTCCCGCTCGGTGAGGTCCAGGACGCGTTCGGTGGTGACGGGCCCGGAGTCGTAGCCGTCGATCCGGTAGCTCAGCTCGGCGCGGACCGTGGCCCGGTCGCCTTCCGCCCGGTCCCCACCCTGCCGCTCGACGGCCTTGAGCCGGTAGCCCCACGAGGCGAGCGGCACCTCGGCGAGCCGGTCGAACTCGGCGATCGCGGCGGGCGCGTACGCGGGGTCGAGGGCCACCGCGTAGGCCGCCTCGTCGCGGGCGAGCAGCGCCCGCGCGTACCGGTCGAGGAGCGCGCCGATCTCCTGCGGCGCGGGGTCGGCCGGCTCGGGGGCCGCGCACCCGGCGAGGACGAGCAGCGCCGTCAGCAGACAGGCCGCCGCCCTTCGCCCCGCACCACGTCCCTGACCTGCCACGCACCCGATCGTACGGGCAGGCGGATGGACAGGTGTCCGGTCAGACCCGCGTCACCGTCACGTGGGACATCATCACCACGGGGTCGTAGCGCACCCGGGCCCCGGGATAGGGGGCGTGGATCACCTGGCCGTTGCCCGCGTAGATCCCGACGTGGCTGGCGTCGCCGCGGTACGTCACGAGGTCGCCGGGCTGCGCCTGGGAGAGCGGGACCTGCCGGCCCGCGTACCGCTGCGCCTGCGAGGTCCTGGGCAGGCTGATCCCGGCCTGCCGGTACGACCAGACCATCAGGCCCGAGCAGTCGAAGCCGGAGGGACCGGTCGCGCCCCACACGTAGGGCTTGCCGATGGCGCTGCGGGCGGCGATCACCGCGGCGGCGGCCCGCGAGGAGGCCGGGCCGAGGTCGGCGAGCGGCGGCAGCTCCTCGAGTCCGTCGCGGCCCGAGCGGGAGGCCCGGCCCTCGAAGTCCGCGCGCTCCTCGGCCGTCAGCGACTGCAGCAGCCGACGGGCCTCGGCGAGCTTCCGCTCGACGGTGCGCTTGTGCCGGCCGACCTGGGTGCGGCTGATCTCCAGCTCGGCGAGGAGCCGGGTCGCCTCGGTCCGTTCCTGGTTCAGCCGGCGCTGCTCGTCCTTGAGCCGGCCGAGCTCCAGGCCCTGCCGCGCGGCCACCCGGTCGAGGACGGAGGCCCGTTCGAGATACGAGTCCGGGTCGGCGGAGAGCAGCAGGGCGAGGGCCGGGTCGATGCCGCCGGAGCGGTACTGGGCGCCGGCGACCGAACCGAGCGCGTCCCGCATGCGGTTGACGCGCTCCTGGCCGCGCGCCACGCTGTCCCGCGCCTGGGCGACCGTCCTGCGCAGCCCGTCCGCCCGCTCGTCGGCCTTGTTGTAGCCCTCGGTGGCCTGTTCGGCCTCCTCGAAGAGCCGGTCGACCGTGGCGCGCGTCGACTCCGGGGTGCCGACCGGGTCGGCGTTCGCGGGGACGGCGCCGAAGGCCGTGGCGGCGGTGGCCGCGGCGGCGGTCAGGACGGTGACCCTGGCGGGTCGTCGGTGGGACGCCACGTATCGCGCTCCGTTCGGTGTTGCCCGGGCTGGCGCGGCAGACAGTAGCCGGTGATCACTCGCCGTCCAACGAAGCTCTCGGGCACGCAAAGTGACGCCCCACCGGAGACCACAAGGTCACCGGCGGGGCGTCACGTCAGCGAAGGAGGCGACAATCCACCCGATTGGGCGTCAGGTCGCGGGAGTCGGGCGCGTCAGATGCGCACGCCGAACTGGAAGGTGCCCATGTAGCTCATGGACTCGTAGCGGACCACGGCACCCGGCTTCGGCGCGTGCAGGATCGTGCCGTTGCCCGCGTACAGACCCACGTGCGAAAGGCCGTTGAAGAAGACCAGGTCGCCGGGCTTGAGCTGGCTGCGGCCGATCTTCACGCCGTCGTTCTGCTGGGTGTACGTGGTGCGGGTGAGCTTCACGCCGGCCTGGCGGTAGGCCCACTGCGTCAGACCGGAGCAGTCGTACGAGTTGGGGCCCTCGGCGCCGGAGACGTACGGCTTGCCGAGCTGGGTGGCGGCGGCGCTGAGCGCGGCGGCACCGCGCTGGGAGGCCGGGACCTCGTTGCCGAGGTCGACGCGCTCGCCGGCGGCGCGGCTGGCGCGCTGCTCGTCCTGCTGGATCTTGGCGCGCTCGGCGGCGGTGAGGGTGTTGAGCAGCTTGCGGGCCTCGGCCAGCTTGCCCTGGTAGCTCTTCTTCTTCTCACCGAGGGTCTTGCGGACGTCCTCGAGGTCGGCGAGCTTCGTCGTCGCCTCGGCGCGCTGCTGGGCGAGCGTGCGCTGCTTGGACTGGATCGACTGGAGCACGTCGGCCTGCTTGGCGCCGAGCTGGTCGATCGCGGACGCCTTGTCGAGGTAGGTGTCCGGGTCGGAGGAGAGGAAGAGCTGGAGCGCCGGGTCGATGCCACCGGAGCGGTACTGCGCGGAGGCGACCGAACCGATGCTGTTGCGCAGGGTGTTGAGCTCCTGCTGGCCGCGGGCCACCTTGTCCTGGAGGGTGCTGATCTCGCCCTGGAGCTTGCCGCGCCGCTCGTCGGCCAGGTTGTACTGCTCCGTGGCCTCTTCGGCCTCGTGGTTGAGCTTGTCGACCTTCGACTTCACATCGTCGATCTTCGGCTTGGGAGCCGCCTGGGCGCCGGTCTGGGCGGTGAGCGCAACAGCAGCGGCGGCGGTGACGCCGAGCACGGTCACACGGGTGCGGCTCGGCTGCTTGGGTCGACGGTGGGACGCCACGAAGGCGAGCTCCTCTTCCTCGAGCCGCCCAACCGAAGTGCGTCAGGCGGTTCCTCCGCTGACATCCCGGATGGATGATCAACCGCGCGAAGGTTCGAGGCCCGACCCTAGTGACCATCTTGTGATCAGTTCAAATCCTCATGGGCAAAATCTCGCTCACAGGGCACATTATTTACACGCACCACACGGGCGGTAATGGGCACTTGACCCTGCGCCCTCCAGAATTCGGGCATTACGCCCAGGACTTGCGATCCGTCACGACATGCGCGAAAGCCGCTTCAGCAACAAGGCGGACGCGACGGGCCGCGCACCGGCCTTGGCGACCCCGTCGGCCACCTCGCGGTCGGTGGAGACGACCACGACCGGACGGCCCGGCGGCTCGGCGCGGACCAGCTGGCGGATCAACTCGTCTGCCGTGACACCCGGCTTGGAGAACAGCACCCGCACCCCGCGCGGCGGCGCGAGGAGGACCGGGGCGGCCAGCTCGGCCCCGTCGAAGACACAGGTGACCTCGGCGCCCGAGCGGGCCGCGAGCGCGGAGAGCCCGCCGAGCAGCCGCAGCCGCTGCTTCTCGAGAGGCATCGTCGGGTAGCCGGTCTTGGTGACGTTGTAGCCGTCCACGACCAGATGCGTCTGCGGCAGCGCGAGGAGCTGGTCCAGGAGCGCCGGATCGGTCTCGGAGAGCGCGCGGGCCGCGATGTCCTTCGGGGACATCCGGCCGGGCTCCACCGCGTCGACGGTGTCGGCGGGGTGGACGGAGACGGGCGGCAGGGCCAGTTCGCGCCGGAGCCCCTGGGCGGCGTCGAGCACCGTGTCGAGCAGCAGCCGCAGCCGCATGTCCTCGACCGAGCGCCCCTCGCGGGCGGCCCGGCGGCTTGCCTCCAGGGCGGCCTCGACCTCACCGAGCCGGGCCTTGAGCCGGCGGGTCTCGCTCTCGGCGGCCGACACCTGCGCCGCCGCCTCCGACCTGATCGTGTCGATCTCGGCGTGGGTCCTGCGCAGGGCGGCCTCGCCGCGCTTCACATCGCTCTGGGCGCTGCGCAGCTTGCGGTGAAGCGATTCGGCTTCCCTGCGGGCCGCCTCCAGATCGTGGCGCAGCTGCTCGGTCTCCGCGCGGCCGCGGTCCTTGGCGGAGGCGACCTCCTCGCGCAGCCGCTCCAGCTCGCGCCGGCCGGCCTCGTCGGCCCGCTCGGCGTCCGCCCGCTGAGCCTCCTCGCCGGCGGCGGCGACCAGCTTGACCCAGCCGGTCGGGCGCAGCACATAGGCGGCCGCGGCGACGTCGACGGGGTCGGCGGCGGCCGGCGGGGCGCCGGTCTCGACGGCCCCGGCCAGCTCGGGCTGCGCCTCCTTGAAGCGCTCGCCGATCCGCTGCCGGAAGAGCGGATCGCTCTCCAGGGCGGCGGCCATGGCGTTGCCGGCGAACTTGGCCCGCCGGCTCGCGGTGAAGCGGGCGTACTGCCGCAGGGGTGCCGGAAGTTCGGCGACGGTCAGCCCGCCGAAGGCGTCCGAGACCAGCGCGACGACCCTGCGCCGTACGCCGTCGGGCAGCGGGCGGTCGAGCGCCTCGGCAGCGTCACCTGCCGCGCCGGCCGGCTCTCCACCGTGCGCGGGCTGCTCCACGATCCGTCACCCCATTGTCATTCGCACCGCTCCGTCAGGAGGCGCTGCCGGGCCTGTCCACCAGTTCGATCTGGTCCACCGCGTTGCACCAGCGGCAGCGGACCGACTCGATGGTCTCACTGACCACCTCGCGCTCCTCCACCTTCGGCTCACCCGCGAGATCCAGATGGACGTATTCGACGACCTTGGAGGAGCGGGTCACATCGAACCGGGTGAGGTTGCCGCAGAGGGTGCAGCGCCAGCGGGTCTCGGCGGTCGGCAGGGGAACCGTCGTCATCGTGCCGTCCTCTTTCATTGCGTGATGCGGGTGCGGGTGCCGCGGTGCGCCGTCGAACTGCGGAGGTACAACGCGTAACCCTACGGCCTTGCGGGTACCCCGTGTCGCGGCGAGGCACTCTGTCCAGGTCGGCACCGTTACGCCATGATCTGTCCATGATCGATTGGCGGCGGATCGACTGGCGGCGGACGGCCCTCGACACCTGGCGGGGCGCCCGGACCGGCCCCTCGGTGACGTACGCCCTGATCACCGCCTGCTGCGTGGTGTTCCTGATCAGCCCGGTGTCGGGGCTCAATCCCGTGTACGGGACCGGGGACGCCGCCCTCGCGGCGCAGAGCGCGTACTTCCACGACTGGGGCGTCGTACCGGCCGAGCTGATGGGCGGCGGGCCGCCGCGCACCCTGCTCACCCCGCTGACCGCCCTCTTCGTCCACGGCAGCTGGCTGCACCTGCTGGGGAACATGCTCTTCCTCTACGTCTTCGGCGCGATGACCGAGGACCGGATGGGCCCGCTCGCGTTCGGCCTCTTCTATCTGGGCTGCGGCTATCTGGCGCTGCTCGGCTACGCGGCGGCGCACGCGAGCAGCGAGCAGACGCTGGTGGGGGCCTCGGGGGCGATCTCGGGGGTGCTCGGCGCGTTCCTGTTCCTCTTCCCCCGCACCCGGGTGACCAGCCTCTTCCCCTTCCTGCTCTTCCTTCCGCTGCGCTTCCCCGCCTGGATCGTGCTCATCTTCTGGTTCGTGCTGCAGTGGCTCGCGGCCCGCGCGGCGGGCGCGGGCCCGGGCGTGGCGTATCTGGCCCATGTGGTGGGCTTCGCCGTCGGCTTCCTCTACGCCTGGGGCCGCTACCGGGGTGGGGATACAGTGAAACCCCCAGCCGCGGCGACCGAGGGAGAAAGCCAGCCGTGATCACCGCGATCGTGCTCATCAAGACCAGCGTGGACCGCATCCCCGAGATCGCGGAGTCGATCGCCTCGCTCGACAGCGTCAGCGAGGTCTTCTCGGTGACCGGTACGTACGACCTGATCGCCATGGTCCGCGTGCCCCGGCACGACGACCTGGCGGACGTCATCCCCGGCCGGATCAGCAAGATCCCGGGCGTCGAGGCGACGGACACGCACGTGGCGTTCCGTACGTACTCGCAGCACGACCTGGAAGCGGCCTTCGCCATCGGCCTGGAGTCCTGACCCTCCCGGCGGGACGGGGCTCGCGGCGACGGCCTCGACGATGCAGTCCTCGAAGGTGAAGGCCTCGAAGATGAAGGAATCCTCATCGGGGCCTCATCCTCGCAGGCGCCCGCGCGCGCGAGCCTGATCGCATGTCCTTCACCCATCGCATGGCCACGCTCGCGGCCGTCGTCGCCATCCCGCTGGGGATAGCGGCGACGAGCTACGCCCTGACCGACGAGCCCGAGGCTCCCCGGGTGCCGCCGGCCGTGGAGCTGAGCTCCTCGCCGACCCCAGGCACGACAAACACGCCGACGACCAGCGGGACGCCCTCGACCCCGCCGCCGTCCGACGCCGTGGTTCCCGGGCCCTCGGCCACCGGCGACGACGATGACGACGTCCGTGACGAGGGCTGACCACCGGGTGTCCGCCCGCGTCCGCATCCTGCTCTGGCTGCTGCTCGTGATGGCCGTGGCTCTGGCCGCCGTCGCCGTGGCCACCCGCTCGATCCTGCTGCGGGACGTGGACCACCGGATCAACCAGCTCCTGACCCAGGAGACCGGGGAGTTCGCCAACTTCGTGGCGCAGGGCGTCGACCCCGCGACGGGCGGCCCGTTCACCGACCCGGACGCGCTGCTCCGGGTCTTCCTGCAGCGCCAGTACTCCGACCCCGACGAGGAACTCCTCGGCCTGGTCGGCCCGTCGGGCCAGGGGCTCCGGGTCATCCGGCAGTCCCGTGAACTCCCCGCCTCCGTCGCCCTGCACCGCGACCGCCCCTCGCTGGACGCCATCGCCGCCTCCGGGGCCTCCTCGGGACGGCTCGACCGCGCGCGCGGCGAGGTCCGCTGGGCGAAGGTGCCGATCAGGAGCGACGCCGCACGTGGGGCGGCCTTCGTGGTCGCCTTCCACGCGGACCGCGAGCGGGCCGTCGCCGACGAGGCGTTCCGCGCGCTGCTCGCCATATCGGGCGTGGCGCTGCTGATGACGACCGGGATCGGCTGGGCCGTCGCGGGCCGCATCCTTGCACCCGTACGAGTGGTACGCGCGACCGCCGCCGAGCTGACCGAGCGCGATCTGACCCAGCGGATCCCCGTGCAGGGCCGGGACGACATCGCCGCGCTCGCCGAGACCTTCAACGCGATGCTGGACCGGCTTGAACAGGCGTTCGCCGGGCAGCGCCAGTTCGTCGACGACGCCGGGCACGAACTGCGCACGCCCATCACCATCGTGCGCGGCCATCTGGAGCTGATGGGCGAGGACCCGGCCGAACAGCGCGAGACCGTACGGCTCGTGACCGACGAGCTGGACCGGATGAGCCGGATCGTGGAGGACCTGCTCCTCCTCGCCAAGGCCGAACGGCCGGACTTCGTCCGTACCGAGCCCGTCCAGCTCGCCGAACTGACCGCCGACGTCTTCGTGAAGGCGCGGGCCCTCGGCGAACGGGACTGGGTCCTGGACGGGGTCGCCGACCGGGCGGCCGTCCTCGACCCGCAGCGGATCACCCAGGCCATGGTGCAGCTCGCGCAGAACGCGGTCCAGCACACCGTCGCCGGGCAGCGGATAGCGATCGGCTCGCGGGCGGTCGAGGACCGGATCGAGCTGTACGTCGCCGACGCGGGACCGGGCGTCCAGGAGCAGGACGCCGACATCATCTTCGAACGGTTCCGGCGCGGCACCGCCCGCCGCGGCGCCCGGACCGGCGGCGCCGGGCTCGGGCTCTCCATCGTCCGGGCCATCGCCGAAGGCCATCGGGGCGGGCGCGTCGAGCTCCGCCCGACCGAGGGCGGCGGAGCCACCTTCGTCCTCGTCCTCGACCTCCAGGAGTCGCCGTGAACCGCATTCTGATCGCCGAGGACGAGGACCGGATCGCCTCCTTCGTGGAGAAGGGGCTGCGTGCCAACGGCTTCACCACCACGGTCGCCGCCGACGGTGACACCGCCCTCGCCCGGGCCGTCTCCGGCGGCTTCGACCTGATGCTCCTGGACATCGGGCTGCCCGGCAGGGACGGCTTCACCGTGCTGCGGGAGCTGCGCGAGGCCCGGGTGACGCTGCCCGTCATCGTGTTGACGGCCCGTGATTCGGTACGGGACACGGTGGCCGGCCTGGAGGGCGGCGCGGACGACTGGATGACCAAGCCGTTCCGCTTCGAGGAGCTGCTGGCCCGGATCCGGCTGCGGCTGCGCACCGCCGCCCGCACCCCCGAGGTGACGGTGCTGCGCGGCGGCGAGGACCTGAGCCTGGACCTGCGGACCCGGCGGGCGCGGTCCGGGGAGCGGACGGTGGACCTGACGGCCCGTGAGTTCGTGCTGCTCGAACTCTTCCTGCGCCACCCCGGCCAGGTCCTGTCGCGGGAGCAGATCCTCTCCCACGTCTGGGGCTACGACTTCGACCCCGGCTCGAACATCGTGGACGTGTACGTCCGGGCGCTGCGCAAGAAGCTCGGGGCGGAACGCCTGGAGACGGTACGGGGCATGGGGTACCGCATGCCGTAGCGAGCGGGCCGCCGCCCGCATGAACCTTCCTTCATGGCGGGCTCATGGGCGGCTCACCCCCCGCTCGGAGAGTGGTTCTCGTGAACCTCTCCCTCCGTCAGGCGGTCTGGCTCTGCCTGGCCCTGAGCCTCTGCGCCCTGCTCGCCGTCCCCGGCACCGCCCCGGAGCTCGGCGGCGAGGCCCGGCTCACCCTGGCCGTCTTCGCCCTCGCGACCTGCGCCTGGATCGCCGCCCCCGTAGACGACACCTACGTCGCCCTCGGCGCGGGCCTCGCGCTCACCGCGACCGGAGTGATCAGCGCCGACACGCTCTTCAGCACCCTCGGCGACGAGACGATCTGGCTGCTGATCTGCGCCTTCGTGCTCGCCGCCGCCGTGACCCGGACCGGGCTCGCCGGGCGGGCGGCCGCCTTCCTGGTCAGCGGGGCCCGTACCGTACGGCAGTTGGTCCATCTGACCACCGCCGCCCTGGTGGTGACCGCCTTCGCCGTCCCCGCCACCTCGGGCCGCGCGGCGCTCGCGCTGCCCGTCTTCCTCGCGCTCGCCCAGGTCCTCGCCGAGCGGCGCCGGCTCGTGGTGATGCTGGCGCTGCTGTTCCCGACCGTCGTGCTGCTCTCGGCGGTGGCCACGCTGATCGGGGCGGGCGCGCACCTCATCACGGTGAGCCTGCTCCTGGAACGGACGGGCGAGCGGATCGGTTTCGTGGAGTGGCTGGTGCTCGGGCTGCCGCTCGCGGTGGTCTCCTCCCATCTGGCGGCGGAGACCGTGCTGTGGACGACCACCCGCCGCGCGGACCGGCGCGAGCCGGTGCGGATCACGGTCACCCAGCTCCAGGAGCACTCCCCCGCCGCCGTCTCGGGACCGCTCACCACGGCGGAGACCCGCTGTCTGCTGCTGCTCGGCACGGTGGTCGCGCTCTGGTGCTCGGAGCCGCTGCACGGGGTGTCGCCCGCGGTGGTGGCCCTGATCGGCGCGGTGGTGGCCTCCTCGCCGGCGCTGGGGACGGTACGGCTCAAGGAGGGGCTCGGGTCGGTGCCCTGGCCGATGCTCCTGTTCATGGCGGCGACCACCGCGATGGGCGTGGCGCTCGTCGACTCGGGCGCGGCGGGGTGGCTGGTCGGTGGTCTTCCGGTGGACGGGATACCCGCCTGGGGGTTCCTCGCGGCGGTCGTGGTGGTCGGCACGGCCGCGCACCTGGTCCTCCAGTCGCGCTCCGCCCGCTCCTCCGTGCTCGTCCCGCTCGTGATCGCGGCGGCGGTCGCCGCCGGGGTCAACCCGGTGGCCGCCGCGCTCGCCTCGACGGCGGCGGCCGGCTTCTGCCAGACCCTTCCCGCCTCCGCGAAACCGGTCGCGCTCTTCGCCGAACCACCCGACGGCGTCCCCACCTTCACCCCGGGCCATCTGCTGCGGCTCTCCGCCGTGCTCGCCCCGCTCAGCGCCGCGCTCGTGCTGTGCTTCGCCCTCTTCGTCTGGCCGCTGCTCGGCGTGCCCGTCCTTCTGGAGCCCCAGCCATGACCTTCCGTATCGCCGTCGCCCCCAGCGGTTTCAAGGAGTCCCTGTCCGCTCCCGAGGCAGCCGAGGCCATCGCCGAGGGGGTGCGCAGGGCCTGCCCGGACGCCGTGCTCGACCTGATCCCGCTGGTCGACGGCGGTGAGGGTACGGCGCGGGCCCTGGCGGCCGCGACCGGGGGCAGGCTCGTGCCCCGGGTCGCGACCGGCCCGCTGGGCGCACCCGTCCGGACCCACTTCGCGCTCCTCGCCCCCGACTCCGCGGTGGTCGAGATGGCGGCCGTCGCGGGCCTCTCGCTGGTGCCGGCCGGGCGGCGCGACCCGGGCGCCACGACGACCTTCGGGGTCGGCGAGCTGATCCGCGCCGCGCTGGACGCCGGGGCGCGCCGCGTCCTGGTCGGCTGCGGCGACTCGGGCACCTCGGACGGCGGCGCGGGCGCGCTCCAGGCCCTCGGCGCCCGACTCCTGGACGCCGAAGGAGCCGAACTACCCCTAGGCGGACTGGCGTTGAACCGCCTCGACCGGATCGACGCAACGAACATCGACCCCCGCCTTGCCGAGGCCGAGCTCCTCGTGGCCTGCAATCCGTACAACGTGCTGTGCGGCGAGCGGGGCGTGGCGCGGGTCTTCGGCCCGCAGAAGGGCGCGAGCCCGGAGCAGGTCGAGGAGTTGTCGGCGGCCCTGGAGCGGTGGGCCGCCGTCCTCGGCCGCGACCTGCCCGGCCCGGTCGCGCTGCGGACCGCCCCGGGCACGGGCGCCTCGGGCGGTCTCGGCGCCGGGCTCGCCGCGCTCGGCGCCCGGCTGCTGCCCCGGTTCGAGGTGCTGCTCGACCGGATCGACCTGGACGCCCGGCTCGCCCGCGCCGACCTGGTCATCACGGCCGAGGGCGCCCTCGACGGGCAGACCGTGCGGGGCAAGATCCCCGCCGAGGTGGCCGGCCGGGCCAAGGTCCACGGCGTCCCCGTCCTCGCCCTCGCGGGCACCCTCGGCCAGGGCGCCCACCACGTACGGGCGGTGGGCGTGGACGCCTACGGCTCGATCCTGCCCGCCCCGATGGCGCTGCCCGAGGCGCTCGACCGGGGCGCGGAGTTCCTCGCCGACGCGGCCGAGCGCGCCCTGCGGATGGTCCTGCTGGGCACCCGGCTGGCGGCCTGAACAGCCCTGATCGTCAGCCGCGGTCCGGGACGCAACGGCCGTCCTCGGTGCGGTACTTCCACTGCGCGCCGTCCCGGACGAGCTCCTTCACGGCCCGCACGAAACGCTCCACGTGCTCGTCGGGCGTACCGGCGCCGAAGCTGACCCGGATCGCGTTGAGCGACTTCTCGCCGGGCGCGGCCTCGGGCGCGCCGCACTCGCCCTGGGTCTGCGGGTCGCTGCCGAGCAGGGTGCGGACGAGCGGGTGGGCGCAGAAGAGGCCGTCACGGACGCCGATGCCGTACTCGGCGGAGAGCGCGGCGGCGAAGTGCGAGCTGTTCCACCCCTCGACGACGAAGGAGATGACGCCGACGCGCGGCGCGTCGTCGCCGAAGAGCGAGAGCACCTTCACCTCGGGCACCTCGGCGAGGCCCGCGCGGACGGTGTCGATGAGGTGCTGCTCGCGGGCGACGAGCTGGTCGAAACCGGCCTCGGTGAGCGCCTTGCAGGCGGAGGCGATGGAGTAGACGCCGATGACGTTCGGCGAACCGGCCTCGTGGCGGGCGGCCGTGGTGTGCCACTCGACGTCGACCCCGCCGTCGGCGCGGCGGGCGACCTTCTTGGAGGCGCCGCCACCGGCGAGGTACGGCTCGGCGTCCTGGAGCCAGTCGGCGCGGCCCGCGAGGACACCCGAACCGAACGGGGCGTACAGCTTGTGCCCGGAGAACGCGACCCAGTCCACGTCCAACTCCCGTACGGAGACGGGGTGGTGGGGCGCGAGCTGGGCGGCGTCGAGGACGATCCGGGCGCCGTGCGCGTGGGCGGCGGCGGCCAGCTCCTTGACCGGCCACAGCTCACCGGTGACGTTCGACGCGCCGGTCACACAGACGAGGGCGGGACCGTAGGGGTCGCGGTCGGCGAGGGCGCGCTCCAGGGTCTCGACGGCCTGGGCGGGCGTGCGGGGCGCGTTGAGGTAGGTGACCCGGGCGTCCTGCCACGGCAGGAGCGAGGCGTGGTGCTCGGTCTCGAAGACGAACACCTCGCAACCCTCGGGGACGACCTGGGCGAGCAGGTTGAGCGAGTCGGTGGTGGAGCGGGTGAAGACGACCTGGTCCTCGGGGCGGCAGTCGAGGAACTCGGCGACGGTGACGCGGCTGTTCTCGAACAGGTCGGTGGAGAGCTGCGAGAGGTACCCGGCGCCCCGGTGGACGCTGCCGTAGTACGGGGCGTACGCGGCGACGTCGTCCCACACCCGCTGCAGGGCCGGCGCGCTGGCCGCGTAGTCGAGCGCGGCGTACGTGACCTCGCCGCCGGTCACGAGCGGCACGGTGACGTCCCGCCCGAGCACCGGGAGCGGAGCGGCACAGCAGGGGTCGGCGGATTCGGCGTCGGCGGCGGTGGCGGCAGTGGTGACGGTGGCGTTCGGGTACGCGGACATGGCGGTATCTCCCTGGCAGGACTGGGGCAGCGAAGGGCCCGCAGGGCAGCACGATGTGGGTGCCTCGTACGGGTGTTGCCTCGACACACGACACGGCGTGCGGAGGGTGGGAAAACGGGGCCGAAGGCCCTATCGCATTCGCTTGCTCACGAGACTGCTCCCTTGAGGACCAGGACCCCAGGGTGTGCAGGGGTCCGCGCTTGCCGCGGACCTTGCTGTCCACGGCCTGGTCTTCACCCGGGGCACCCCGCCACGGACGGAGGGTTGCCGGACAGCAAGCCGGGGCTTCGTAGCTGTCACTCATGACCTGGCCAAGAAGCTATTCCACGTGATCGCTCCGGCGCAACCCGTGTCCGGGATCCGGGACGCGAAAAAGGGGCCCGGACAACCCCGGACCCCTCTGCCGCGCGCGCCGGCGCTACGCGTTGCTCGCCACCACCCAGCGCTCCAGCGCCTTCCGGGCGGACCCCGAGTCGATCGACTCGGCCGCCCGCGCGATCCCCTCGCGCAGCTGCTCCGCCAGGGTGCCCGACCCCGGGTGCAGCGCGACGAGCGCCGCCGCCGAGTTCAGCAGGACCGCGTCCCGTACGGGACCGGTCTCGCCCGCGAGCAGCCGGCGCGCCACGTCCGCGTTGTACGAGGCGTCGGCGCCGCGCAGGGCCTCCACCGGGACCAGCTCGATGCCGACGTCCCTCGGGTCGAAGGCCTCCTCGCGCACCTGGCCGTCCCGTACCACCCAGACCCGTGAGGTGGCCGTGGTCGTCAGCTCGTCCAGGCCGTCGTCGCCGCGGAAGACCAGGGCGGAGGAGCCGCGCTCGGCGAGCACTCCGGCCATGATCGGGGCCATCCGGGCGTCGGCGACACCGGTCGCCTGGGCCTTGACGCGGGCCGGGTTGGTGAGCGGACCGAGGAAGTTGAAGGTGGTCCGGATGCCGAGCTCCTTCCGGGCCGCCGCCACGTGGCGCAGCGCCGGGTGGAACTTCACGGCGAAGCAGAAGGTGATCCCGGCCTCGTCCGCGACCTCGGCGACCCGCTTCGGGGTCAGTTCGAGGTTGACGCCCAACTTCTCCAGGACGTCGGAGGCGCCGCTCGCGCTGGAGGCGGCCCGGTTGCCGTGCTTGACGACCTTCGCCCCGGTGCCGGCCACCACGATCGCGGACATGGTGGAGATGTTGACGGTCTTGGCGCCGTCGCCGCCGGTGCCGACGATGTCGACGGACGGTCCGGGGACCTCGATCAGGTTGGCGTGCTCGTACATCGTGCGCACGAGCCCGGTGATCTCCTCGACGGTCTCGCCCTTGGCGCGCAGCGCGACGGCGAAGCCCGCGATCTGCGCGTCGGTGGCCTCACCGCGCAGGATGCGGTCCATGGCCCAGGCGGTGTCCTCGGCGCTCTGGTCGCGGCCGGTCAGCAGTCCGTCGAGGACGCCAGGCCAGGAGCGGCCCGCCGACGTAGGTCCTCCAGCGGGGGTCGCAGCGCTCATGGCAGCTCCTGGTCATCACGTAACGGAATACGGGTCCCACCCTATCGATCCGGGAGCACGGCAAAGAGCCCCGTCCATCGAATGGACGGGGCTCTCGCTGTGGCGACCTTGCGGTCAGGCGATCAGGTGATCAGTGGTGGCCGTGGCCGCTCGTGATCTCCTTGTACTCCTCGGCGGTCGGCTTGGCGATCTGGTGGTCCTCGCCGTAGTAGCCCTTGCTGAGCTTGACGCGGAGCTTCTCCATGCGGCCGACCTTGCGCTCGACGCCGTTCTCGTCGACCAGCGGGCCGAGCTCGGCCGGCTGGTTCTGCTCGTGCGCCGTGAGCTTGTACAGCTCGCCCTGGCTGAGCGGCTGGTGGACCTCGACGAACTCACCGTGCGGCAGGCGCTTGATGATGCCGGACTCGCGTCCGTGCAGCACCTTGTCCTTGTCCCGGCGCTGGAGGCCGAGGCAGATCCGCTTGGTGACGACGAACGCGATGACCGGTCCGACGAAGAAGAAGATCCGGACGAACCAGGTGATCGAGTTGATCGACAGGTGGAAGTGGGTGGCCCAGAGGTCGTTTCCACCACCGACGAGCATGATCATGTACGCGGTGATCCAGGCGACACCGAAGGCGGTGCGCGTCGGAGCGTTGCGCGGGCGCTGCGCGATGTGGTGCTCGCGCTTGTCGCCCGTGATCCAGGACTCGATGAACGGGTAGACCGCGATGGCCGCGAGGACCGCCGGGAAGATCGCCAGCGGGATCATCACGCCCAGCACGAGCGTGTGGCCCCAGAGGTTGATCTCCCAGCCCGGCATGACACGGATCAGACCCTCGGCGAAGCCCATGTACCAGTCGGGCTGGGCGCCGGTGGACACCTGGTCCGGGCGGTACGGGCCGAGCGCCCAGATCGGGTTGATCGAGGCGATCGCCGCGATGACCGCGATGACACCGAAGACCAGGAAGAAGAAGCCTCCGGCCTTGGCCATGTAGACCGGCAGCAGCGGCATGCCCACGACGTTCTTGTTCGTACGGCCGGGGCCCTCGAACTGCGTGTGCTTGTGGTAGAAGACCAGGATCAGGTGGGCGACCACCAGGCCGAGCATGATGCCGGGCAGCAGCAGGACGTGCGCCGAGTAGAACCGGGCGACGAAGTCGCCGCCGGGGAACTCCCCGCCGAACAGGAACATCGACAGGTACGTGCCGATGATCGGCACGGACAGGATCGCGCCCTGCATGAAGCGGACACCGGTGCCGGAGAGCAGGTCGTCCGGGAGCGAGTAACCGGTGAAGCCGGTGAACATGCCCAGGAAGAACAGCAGGAAGCCGAACAGCCAGTTGATCTCACGCGGCTTGCGGAACGCGCCGGTGAAGAACACGCGCATCATGTGCACGAACATGCCGGCGAGGAAGATCAGCGCCGCCCAGTGGTGGATCTGCCGGATGAGCAGACCACCGCGCACATCGAAGGAGATGTGCATGGTCGAGTTGAACGCCTCGGACATCAGCTGACCCTGCAGCGGGATGTAGCTGCCGTGGTACTCCACCTCGTTCATCGACGGGTGGAAGAACAGCGTCAGATACACACCCGTGAGGATGATGATCAGGAAGCTGTAGAGGCAGATCTCGCCCAGCATGAAGGACCAGTGGTCCGGGAAGATCTTCCGCATGTTGGCCTTGGCCAGGGAGTAGATCCCCAGGCGGCCGTCGGCCCAGTCGGCCACCCGCTCGCCGGCGGGTGCCTTCTTCTTCGTATCGGTCACAGTGCTCATCCGCGCTCCCAGAAGGCAGGGCCGACGGGCTCGTCGAAGTCGCCGAGCGCCTCCAGGTTGCCCTTGTCGTTCACACCGATCCGCAGCTGCGGAAGGGCGTGACCGGCCGGGCCGAAGATGACACGGGCGCCGTCGGAGAGGTCGAAGGTGGACTGGTGGCACGGGCAGAGCACGTGGTGGGTCTGCTGCTCGTACAGCGAGATCGGGCAGCCGACGTGGGTGCAGATCTTCGAGAAGGCGACGATGCCCTCGTGCGACCACTCCAGCTCGCGCTTGTCCTTGATGTCCTCCGGCTGGATCCGGACGATCATCAGGGCGGCCTTGGCGATCTGGACCTGGAAGTCGTGGTCGTGCTCCGTGAGGCCCTCGGGCATCGCGAAGGTCAGCGAACCGACGGCGACGTCTTCGGGACGCAGCGGCTCGTGCGTGTTCATGTTGATGAGCTGCTTGCCGTTGGCCCACAGGGTGGACCGGAGCTTCTTCTCGGGCAGCGGGCCCATGTCACGCAGCAGCACGATGCCGGAGAGCGGTACGAGCGTCAGCGCGCCGAACATCGTGTTGCGGATGAGCTTGCGGCGGCCCATGCCGGACTCGGCGGCACCGGCCGCGAAGTCCGCCATGACCTTCGCCTTGGTCTCCGGCGACGCCTGGATCGGGTGACGCTCGTCGGCGATCTCCACGTCGGACATCAGGGTGCGGGCCCAGTGGACCGCGCCCGCGCCGATGAAGAAGAGCGCCGCGCCGAGGGTCAGACCCAGGCTGAAGTTGAGCGCGCTCACCCGGCCGAACGGCCAGATGTAGACGATCTTGTCGACCGGGAAGATCACGTACGAGGCGATGAAGCCGACGGTGGCCAGCATCGACAGCGTGAACATGAAGGCGACCGCACGCTCGGACCGCCTGGCGGCCCGCTCGTCGATGTCCTGGATGCGCGGCTTGTGGGGCGGGAGGCCCGGGTCCGCGAACGGGTCGTCGAGGACCTTCACCGCGCCGTGCGCGGTGTCCTGCTCTGCGGGCAGGTTCTCTTCTGGAATCTCTTGGCTACTCATGACTTCTTGGCCTTAGCGGTGTGGGCCGCGACCCAGACGGCAACTGCGATCAGCGCACCCAGACCGAACACCCACGCGAACAGACCCTCGCTGACGGGGCCGAGGCCGCCGAGGCTGAGCCCGCCGGGGCTGTCGGCCTTCTCGCCGTTGACAGCCTGGACGTACGCGATGATGTCCTTCTTCTCCTTCTCCGGCATGGTCGTGTCGGGGAAGGACGGCATGTTCTGCGGGCCGGTCTGCATGGCCTCGTACAGGTGCTTCGGGCTCACGCCTTCGAGGTTCGGGGCGTACTTGCCGTGCGTCAGCGCGCCGCCCTCACCGGTGAAGTTGTGGCACTGGGCGCAGTTGGAGCGGAACAGGTCGCCACCACGGGCGATGTCGGCGCCGTCGGGGCTGTACTGGCCCTCGGTCGGTGTGATCGGGCCGGCACCGAGGGAGGCGATGTACGCCGCGAGCTGATCGATCTCAGCCTGCGTGTAGATGACCTTCTTCTTCGGCACCTGGGCGCCCGGCTGCTGGGCCGGCATACGGCCCGTGCCGACCTGGAAGTCCACGGCCGCCGAACCGACGCCGACCAGGGACGGGCCGTCAGTGGTGCCCTGACCGCCGGTTCCGTGGCAGCTGGCGCAGCCGACGGCGTAGAGCTTCTTGCCCTCCTCGATGGCGAGGGACTGGGCTGTTTCATCGGCCTTCGCCGTGCCCGCGGGCGCGAACGCGGCGTACAGCCCCCCGGTGGCCGCCAGCGCGAGGAGTAGGACGACGACCGCCGCCAGCGGATGGCGTCGTCGTGCGGAGAGCTTTTTCACGGATTACCCCGGTGTCAGGATCTTCTGCGTCGATGCTTGCTGGATGTGCTCGGGTCCCGGGACCCGATTACTTGATCATGTAGATCGTGGCGAAGAGGCCGATCCAGACGACATCGACGAAGTGCCAGTAGTAGGACACGACGATGGCGGCGGTTGCCTGCTCGTGAGTGAACCTCTTGGCGGCGTACGTCCGGCCCAGGACCAGCAGGAAGGCGATGAGACCGCCCGTCACGTGCAGGCCGTGGAAGCCGGTGGTCAGGTAGAACACCGAGCCGTACGGGTCCGACGAGAGCGAGAGCCCCTCGTGCTTGACCAGCTCGGTGTACTCGAACACCTGGCCGCCGATGAAGATCGCACCCATCACGAACGTGATGATGAACCACGTCCGGAGCTTCTTCACATCGCCCCGCTCCGCGGCGAAGACGCCGAGCTGGCAGGTGAGGGAGGAGAGCACCAGGATCGTGGTGTTGGTCGCCGAGAACGGGAAGTTCAAGGCGTCGGCCTTTTCCGTCCAGAACTCGGGGCCGGTCACCGATCGCAGGGTGAAGTACATCGCGAAGAGGGCCGCGAAGAACATCAGCTCGGAACTCAACCAGATGATGGTTCCGACGCTGGTGAGGTTCGGTCGATTGACCGACGGGTGCGCGTGCCCGGTTTCTACTGTCGTTACTGTCGCCACGACCGACATTATGTCGGTCGCTTATCCCGCCCTCACTCCGGGGGGTGCCGTTCGGAGTGTCAGGGGCCTCTGTCCAGCCCGAACGGCCCATCGAAGTGGCCTCCCAACCGGTGTCGTACCGGTGTTGACGGGGTGTGGGACGGAGTAGCATCCCGCGCATCGGTTGATGACCTTCACGGAGGAACGATGCAGTCGAGCGCCACGGTCCTGGTCTACAGCGACGACGCGAACACGCGGGAACAGGTGCGGCTGGCTGCCGGGCGCAGGCCCGCGGCCGACGTTCCGCCGGTCGAGTTCATCGAGTGCGCGACACTCCCGGCCGTGCTCGCGCGCCTCGAGGAGGGCGGGATCGACGCCTGCGTCCTGGACGGCGAGGCCGTGCCCGCGGGCGGGATGGGCGTCTGCCGGCAGATCAAGGACGAGGTCTTCCGCTGCCCGCCGGTGCTGCTCCTGATCGGCCGGCCGCAGGACGCCTGGCTGGCGACCTGGAGCCGGGCGGACGCCGCGGTCACTCTTCCGGTGGAACCTGTCGAGTTCGCGGCGTCCCTGGCGGGTCTGCTGCGCGAGCGCCTGTCCATCGACGCGTAACGGCCTCGGAAGGACCTAGATCGAGGGCGCGAGGCGGCTGGGGTCGGGCTCGTGGGCGGCGCTCTTGGTGTCGGCCACCAGGGCGCTGCCCTGGCGCCACTTGTCCCACTCCAGGTTCCAGTCGCCAAAGCCGTTGCCGAACGGGTCCATCGTGTCGCCGATGCTGTTGACGGTCTGCACGATGTCGCCGGGGCGGACGGTCTCGAAGAACCAGGCCGCGTTCCCCGTCGACATGCCGACACAGCCGTGGCTGACGTTCGCGAATCCCTGCGAGCCGACGGACCAGGGCGCGGCGTGGACGTACTCGCCGCTCCAGGTCACCCGGGTGGCGTAGTACACGGGCAGGTCGTACGACTCCGAGCTGCCCTCGGCGATGCCGACGCTGGTGCCCCGCATCCGGACGTAGTACTCCTTGCCGAGCACGACTTTGATGCCGTTACGGGTGGAGAAGCCCGGTTTGCCGGTGGTCACCGGCATGGTCTTGATCACTTCTCCGTTGCGCCGCACGGTCATGGAGTACGAGCCCGCGTCCGCGACGGCCTCGATCCGGTCGCCGATGGTCAGCTTGAGCGGCTTCGATTCGCCGCCGTAGAGCTTGTCGCCGACCTTGACGCCCGCGAGGTTGCCGGTGACGGTGATCGACGCGCCCGCGGGCCAGTACTCCTTCGGACGGAAGTGCAGTTTCCGGTCGTCCACCCAGTGCCAGGAGCCCGCGACGGCCGGCGTGGAGCGCACCTTCAGGGCCCGTTCGACCACCGCGCGGGCCTTCTTGTCCTTCACGGGGAGGCTGAGCTCGGCCGTGATCGGCTGCCCGACGCCGTACTTGCCCGCCTCCGGGCCGAACTCGACGGTCAGGGCCCGCTTGGCCGGGGCGGTCTCGAAGGTGAACGTACGGGTGCCTGGGGCCCCGTCCTCGTCCTCCACGGAGACCTTGACGGTGTAGCGGGCGCCGGCCGTCAGGGAGCCCGTGGAGCGCCAGAGGCGGCCGTCGGCGGTCAGTTCGCCGGCCAGGTGGTGCCCGGTCGCGTCGACGGCCGTGACGTCGGTGATACGGCCGTCTGAGCCCTTGGCCGTGATCTCCAGCGCCTTGTCCGGGTCCGCCTTCTTGTCGCCCTCGGGGGCGCTGAAGGAGACCTGCTCCGCCGCGTCGTACGGCTTCGCCGAGAGCGGATGGCCGTCGGAGCCCGCGCAGGCACCGGCGCCCACGCTGACGAGCAGGGCCATAAGAGTGCAGCTCAGAACAGTCCGAATGCGCGGCGTGTCGTTCATGACATCACCGTAAGAACATTCCGGCCGACCAGCGCGTCGAGTACTGCAAACGAGGGGCCCGGACACTTCGTGGCGACGAAGTGTCCGGGCCCCTCGGGGTGTTACGGGGTGAAGCGGGTGGTGCTACTGGTTCTGGTTCTCACCGCGGTAGAACTCGAACACCCAGCCGAACAGGCCGACCAGGATCAGCGGAGCCGAGAAGTACAGGATCCACCAGCCCATCGCGACGGCGAGGAAGGCGAGCGCACCACCGACGGCCAGCGAGAGCGGCTGCCAGCTGTGGGGGGCGAAGAAGCCCACCTCGCCGGCCTCGTCCGCGACGTCGGCCTCCTTGTCGTCCTGCGCCATCGCGTCGACCCGCCGGGCCGTGAAGGCCAGGTAGTAGCCGATCATGATGGCGAGGCCGAAGGCCAGGAAGAGCGCCGTGGTGCCGACCGGCTCCTTCGACCACACGCCATAGAGGATCGCCATGGCGAGGATGAAGACGCTCAGCCAGATGAACATCTTGCCCTGGATCTTCACTTGCCGGCCTCCTTGCTGCTGCCGGCGGTGAGAGCCTCGGCCTCGTGCGGCTTGTTCTCCAGCTGGTCGACCGCCGCGATCTCAGGGTGGTGCAGGTCGAACGCCGGGGATTCGGAACGGATCCGCGGCAGGGTGAGGAAGTTGTGCCGCGGCGGCGGGCAGGAGGTCGCCCACTCCAGCGAACGGCCGTAGCCCCACGGGTCGTCGACCTCGATCTTCTTGCCGTACTTGGCGGTCTTCCAGACGTTGTAGAGGAACGGCAGGATCGACAGACCGAGCAGGAACGAGGAGATCGTCGAGATCGTGTTGAGCGCGGTGAAGCCGTCGGCGTCGAGGTAGTCCGCGTAACGACGCGGCATGCCCTCGGCACCGAGCCAGTGCTGCACCAGGAACGTGCCGTGGAAGCCGATGAACAGCGTCCAGAACGTCATCTTGCCGAGCCGCTCGTCCAGCATCTTGCCGGTGAACTTCGGCCACCAGAAGTGGAAGCCGGCGAACATCGCGAAGACCACGGTGCCGAAGACGACGTAGTGGAAGTGCGCGACGACGAAGTACGAGTCGGAGACGTGGAAGTCCATCGGCGGCGAGGCCAGGATGACGCCCGTCAGACCACCGAAGGTGAAGGTGACCAGGAAGCCGATCGTCCAGAGCATCGGTGTCTCGAAGGACAACGAGCCCTTCCACATCGTTCCGATCCAGTTGAAGAACTTCACACCGGTCGGTACGGCGATGAGGAACGTCATGAAGGAGAAGAACGGTAGGAGCACGCCACCGGTGACGTACATGTGGTGGGCCCACACCGTCACGGAGAGACCGGCGATCGCGATGGTCGCGGCCACCAGACCGATGTAACCGAACATCGGCTTGCGGCTGAAGACCGGGATCACTTCGGAGACGATGCCGAAGAACGGCAGGGCGATGATGTACACCTCTGGGTGTCCGAAGAACCAGAAGAGGTGCTGCCACAGCAGGGCACCGCCGTTGGCCGCGTCGAAGACGTGGGCACCGAACTTGCGGTCCGCCTCCAGGGCGAACAGCGCGGCCGCGAGGACCGGGAAGGCGAGCAGGACCAGGACACCGGTCAGCAGCACGTTCCAGGTGAAGATCGGCATACGGAACATCGTCATGCCCGGAGCGCGCATGCAGATGATCGTGGTGATGAAGTTGACCGAGCCGAGGATCGTGCCGAAGCCGGAGAAGGCCAGACCCATGATCCACAGGTCGGCGCCGACACCCGGCGAGCGGACGGCGTCCGACAGCGGGGAGTAGGCGAACCAGCCGAAGTCGGCCGCACCCTGCGGGGTGAGGAAGCCGGCCACCGCGATGATCGAGCCGAAGAGGTACAGCCAGTACGCGAACATGTTCAGCCGCGGGAACGCCACGTCGGGCGCGCCGATCTGCAGCGGCATGATCCAGTTCGCGAATCCGGCGAACAGCGGCGTCGCGAACATCAGCAGCATGATCGTGCCGTGCATCGTGAACGCCTGGTTGAACTGCTCGTTCGACATGATCTGCGTACCCGGACGGGCCAGCTCGGCGCGCATGAAGAGCGCCATGAGTCCGCCGATGCAGAAGAAGACGAACGACGTGACCAGGTACAGCGTGCCGATCGTCTTGTGGTCGGTGGTGGTCAGCCACTTCACCACGACATTGCCGGGCTGCTTGCGGCGTACCGGGAGCTCGTTCTCGTACGAGTCCTCAGCCGCGGCCGCACCCTGGGGTTCGTTGAGGATGCTCACAGTTGGTTCTTCTCCGCATTCCTGGCCGGGTCCGTCTGCTCAATGCCCGACGGGATGTAGCCGGTCTGCCCCTTCTCCGCCAGCTCCTTCAGGTGCTGCTGGTAGCGCTCCGGAGAGACCACCTTGACGTTGAAGAGCATCCGGGAGTGGTCCACGCCGCAGAGCTCGGCGCACTTGCCCATGAAGGTGCCCTCCTGGGTCGGAGTCACCTCGAAGACGTTGGTGTGACCCGGGATGACGTCCTGCTTGAACAGGAAGGGGACCACCCAGAAGGAGTGGATGACGTCACGGGAGGTCAGGACGAACCGGACCTTCTCGCCCTTCGGCAGCCACAGGGTCGGACCCGGGTTGCCGGTCTGCGGGTTCCGGTCACCGGGGATACCGGCGTCGTAGACGCCGCCGGCGTTCGCCGGGAAGTCGTCCTGGTACTTGTCCGGGATCGCGTCGAGGTTGGGGGCCGTCTGCGCGTCACCCGTCACACCCGGCACGTTCTCGACGTAGTTGAAGCCCCAGCTCCACTGGTAGCCGACCACGTTGATCGTGTGGGCCGGCTTGTCGGAGAGCGACAGGAGCTTCGACTCGTCGCGCGCCGTGAAGTAGAAGAGCACGGAGACGATGATGAGCGGGGTGACCGTGTACAGCGCCTCGATAGGCATGTTGTACCGCGTCTGCGGAGGTACCTCGACCTTGGTGCGGCTGCGCCGGTGGAAGATGACCGACCACACGATCAGCCCCCACACCAGCACGCCCGTGACGAGCGCGGCCGCCCACGAGCCCTGCCAGAGGGAGAGGATGATGGGTGCCTCTTCCGTGACCGGCGTGGGCATACCAAGGCGGGGGAAGTCTTCCCAGTTGTACGAGCAGCCGGTGGCTGTCGCCAGGATCAGGCCCGCAGTCAGCACCTGCGGCAGCTTCCGCCGCATCGGGCGCCGAGACGTGGGGGTACCACCCGCGCCTTGGCTGCGGGGGAGGTCGGAGCCGTTGGGACTCACGTAGCGCCTTCCCGAGAGTCTCGGCCCGCGCTGGTCGGCCACGGCCGTCCGTCTCGTGGTCGGTCGCCGCCCCGGCCGCGGGCAGGGGTTTGGATGTTTATGCGGACCAAACCCTACTGGACGCTATTTGGGGTCGCGCGGGGAGGGTGCCCAACGCGCCGTCCGACTCCCCGAAGGGGTGGACGCCGGGCTTCCGCCGGGCGGTCGCGACCCCCCGGACGTGGGGCGATCGGCGCTGCGGGCGGGGCATCTGACGGGGGATTACGGAGCGGGGGCTAGCGTGGTCCGGTGCCCTACTTCGACGCCGCCTCCTCCGCGCCGCTCCACCCCGTCGCCCGCCAGGCCCTGCTTGCCTCCCTCGACGAGGGCTGGGCCGACCCCGCCCGGCTCTACCGCGAGGGGCGGCGGGCCAGGATGCTGCTCGACGCGGCGCGGGAGGCCGCGGCGGAGGCGGTGGGCTGCCGCGCCGACGAGCTCGTGTTCACTCCTTCGGGGACAAGGTCGGTGCATTCCGGAATTTCCGGCGCGCTCGCGGGGCGTCGGCGTGTCGGGGCCGGCCTGGTGGTCTCGGCGGTCGAACACTCGGCCGTCCTGCACGCGGGCGAGGCGCACGCGGCGGCCGGCGGCACGGTGACGGAGGTTCCGGTCGGCCGGTCCGGCGCGGTGGAGGCCGCGGCCTTCGCGGCGGCCCTGGGGCCGGGGACGGCCCTCGCCTGTCTGCAGTCCGCCAACCACGAGGTGGGGACGGCGCAGCCGGTGGCCGAGGTCGCCGAGGCGTGCCGGGCGGCGGGCGTGCCGCTGCTCGTGGACGCGGCGCAGTCGCTGGGCTGGGGGCCGGTGGAGGGGGCCTGGTCGCTGCTCGCGGCGAGCGCGCACAAGTGGGGCGGCCCTGCGGGCGTGGGGCTGCTCGCGGTCCGCAAGGGTGTCCGTTTCGCCCCTCAAGGTCCTGCGGACGAGCGGGAGTCGGGGCGGGCGGCCGGCTTCGAGAACCTGCCGGCGATCGTGGCCGCGGCGGCCTCGCTGCGGGCGGTGCGGGCGGAGGCGGAGGCCGAGGGGGCGCGGCTGCGGGGTCTGGTGGACCGGATCAGGGCGCGGGTGCCGGAGCTGGTGCCGGACGTGGAGGTGGTGGGCGATCCGGTGCGCCGGCTCCCCCATCTCGTCACGTTCTCCTGTCTCTATGTCGACGGAGAGACCCTGTTGCACGAGCTGGACCGGGAGGGTTTCTCCGTTTCGTCCGGTTCGTCGTGTACGAGTTCGACCCTGACGCCCAGCCATGTGCTGCGCGCGATGGGGGTGCTGAGCGAGGGGAACGTCCGGGTGTCGCTGCCGGTGGGCACGGCGGAGGAGGACGTGGACCGCTTCCTGACCGTGCTGCCGGGCGTGGTCGCGGGGGTGCGGGAGCGGCTCGGGGCGCCGGAGGCGGCCGCCGCGGAGCCGGGGCCGGCCGGCTCTCTCGTGGTGGACGCGCTGGGCCGGCGCTGCCCGATCCCGGTGATCGAGCTGGCGAAGGTGATCGGCGACGTGCCGGTGGGCGGCACGGTCACGGTCCTCGCCGATGACGAGGCGGCCCGCCTGGACATCCCGGCCTGGTGCGAGATGCGCGGCCAGGAGTACATGGGCGAGGAGCCGTCCCCGAAGGGCGGGGTGGCGTACGTGGTGCGGCGGGTGTCCTAGGGCAGCCCTTAGGGACAGCGCGTAGGGGCTCCGCCGCGGCGGAGCCCCTGGCGCGTCGCGTCAGCTCAGGTGCGTCTGGACCTCGGCGGCGGCCTCGTCGCCGTACGCCTTGGTGAAGCGCTCCATGAAGTTGGCGCGGCGCAGGGTGTACTCCTGGGTGCCGAGGGTCTCGATCACCAGGGTCGCGAGCATGCAGCCGACCTGGGCCGCGCGCTCCAGGCTGACGCCCCACGACAGACCGGTCAGGAAGCCGGCCCGGAAGGCGTCGCCGACGCCGGTCGGGTCGACCTTGGCGTCCTCCTCCGCGCAGCCGACCTCGATGGTCTCGCCGCCCACGCTCTCGATGCGCACACCGCGCGAGCCGAGGGTGGTGACCCGGTGGCCGACCCGGCCGAGGATCTCCTCGTCGCTCCAGCCCGTCTTGGACTCGATCAGGCCCTTCTCGTACTCGTTCGAGAAGAGGTAGGTGGCGCCGTCCAGGAGCGTGCGGATCTCGTCGCCGTTCATCCGCGCGATCTGCTGGGAGAAGTCGGCCGCGAAGGGGATGCCCCGCGTCTTGCACTCCTCGGTGTGGCGCAGCATCGCCTCGGGGTCGTCGGCGCCGATCAGGACCAGGTCGAGGCCACCCACGCGGTCGGCGACGGCCTTCAGCTCGATCTGCCGGGCCTCGCTCATGGCGCCCGTGTAGAAGGAGCCGATCTGGTTGTGGTCCTTGTCCGTGGTGCAGACGAAGCGGGCGGTGTGCAGGACCTCGGAGATCCGCACGGAGCCGGTGTCGACACCGTGGCGGTCGAGCCAGGCGCGGTACTCGTCGAAGTCGTAACCGGCCGCACCCACCAGGATCGGGTTGCCGCCGAGCTGACCCATGCCGAAGCAGATGTTCGGGCCCACGCCTCCCCGCCGGATGTCGAGGTTGTCGACGAGGAAGGAGAGGGAGACCGTGTGCAGCTGGTCCGCTACGAGCTGGTCTGCGAACCGGCCGGGGAAGGTCATGAGGTGGTCGGTGGCGATGGAGCCGGTGACTGCGATACGCACGGCTGGGCGCTCCTGCGGGACGGAAAGCGGTTGACACCTCACGTTACCGGCTCGGAGGCCCCAGCCGAACAGTGGAAACTACCCCAGAGTAGGCCTTTTCCCCGGAGCGGTGGCGTGCGTACGGTGCGCACATGTCCACGCAACCCGCTCCTCGTGAGCCTCAGGAGTCCGAGTTCAGCCTCGCCCAGCTGCGCGGCGACAGCGCGCGCATGGCTCCGCACTGGGTGGTTCCGGCGGACGCCGCACCCGCACGGGTCTCCCCCGCGGCGATCCACGGGGTCGTCGTCCCGCCCGCTTCGGCGCGGCTGATCGACGCCACGCCCGAATACGGCGTCTGAGGGACGGAACCGCTCGCACGTCCGTTCCGTCCCACTGATGTCTTCCGGGAGGCGTCCTCCCGGGCCAGGGACGAAGGAGCGATGCGGTGAGCGGTACGGAGAACCGGCGGACGCGGCCCCGGCCGCTCCTCGTGGCCTCGGTCGCGGCGGGCGTCCTGCTCGTCGGGGGCGGCGGGGTGTACTTCGCGAACACCTCGGACGGCACCGCCACGTCGAGCGGCGCCCCGGCGGCGCCCCCGCCGCTGAGCCTGGACGCCCCGGACGACGGCGCGAACCGGGACGGCGGTCCCGGTATCGCGCCCGGCGAGCCCGACCCGAACGGCGGCGGAGCCGTCTACAAGGCCAAGGGTCCACTCCCCAAGGGGCCCTCCTCGGCCGCGGTCCACCGGCCCGAGGGCCGGGTCACCTCGGCGGAGGTGACCCGGCTGGCGAAGGCCCTGGGCATCGCGGGCACGCCGCGGCTCGAGGGCGAGGTCTGGAAGCTCGCGCCGGAGAAGGACGGCTCGGGGCTGCGGCTCGACGTGTCGGCCGAGGCGCCGGGCAGCTGGACGTTCGCCCGGCACGACGGGGGTCCGGTCGGCGACACCTGCCTCAAGGGCAAGGCCTGCCCGCCCCCGGGTGAGGCGGAGGCACCGAAGGGCGGCCCGGTGAGCGAGGCGGCGGCGCGGGCGGCGGCCGCGCCGGTCCTGAAGGCGGTCGGCCAGGACGACGCGAAGGTGGACGCGAGCCAGCTGATGGGCTCGCTCCGGGTGGTCAACGCCGACCCGGTCGTGGGCGGGCTGCCGACGTACGGCTGGTCGACCGGGATCCAGGTCGGCCCGGGCGGTGAACTGGTCTCCGGCAGCGGCCAGTTGAAGGAGCCGGCGAAGGGCGCCGAGTATCCGGTGGTCGGTGCGGAGAAGGCCCTGGAGGAGCTGAACAGGTCGGCCGTTCCGGGCTCGATCGGCATCGGCGGCTGCGCGACGGCCCCGCCGGCCGGGGAGAAGCCCGACGCTTCCGCCGGGGACACGGCCACGGCTCCCTGCGAGCCGAGGAACGAGCCGCGCGAGCTGGCCGTGACGGGCGCGGTCTTCGGGCTCGCGGCGCAGTTCGTGGACGGTGAGCGGGCGCTCGTACCGTCGTGGCTCTTCCAGGTGGAGGCGGAGGCCGGGGCGAAGCCCCACACGGTCGTCCGCACGGCCGTGGCTCCCGAGCACCTGGTGCCCCCGGCGAAGCCGACGCCCACCCCGACCACGACGCCGGACCCGGGCGAGGGCACGGCGCCCGCGCGGCAGATCCAGTCGTACCGGGTGGACGGGGCCGGCACGAAGCTGTCGGTGACCTTCTGGGGCGGGGTGTGCAGCACGTACACGGCGACGGCCCAGGAGAGCGCCGACAAGGTCTCCGTACGGATCACGGAGAAGCCGATCGACCCGGACCGGGCGTGCATCGCCATCGCGGTCGAGGTGACCCGCACGGTGACCCTGGAGCAGCCGCTGGGCGGCCGTGCGGTCGTGGACGGGGCGAGCGGGGAGTCCGTACCGAGGAAGTGACCCGAGACGCCCTGAGAGGCGTCCTGAGAAGCGCGAAGGCGGCCGCCCGGAGTCCGGGCGGCCGCCTTCGGCGTACTGCGTGAGGCTTAGCTGAACGAGTCGCCGCAGGCGCAGGAGCCCGTGGCGTTCGGGTTGTCGATCGTGAAGCCCTGCTTCTCGATGGTGTCGACGAAGTCGATGGAGGCGCCGTGCAGGTACGGGGCGCTCATGCGGTCGGTGACGACCTTGACACCGTCGAAGTCCTTGACGACGTCGCCGTCGAGCGAGCGCTCGTCGAAGAAGAGCTGGTAGCGCAGGCCGGAGCAGCCGCCGGGCTGTACGGCGACGCGCAGCGCCAGGTCGTCGCGGCCTTCCTGGTCGAGCAGGGCCTTGACCTTGGCCGCGGCGGCGTCAGACAGGAGGATGCCGTCGCTGACAGTGGTCTTCTCGTCCGATACGGACATCTGCTTCTCTCCCGGGTTGTACGGAGACGGAGACTGCTTGCCGACGGTTGCAACCAGCGGGGTCCCGGATTCATTCCGGGCGAGGCTCGGCTTCGCGTCGTTGTCCCTTTCATGCTCGCACACCCGCTCGCGAACCCGGAGCGAGTGCCTGCGCGCACGCGAACTCGTCACATCGACACTATGGCCATCGTCAAACTGACGTGAAGCGGTTATGATAGATAGCGTCATTTAGACGAAAAGCCAGCTCTTCCGCAGAAAGAAAGGGTGCGTGACGTGACCACCGCCCAGCCCCTGGACGTCCAGCCGACGCCGCTCGCCCTGCTGCTGCTCGGCCGCGAGGCCGACCCGAAGAGCGAGCGCGGGGTGGAGTGTCCCGGCGACCTTCCGTCGCCCTCCGACCCGGACCTGGTGGAGCGCGCCCGGGCCGCCAAGGAGAAGCTCGGGGACAAGGTCTTCGTCCTCGGCCACCACTACCAGCGCGACGAGGTCATCCAGTTCGCCGACGTCACCGGCGACTCGTTCAAGCTCGCCCGCGACGCCGCGGCCCGCCCGGAGGCCGAGTACATCGTCTTCTGCGGTGTGCACTTCATGGCCGAGTCGGCCGACATCCTCACCACGGACGACCAGAAGGTCGTGCTGCCGGACCTCGCGGCCGGCTGCTCGATGGCCGACATGGCCACCGCCGAGCAGGTCGCCGAGTGCTGGGACGTGCTGACCGAGGCCGGCGTCGCCGAGCAGGTCGTGCCCGTCTCGTACATGAACTCCTCGGCCGACATCAAGGCCTTCACCGGCAAGCACGGGGGCACGATCTGCACCTCGTCCAACGCCAAGCGGGCCCTCGACTGGGCCTTCGAGCAGGGCGAGAAGGTCCTCTTCCTGCCCGACCAGCACCTGGGCCGGAACACGGCCGTGCGCGAGATGGGCATGACGCTGGAGGACTGCGTCCTGTACAACCCGCACAAGCCGAACGGCGGCCTGACCGTCGAGGAGCTGCGGAACGCCAAGATGATCCTGTGGCGCGGGCACTGCTCGGTGCACGGCCGCTTCTCGCTGGACTCGGTCGAGGACGTACGGGCCCGGATCCCCGGGGTCAACGTGCTGGTCCACCCCGAGTGCAAGCACGAGGTCGTGGCGGCGGCGGACTACGTCGGCTCGACGGAGTACATCATCAAGACCCTGGAGGCGGCCCCGGCCGGCTCGAAGTGGGCGATCGGCACGGAGCTGAACCTGGTCCGCCGCGTGGCCAACGCGCACCCGGACAAGGAGGTCGTCTTCCTCGACAAGACGGTCTGCTTCTGCTCGACGATGAACCGGATCGACCTGCCGCACCTGGTGTGGGCCCTTGAGTCGCTCGCCGAGGGCAAGCTGGTCAACCGGATCCAGGTCGACAAGGAGACCGAGAGCTTCGCGAAGCTGGCGCTCGAGCGGATGCTGGCCCTGCCGTAACGATTCCCCACGGCACACGACGTACGAAGGGCGCCCCGCATCTCGCGGGGCGCCCTTCGGCGTACCTGGGCCGGTACCGGCCTCCCTGCGCCGGTACGGACGTCAGACGTCCAGCGCGTCCAGCAGGGTCGCGTCCGCGGGGGTCACGTCCGGCTGCTCCGGGTTGCCGGTGCCGTCGCCCTTCTTGCCCTTCTTCGCCTTCTTGGCCGCCTTCTTCTTCGCGCGGCGCTCCTTGCGGAGCTCCACCATCGCGTAGAGCGTCGGGACCAGGAGCAGCGTCAGCAGCGTCGACGTGATCAGACCGCCGATCACGACCACCGCGAGCGGCTGCGCGATGAAGCCGCCCTCGCCGGTGATGCCGAGCGCCATCGGGAGCAGCGCGAAGATCGTCGCCAGGGCCGTCATCAGGATCGGGCGCAGTCGGTGCCGGCCGCCCTCGACGACCGCCTCGACGACGCCCAGGCCCTGGGCGCGGTACTGGTTGATCAGGTCGATCAGGACGATCGCGTTGGTCACGACGATGCCGATCAGCATCAGCATGCCGATCATCGCCGGCACGCCCATCGCCGTACCCGTAATCACGAGCAGACCGATCGCGCCGGTCGCCGCGAACGGGATGGACACCAGCAGGATCAGCGGCTGGATCAGCGACTTGAAGGTCGCGACCAGGAGCATGAAGACGATCGCGATGGCCGCGAGCATCGCCAGGCCCAGGTTGAGGAACGCCTCGGACTGGTCCTCGGAGACACCGCCGATGGACGCGGTCGCGCCCTCCGGCAGGTCGAGCGCGCTGATCTTCGACTGGAGCTCGGTGCTCACCGCGCCGGTGTTGTCACCGGTCGGCTTGGCCGAGATCGTCGCGGCCCGCGAGCCGTCGATCCGGGTCATGGAGACCGGGCCGGGGACGAGCTCGACCTCGGCGATGTCGCCGAGCTTGACCGGGCCGAACGGCAGCGCCTTCAGGCTCGCCATGGTGGTGGCCGGGTTCGCCGAGGTCAGGACGATGTCCCGCTCGGTGTCGTTGAGGATCGCCTTGCCAGCCGGGGTGCCCCGGACCGCCTGGGCGACGGCCATGCCGAGGGTCGTGTCGTCGAAGCCGAGCTCCGCCGCCTTGGCGTTCGCCTTGACGGAGATCCGCGGCACGGACTGGGAGAGGTCGCTCTGGACGTCGGTGACGTCGTCGAGCTTGGCGACCTCGGCCTTGACCGCCTCGGAGGCCTTCTTCAGGGTGTCCGCGTCGGAGGCCTTGACCACCACGCTGAGGTCCTGGCTGCCGAAGCCGTCGCCGGCCGCGATCGTGGTGTCGCCGATGCCGTCGAGCTTGCCGAGGGCCGCGTCGATCGCGTCCCGGGTCTTCTCGTACGAGGCCGAGTCCTCCAGGGTCAGCTGGTACGAGGCCTGGTTGGCGCCCGTGCCGCCGCCGAAGGCGGCCATGAAGCCGGAGGAGCCGACGGTGACCTGGTAGTCCTTCACGCCGTCGGTGTCGGCGATGACCTGCTCGACCTTCTTCGCGGCCGCGTCGGCCGCCGCCAGGCTGGTGCCGGGGGCCAGCTCCTGCTTGATGGACATGACCTCCTGCTCGCCCTGGTCGAAGAAGTTCGTCTTCAGGAGCGGGGCCATGCCGAAGGTGCCGACCAGGACGACGATCGCGATCGCCACGCTGGTGAGCCGGCGCCGGGTCGCGAACCGCAGGACCGGGACGTACAGGCGCTGCAGCCTGCTCTTGTTCTCCTTCTCCTCCGCGAGGCGCCGGGCCTCGTCCGGGTTCTCCGACGTGCCCTTGGGGGCGCGCAGGAACCAGTACGAGAGGACCGGGACGACGGTGAGCGAGACGAGGAGCGAGGCGAGCAGGGCGGCGGTGACCGTCAGGCTGAACGAGCCGAACAGCTCACCGACCATGCCGCCGACCAGACCGATCGGCAGGAAGACCGCGACCGTGGTGAGCGTGGAGGAGGTGACCGCGCCCGCGACCTCGCGGACGGCGGTGAGGATCGCCGACTGGCGCTCCTCGCCGTAGCCGAGGTGCCGCTTGATGTTCTCCAGGACCACGATCGAGTCGTCGACGACCCGGCCGATGGCGATGGTGAGGGCGCCCAGGGTCAGCATGTTGAGCGAGAGGTCACGGGTCCACAGCACGATCAGGGCCAGCACGACCGAGAGCGGGATCGAGACCGCGGTGACCAGCGTGGAGCGGATCGAGGTCAGGAAGACCAGGATCACCAGGACAGCCATGACGAGACCGAGCGCGCCCTCCGTGGTCAGACCGGAGATCGACTTGGAGACCGCGGGGCCCTGGTCGGAGACGACGGTCAGCTCGGCGCCCGCGCCGAGGTCCTTGCGGAGCTCGGGCAGCTTCTCCTTGACGGCGTCGGAGATGGCGACGGCGCTGCCGTCGTTGTCCATGGTGGCCATCACGGCGAGGCTCGGCTTGCCGTTGGTACGGGTGATGGAGACCCGGGAGGCCTCCTCCTGCTTCACCTCGGCCACGTCGGCGAGGCGGACCGCCTTGCCCTGCTCGGGCTTGATCCGCAGCTCCTGGAGCTGCTGCAGCGAGGTGAAGCCGCCGCCGACCTGGACCGTGCGGCTCTTGCCGTCCTCGGAGAACGAACCGGCCGGCACCGTGCCGCCGCCGGAGCGGATGGCCTCGGCGAGCTTGCCGGTGTTCAGGCCGGCCGCCGCGAGCTTGGCGTCGTTCGGGGTGACGGAGACCTGGAGGTCCTGGACGCCGTCGATGGAGACCTGGCCGACGCCGTCGATGTCCTCCAGGGCGGGGACGACGGTGCGCTCCAGCTGGTCGGCGAGCGCCTGCTGGTCCTTGTCGGAGGTGACGGCGAGGACGACGGTCGGGATGTCGTCGGTGGAACCGGCGACGACCTGCGGGTCGACACCGTCGGGCAGCGCGACGCGCGCGCGGTTCACGGCCTGCTGGACGTCGGCGACGAGCTGCTTGGTGCCCTCGTCGCCGTAGTCGAAGGTGGCCATGATGACGGCGTTGCCCTCGGAGGCGGTGGACGTGACGCCCTTGATGCCGTCGACGGCCTTGATCGTGGACTCGAGCGGTTCGACGACCTGCTTCTCGACCACATCGGGGGACGCGCCCTGGTAGGGCGCGAGGACCGAGACCATCGGCAGCTCGATCGAGGGCAGCAGTTGCTGCTTCAGCTGCGGGATGGCTATCGCCCCGAAGACGATGGCGACGATGGACATCAGCCCGATCAGGGCCCGTTGCGCGAGGCTGAATCTTGACAGCCAGGACATGGGGTCTCTCTTCTGTGGCGTGCTCGGCAGGCGGGCGGTGATGGGTGCCCGCATCCACGATCAGCCATGAGAGGCAACGGATCCTCGGCCCCGGGGCTCAATTCCTTATGCCGCGCATACCGCGTCTGGAGTACGCCGGGGTACTCCGTCACTCCACCCTTGGACGTACCAGCCCCGACTCGTAGGCGGTGACCACCAGCTGGGCGCGGTCGCGGGCCCCGAGCTTGGCCATCGTCCGGTTGACGTGCGTCTTCACCGTGAGGGGGCTGACCTCCAGGCGTTCGGCGATCTCGTCGTTGGAGTGGCCGCCGGCGACGAGGACGAGGACCTCGCGCTCCCGGGTGGTGAGGGCTGCCAGGCGCTGCGAGTACGCCGGCGCGCCGTCCTCGTCGTCGGGGTCCGAACTGCCGCCCTGGGCGAGGAACTTGGCGATCAGCCCTTTGGTCGCCACGGGCGAGAGCAGGGCCTCCCCCGCGGCGGCGATCCGGATGGCGTTGAGCAGTTCGTCCGGTTCCGCGCCCTTTCCGAGGAAGCCGGAGGCCCCGGCGCGGAGCGACTGCACGACGTACTCGTCCACCTCGAAGGTGGTCAGCATGACGATCCGTACGTCGGAGAGCTCCGGGTCCGCCGTGATCAGCCGGGTGGCGGCGAGCCCGTCCGTGCCGGGCATCCGGATGTCCATCAGGACGACGTCGGCCCGGGTGGAGCGGGCGAGGGCGACGGCCTCGGCCCCGTCGGCGGCCTCGGCGACGACCTCCATGTCCGGTTCGGAGTTCACGAGCACCTTGAAGGCGCTGCGGAGCAGCGCCTGGTCGTCGGCGAGCAGTACCCGGATCGTCATGCGTCCTCCCCCGTACGGGCCGTAGCGGGCAGTATCGCCTGGACCCGGAAGCCGCCGCCGTAGCGGGGTGCCGCGGTCAGCGTGCCGCCGAGGGCGGTGACCCGCTCGCGCATGCCGAGCAGCCCGTGGCCGCCGGTGTCGGTGGACGGCGTCGGCTGCGGCACGCCGTTGTCGAGGACGGTGATCTCGACCGTACGACCCACCCGGATCACGCTCACCTCGGCCTTGGCGCCCGGGCCCGCGTGCTTGCGCACATTGGTCAGGGCCTCCTGGATGATCCGGTACGCGGCGAGGTCCACGGCCGCCGGCAGCCGGAGCGCCGTCGGGGCGCCCCCCGGCCGGTGGCTGAGGGGGGCGGTGTCGTCGCCGGCGCAGGCCAGCTCCACGGGGAGGCCGGCGTTGCGGAAGGTGGTGAGGAGCTCGTCGAGGACGGTGAGGCCGGGCGCCGGTTCGGTGGGGGCCTCGGGGTCGCCGGACTGGCGGAGCAGCCCGACGGTGGCCCGCAGCTCGTCGAGGGCGGAGCGGCTGGCGGCCCGGACGTGCCCGAGGGCCTCCTTGGCCTGGTCGGGCCGCTTGTCCATGACGTGGGCGGCCACTCCGGCCTGGACGTTGACCAGGGCGATGTGGTGGGCGACGACGTCGTGCAGATCGCGGGCGATCCGCAGCCGCTCCTCGGCGACGCGGCGGCGGGCCTCCTCCTCGCGGGTCCGCTCGGCGCGCTCGGCCCTCTCCCGGATGGCGTCGACGAAGGCGCGGCGGCTGCGCACGGCGTCACCGGCGGCCGCGGCCATGCCGGTCCACGCGAAGACGCCCAGGTTCTCCTGCGCGTACCAGGGCGTCGGCCCGAAGAGCATCGAGGCGCCGGTGAGCACGGCCATGGTGATGAGGCCGACGCGCCAGGTGGTGGGCCGGTCGGTGCGCGCGGCGACCGTGTAGACCGCGATCACGGCGCTCATCACGACGGGCGCGGGCCGGTCGTCGACGATCAGCTCGACGAGGGTGACCGCGCCGGTGAAGGCCAGGACGGCGAGCGGGTCGCGGCGCCGCAGGATCAGGGCGGCGGCGCCGATCACCATGAGGCCCACGCTCCCGATGTCGGGGGTGCGGTCGCCGAAGGTGGGGCCGTTGGGGCTGCCGTGGGGGTCGGCGAAGGACGCGGTGATCATGCAGATGAGCGCGCCGAGCGCGAGCGCCGCGTCGAAGGCGAGGGGGTGAGCCCGGAGCCACTGCCGGCCTCGCGGGAAGCCGCTGTCGAGGGTGGTCACGACAAGCAACGGTACGGGGTGGAACGCGCCGGTGCCCCGCTCCTCCGGTGGGGAGGGGCGGGGCACCGATCTGTTGGAGAGTGCGGCTCAGCCCGGGATGAGGCCGTCGTCGGAGAGCATCGCGCGGACCTCTTCGAGGGTCGCGTCCGGCGCCGGCAGGATCAGCTCGGAGGGTTCCAGTGCGTCGTCGGGGAGGGGTTCGCCGATCCGGCGGACCTCGTCGAGGAGCGCGGACAGGGTCCGGCGGAAGCCCTCGTCGTCCCCCGACTCCATCTCCGCGAGCAGCTCGTCGTCGAGCTTGTTCAGCTCGGCGAAGTGGCTGTCGGCCAGCTTCCACTGGCCCTCCCCCATGATCCGTACGATCATGACGCGTTCCTTCGGGCTCGTTCCTGCTGGTCGCAGCGGGCTCTACTGCTTGTCGAAACGGGGCTGGGACTGCTGCTGGTCCTGCGGCGTGGCCGTGCCGTTGCCGCCCTCGATGGCCTGCTTCGAGGCCGAAGGCCCTCCGGCCAGCTCCGCCTTCATCCGCTGGAGCTCCAGCTCGACGTCCGTGCCGCCGGAGAGCCGGTCGAGCTCCGCCTGGATGTCGTCCTTGGCCAGGCCCGACTGGTCGTCGAGCGCGCCCGAGGCGAGCAGCTCGTCGATCGCGCCGGCCCGCGCCTGGAGCTGGGCGGTCTTGTCCTCGGCGCGCTGGATGGCCACGCCGACGTCGCTCATCTCCTCGGAGATGCCGGAGAAGGACTCGGCGATCCGGGTCTGCGCCTGGGCCGCCGTGTAGGTCGCCTTGATGGTCTCCTTCTTCGTACGGAAGGCGTCGACCTTGGCCTGCAGCCGCTGGGCCGCCAGCGTGAGCTTCTCCTCCTCGCCCTGCAGCGTCTGGTGCTGCACTTCGAGGTCGCTCACCTGCTGCTGCAGGGCGGCGCGCCGGGAGAGCGCCTCACGGGCCAGGTCCTCACGGCCGAGCGCCAGCGCCTTGCGGCCCTGGTCCTCGAGCTTCGAGGACTGTCCCTGGAGCTGGTTCAGCTGCAGTTCGAGCCGCTTGCGCGAGGTCGCCACGTCGGCGACGCCCCGCCGGACCTTCTGCAGGAGCTCCAGCTGCTTCTGGTAGGAGTAATCGAGGGTCTCGCGCGGATCCTCGGCCCGGTCAAGGGCCTTGTTTGCCTTCGCGCGGAAGATCATCCCCATACGCTTCATGACACCGCTCATGGGCTTCGCGCGCCCCCTTCTGACGGACTCGGCTCAAGCTCTCCAACAGGATCCACAGTACGGTCCCTGTCTCCATTACCGCACTGTTCGGGGGCGGATGTGCTCCTCCCCAAGGACGACTGCGAGCGGGCTCTCTCCGGCCCAGGGAGTAGATGGACCTCGGGGAAACCGTGCGTGTCGTCCGTGCGTACCCCCACAGACGCGGTCCGATACCAGATCGTTCCCGCCCGCACTGGGGTCCACACCCCCCACCACGTACTCTGGGTTTTGTGTTCCGTAGCCGTTCCAAGGAAGAGAAGGCCGCCACCGACAAGGTGAGCGTGGACTTCTCCAAGCAGACCCGCGACCCCGAGGCCCCCAAGGGCCGCCCGACCCCGAAGCGGAGTGAGGCGCAGACCCAGCGCCGTCGCGCCGCGACGGTGCCGACCGACCGCAAGGAGGCCGCCAAGCGCCAGCGCGAGGCGCGCCGCTCCGACCTGGCACGGCAGCGCGAGGCGCTGGCGAGCGGTGACGAGCGCTATCTGCCGGCCCGCGACAAGGGTCCGGTCCGCCGCTTCGTGCGCGACTTCGTCGACTCGCGCTTCGCCATCGCGGAGTTCTTCCTGCCGATGGCCGTGGTGATCCTCGTGCTGTCGATGGTCCGCGTCCCGGTGCTGCAGAACGTCTCGCTGCTGCTCTGGCTCGGTGTGATCGTGATGATCGTCATCGACTCGATCGGCATCTGGCTCCGTCTGAAGAAGCAGCTGGGCGAGCGCTTCCCGAACGAGCCGAAGCGCGGAGCCGTGGCCTACGGCCTCATGCGTACGCTCCAGATGCGCCGACTGCGACTGCCGAAGCCGCAGGTCAAGCGCGGAGAGCGGCCCTGAGCGCGGACGTCGGCACGGACAGCTCCGAGTCCGGCACGGCGAGCGGCCCGCTGGCCGCCGCCTCCTCCCCGTGGCCGAGCGGGTACGGCGGGCTGCGCGAGACCGTCCGCCAGGAACTCGTCGCGCGCCAGCTCGACGAGCAGATAGCCGGCCGCTACCCGGTGGGGCAGCGGCTGCGGATCCTGGACGCGGGCATGGGTCAGGGCACCCAGGCCCTGCGCCTCGCCAGGGCCGGTCACACCGTGACCGGTCTGGAGTCCGATCCCGAGCTGCTCAAGGCGGCGCGTGAGGCGCTGGCCACCGAACCGGCCGGGATCCGTGAGCGGGTCCGGCTGATCGAGGGCGACGGCCGCGAGACGGGCGTCCACTTCCTGCCGGGCAGCTTCGACGTCGTGCTCTGCCACGGCGTGCTGATGTACGCGGACGAGCCGGACGCGCTGCTCGCCGGGCTCGCCCGGATGCTGGCGCCCGGCGGTCTGCTCTCCCTGGTCGTACGGAACGCCGACGCCCTCGCCATGCGGCCGGGGCTCGCCGGGGCCTGGTCGGACGCGCTGACCGGCTTCGACTCGGACACGTACACCGACCGCAACGGCGCGAAGGTGCGGGCCGACCGGCTCGACGCGCTGACGTCGACGCTGGCGGGGATCGCGGCGCCGCTGCACACCTGGTACGGCGTACGGGTCTTCACCGACGGCGTGCCCGGCGAGGTGGGCCTGCCGGCCGCCGAGGAGCTGGAACGTCTGCTGACCGCCGAGGACCGCGCGGGGCGGACGGAGCCGTACCGCAGGGTGGCGGCGCTGCTGCACCTGTGCGGGGTACGGGGCGGCTGAGAACGACGCACGGCCCCGGAGGGCCGGGGCCGTGGTCAAGCACGTCCTGGGGCGGTCCCCGGTGTCCCGCTAGCTCTCCGCCGCCTCGCGGAGGGACATCGTGTAGATCTTCGTGTCGTCCTCGAAGAGCGACGCCTGTTCGGTGCCGCCCTCCAGGAGGTCCTTCCAGACCTCACCGATCCAGGACTCGGCGTCGCCCTGGGTCGTCCAGTCCTCCGGTTCCACCGAGGGAGCGGTCTCCGTGCCGTCGGCCTTCTCGAACCGCCACGTCCATGCCATGTCCGCCTCCTGAGGCTCACCGGATGATCGGTTTCCTGCCCGCAGCGTAGCCGGGCGCGCACCCCTCGCGGTGTCGCGGGAGGATCATTGGGTGGAACTGACTCTGCTCGGCACCGGCGCCCCCCTCGGGCTCCCCCGCCCCGAATGCCCCTGCGCCGTCTGCGCGACCTCCCGCGGCCCCCGGGCGCGCGCCGCCACCGCGCTGCTCGTGGACGAGGCGCTGCTGCTCGACCTGACGCCGGGGGCCGCGCTGGCCGCCGCCCGGGCGGGGCACTCGCTGGTCAACGTACGGCAGGTGCTGCTCACGCACCCGCACGACGGGCCCGCGGTGGAGGTGCCTGCCGGGCTTCCGGCAGCCGGAAGGGTGCCGGACGGACGCGAGTTGACGCTCATCAGCGGGCACCGGGTGCGGGCGGTGCCGATGGACTCCCCCGGTACGGGGTACGAGGTGACCTCGGCGGAGGGCGAGCGGCTGCTCTACCTGCCGCCCGGGGGCTCCCCCGCCGGTCTGCCGGAGAACCACCGGCCGCCGTACGACATGGTCGTCATGGACGTCACGGGCCGGCCGGACGCGCTCGCGCGGCTGCGGGCGACCGGGGCGGTCGGGGCGAGCACCGACGTGATCGCCGTCCACCTCGACCACGACGTGCCGAACGGGCGTGAGCTGGACCGGCGGCTCGCGGCGGCGGGGGCGCGGGCGGTCCCGGACGGCACGACGCTGTACGTCGGCGAGTACCACGCCGTGCCCGACGTGCCGCGCCGCACGCTGGTGACCGGCGGCGCGCGGTCGGGCAAGTCGGTGGAGGCCGAGCGGCGCCTGGAGACCTTCCCCGAGGTGCTGTACGTGGCGACGAGCGGGACCCGGGAGGAGGACCCGGAGTGGGCGCAGCGGGTGGCCCTGCACCGGGACCGGCGGCCCGGCTCCTGGCGTACGGAGGAGACCTGCGACCTCGTCCCGCTGCTTGCGACCGAGGGGCCCGCGCTGCTGATCGACTGCCTGTCGCTGTGGCTGACGGACGCCATGGACCAGGTGGGCGCCTGGGAGGACGAGCGGTGGGCGAGCGGGGGCCAGGAGGCGCTGCGCAGGCGGGTCGAGGAGCTGGTGGCGGCGGTGCGCGCCACGTCCCGCACGGTCGTCACCGTGACCAACGAGGTGGGCTCGGGGGTCGTTCCCGCCAGCGCGGCCGGGCGGCGGTTCCGGGACGAGCTGGGGCGGCTGAACGCGGCCTTCGGGGACGAGTGCGAGCAGGTCCTCCTGGTCGTCTCGGGGCAGGCGCTGGTGCTGCGCGGGTAGGGTTCGATCACCCATTGGCCACAGCTTGGCCACAGCCGACGTCGACGTCACGAGGACGAGCCTTGAACCTGGACGACTTCTCCGATCTGATCGAGCGCCCCGACGGCGGGGTGCGGCGTGACGCCGAGGAACGCCGGGAGCGGCTGATCGTTCCGCCCGGCGCGCTCGGCCGGCTCGACGAGCTCGGCGAGTGGCTCTCGGCGGCGCAGGGTTCGGTCAAGGTGCGGGCGATCGAGCAGCCGAAGGCGGTGCTCTTCGCGGGCGACCACGGGGTGGCCTCGCTCGGGGTGTCGGGCCGCCCGGCCGGCACGGCGTACGAGCTGGTCCGCTCGGTGCTCGACGGGGCGAGCCCGCTCGCGGTCCTCGCGCGCAGCGCGGGCGTTCCGGTACGGGTGGTGGACGCCGGTCTGGACTGCGAGCCGGAGCTGCTGCCCGCCGAGGTGGTCCGGCACCGGGTGCGGCGCGGCAGCGGCCGGATCGACATCGAGGACGCGATGAGCGCCGAGGAGACCGAGGCGGCGATCCGGCTCGGGGTGGCGATCGCGGACGAGGAGGCCGACTCCGGTACGGATCTGGTGGTGCTCGGCGATCTGAGCGTGGGCGGTACGACGCCCGCGTCGACGCTGATCGCGGCCCTGTGCGGGACGGACGCCTCGGTGGTCACCGGCCGGGGCGGCGCGGGCATCGACGACCTGGCGTGGATGCGCAAGTGCGCGGCGGTCCGGGACTCGCTGCGGCGCGCGCGGCCGGTCCTGGGCGACCAGTTGGCGCTGCTCGGCGCGGTCGGCGGGGCGGACCTGGCGGCGATGACGGGCTTCCTGCTGCAGAGCGCGGTGCGCCGGATGCCGGTGATCCTGGACGGCGTGGTGGGCGCGGCCTGTGCGCTGGTGGCGCAGCGGGCGGCGTTCCGGGCGCCGGACTGGTGGCTGGCGGGTCAGGTGAGCGGTGAGCCGGCGCAGGCGAAGGCGCTGGACCGGATGGCACTCAACCCGCTGCTCGACCACGGCGTCACTGTGGGCGAGGGAACCGGGGCTCTGCTCGCTCTTCCCCTCGTCCAGGCCGCCGCCGCACTGGCGGCGGAGCTGCCCGAGAAGCCGGAGCCGACCACTCCGGAAGACACCTCGGACAGCACGGCGGACTCGCCGGACGGGGAGAACTAGACGGATCAGGGCGCCGGAAGCGACTTCGCCACACACGGGCGGCCGCTTCCGGCGCCCCGCCATGACGAGCGATGCCCCATATGATCGCTTTTCATGGGAGAGGTCCGTTTGTCCACCGAAGGAACGCCCAGGGGCACGGCCCGTTCGCGGCGCAGCGCCGCGTTCGCCGTCTGGTACCTGCGCGCCGTCACGTTCATCAATTTCCTGAGCGCCGTGTGGGTCTCCCTCGGCCAGGACCTCCGTCGGCACAACACGGACAACTACTTCACTCCGTACATGCTGACGGCGGGCTTCGCCTCGGGCGTCTTCACGCTCTTCCTGGCGATCACCATGCGCCGCCGCAAGCGCGCCGCGTGGATCCTCAACATCGTCCTCAGCGGGCTCTTCCTGCTGCTCTTCGCCTTCGCGATGTTCTTCCCGGAGATCCGGCAGCACGCCCAGAACTGGATCTCGCTCGTCCTCACCGCCGCGTTCGTCCTCGCGCTGATCCTCGGCCGCAAGGAGTTCTACGCGAAGGGCGACCGCTCCAACCCCTGGCTGGCCGCCGTCGTGGCGGTCGGCGGCCTGCTCGTCACCTCGCTGCTCGCCGCCGTGCTCGTCACCGTCACCAACACCTCCACCGGCACCTCCACCTTCCTGGAGCGCTGGCGGTACGGCGTGATGCGGCTGATCACCCTGGCCGCCGACGACTCGGCCTTCGACGGGATCGCCACCCCCGGCTGGGTCAACGTCGTCATCAACGTGCTCTCCACGCTGCTGATCATCGCCGTGCTCTACGCCGCGTTCCGCTCCCGGCGGGCCGTCGACCCGCTCACCGACGACGACGAGGAGAAGCTGCGGGCCCTCCTCGACAAGAACGGCGACCGCGACTCGCTCGGCTACTTCGCGCTGCGCCGCGAGAAGAGCGTGGTGTGGTCCCCCAGCGCGAAGGCCGCCGTCGCCTACCGGGTCGTCGGCGGGGTCTCGCTCGCCTCGGGCGACCCGATCGGCGACCCCGAGGCCTGGCCCGGCGCGATCGAGCCGTGGCTCGCCGAGGCCCGCGAGCACGGCTGGATCCCGGCCGTCATGGGCGCGAGCGAGGAGGCCGGCACCATCTACGCCCGGCACGGCCTGGACGCCCTTGAGCTGGGCGACGAGGCGATCGTGGAGACCGACGAGTTCACCCTCGACGGCCGGGCCATGCGAACCGTCCGGCAGGCCTTCAACCGGGTCAGGCGGGCCGGGTACGAGGTACGGATCCGGCGCCACGAGGACATCCCCGCCGACGAGATGGACGCGCTGCTCCGCAAGGCCGACGACTGGCGCGACGGCGCCACCGAGCGCGGCTTCTCCATGGCGCTCGGCCGGCTCGGCGACCCGCGCGACGGGCGGTGCGTGATGCTGGAGTGCTCCGACGAGGACGGCGACCTGCGGGCGGTGCTCTCCTTCGTGCCCTGGGGGCCGAAGGGGCTCTCCCTGGACCTGATGCGCCGCGACCGGGACTCCGAGAACGGCCTGATGGAGTTCATGGTCATCGAACTCCTCCAGCGCGCCAAGGAGATCGGGATCACCCAGGTCTCGCTCAACTTCGCCATGTTCCGGTCCGTCTTCGAACGTGGCTCGAAGCTCGGTGCGGGGCCTGTGCTGAGGATGTGGCGTTCGCTGCTCAGCTTCTTCTCGCGCTGGTGGCAGATCGAGTCGCTGTACCGCGCCAACGCCAAGTACCGACCGATCTGGGAGCCCCGCTTCATGCTCTTCGAGAAGAGCGCCGACCTGCTCCGCATCGGCCTCGCCGCCGGCCGCGCCGAGGGCTTCCTGGAGGCCCCGGGGCTGCCGAAGTGGCTGCACCGCAAGCACCTGGAGGGCCGGCGGTGAAGTCCGCTCTGAAGGGCTTCGCCTGCCGCGAGTGGGGGCCGCTGTACGCCACCGTACGGACCGCGCTCGTCACCAGGAGGTGGCGAGCGATACCGATGACGCTGGCGGCCGTCTGCCTCACCGGCCTCTTCCAGCTGGTCCAGAACCAGGACTGGGGCTACCAGCCGGTCCAGAACATCGGCTCGGTGCGCGCCGAGGACCCGGTCTGGCTCTCGCTGCTGCGTACCCCGCTCTCCCTCTTCGTCCCCGCCCTCGATCTGCCGGTCTGGGGTGCCCTCGCGCAGATCCTGCTGGTCTTCGGCATCGCCGAGATCTGTCTGGGGCGGTGGCGGACGCTCGCCATCGCCTATCTCGCCACGCTGGCCGGGACGCTGTACGCGCGCGTGGGCATCGCGCTCGGTCCGGACAACCCGCTGGGGCTGCCCGCCTCCGACGCGCGGGTCGTGGACACCGGCCCGTCGGCGGCGGTGGTCGGCCTCGCGGTGTACGTCTGCTGGCGCTACCGCGCCCGGTGGACCGCGGGGCTCGTGGTCCTCGCGATGGTGGTGGAGGTGCTGATCAAGCCCAACCTCGCGGGCAAGGAGCACCTAGCGGCGATCCTCGGCGTGCTCGCGCTGATCGCGGTCGTCGCCTGGTACGAGCGCCATCACTCCCCGCCGCCGGGGTCCGAGGGCGGGGACGACCCCGAGCCGGGGGTCCGTCCCGGCACCCGTTCCTGGAAGCCGCCGATCACATCCTGAGCGCGCCGTCGCACCTTGTCCCAGCGCCGGTCGTGCCGGTAGGTGCGCAGCCGGGACTTGGCGCGGGCGCGGGGGCGCCGGCGGTAGAAGCGGCGGGACCACCAGGAGCCGGGCCTGGCCAGCCGGAGGGAGCCGACGATCGCGACGAAGGGCACCAGCGTCCCGATGACGGCGATCCGGAACTTCCCCTTGACGAGGGCGATCAGGACGAACAGGAAGTTGACGAGCAGCGTCAGGACGAAGGTGCCCCGGTTCTGCCGTTCGTCCGGGGTCAGTTCGTTGACCCCCAGCGGCGAGAAGCCGCCGAGGACCAGCATGCCCAGGGCGGCGGTGAACACGACCATCTCGACGCTCTGGCGACCCTGGTCGCTCCAGTAGACGTCGTCGAGGTGCAGGATCAGCGCGAACTCGTCCAGGACGAGCCCCGCGCCGATCCCGAAGACCGCCGCGAAGACGCAGGGCGTGACCCCTTCCCGGCCGCTGGCGACCGCGCCGAAGCCGCCGATGACGGTGAGGACGACGCCTGGCACGACGTGGTGGATGTGCAGTCCGCCGGCGGACTGCACATTGCCGAACGGCCCCTTCCCCGCCCGGATCATCCGCACGATGGTGCGCGTGACCAGGAAGGTGATCATGAAGGAGGCAAGGGCGATGAGCAGCGGGAGCTTCCCCGGCTCGACGAAGTTGCGGTAGAACCAGTGACCCATGCCACCTGCTTCCGATTTGTGCCTGATGCGCAATTTACCGTGTCAGGCTCTGCCTTACCCTGCCCGGATGGACGGCCTGCGTTTCGCTTTCGGCACCCTCACCGTGCTGCCCGCCCGCATCACCCGCTGGGACCGGGACGCGGCGCGCGCCGGCATGCTCTGGGCACCGCTCGCGGGCCTCGTCCTCGGCCTCTTCGCGGCCGCGCTCGGCGGGGTGCTCCTGCTGCTCGGTTCGGGACCGCTGCTGGCGGCGGTCGCCACGACCGCCGTCCCCGCGCTGATGACCCGCGGCCTCCACCTGGACGGGCTCGCGGACACGGCGGACGGGCTCGGCAGCGCGAAGCCCGCCGAGGACGCGCTGCGGATCATGAAGCAGTCGGACATCGGCCCGTTCGGCGTGATCACGCTCGTCTTCGTCCTGCTCGCCCAGGTCGCCGCGCTGTACCGGCTGTACGAGGAGGGCTGGGCGTACGGCACCGTCGGCGCCGCCCTCGCCGCGACCGTCGCCCGCCTCGCCCTGACCCACGCCTCCCGCGAGGGCATCCCGGCGGCCCGCCCCGAGGGCCTGGGCGCGATGGTCGCCGGCACCGTCCCGGTCCGCGCCGCGGCCCTGGTCACGGCGGCCGTCCTGGCGGCGTGCGCCGCGACGGCCGCGCTGTTCTCCCCGTACGACGCCCTGCGCCACGTCCTCGCGGCGGGCGTGGGCCTCGCGGCGGCGGCCCTGCTGCTGCGCCGCTGCGTCCGCCGGTTCGGCGGGGTGACGGGCGATGTCTTCGGCGCGGTCGAGGAGACGGCGGCCACGGCGGTGCTCGTGGCGCTGACGCTGGGACTCTAGGGCCTCGAAAGGCTAAAGGCTCCGTTCCAGGCCGTGCGGGAGCGTGCCCCAGGGGTGGGCGCCGGTGCCCGGGACCGCGCAGTGGACCCGGGTGGTCGGGAGGGCGTCGCGGGGGGCCGCGTAGACCAGGTGGCAGTAGTGGTCGGCGACCGGCAGGTCGAGGCCCCGGTAGGAGTCCCAGGGGCCCTCGAAGGTGACCAGCAGGTCGGCGAGTTCGGCGTAACCGGGGCCGGGGTGGGCGCCGTGGTTGAGGACCAGGGTGCGGGCCCCGGCGGCGCGGGCGGCGACGCCGATGCGGCGCACATGGCCGAGCGCCTCGGGCGCGGTCGGCACCTGGTCGAGGAAGGCGCCGTCGGCTCCGTACCAGTCGCGGTGGCGCAGCAGCTCGGCGACGACCTCGCCGTGCGGGCGGCGCCCGTACGCGGTGTCGGTGTAGCCGAGGACGCGGACGCCCGCGGTGCGGAGCCGGGCCGCGAGGGCGGCGAACGCGGGGTCGGGGGCCGTACCCGGGCCGTTCGCCGGGTTGAGGACGACGCCGTACAGCGACGGCGCCGCCTCGACCACGGCCTCCCAGGCGTCGGGGCGGTCGGCCGGGTGCTCGTAGAAGGGCACGAGAAGGGTGGGGCTGGGGGCGTTCACGAGCCTTCCTCAGACACGGTGGGCGGTCGGTCGGACGAGCAGGGCGCAGGTCAGGACGGCCATGGCGGCGGCCGCCGCCCCCGCGACCAGCGGCCCCGAGGACGGGGCGAGGGTCTGGGCCGCCGCCGCGAGCGTGCACACGGCGGCCGCGCCACGCACCGCGCCGAAGGCCTGGAGCAGCAGCCCGAGCCAGAGCACCACCCCCACGAGCAGCAGCCCCAACAGCCCGGCACCGTCGGGCCCGGGGGCTCCGGGCCACAGCAGGACGCCCACGACGGCCAGGGCGAGGAGCACGGCGAGGTACGCGCCGAGGCATTGCGCGAGGGCCCCCGCAGCCGCCCGCCGGAACTCGCGCGCACTCGTCAGGGTCCGCAGCCCGGCGACGCTCAGGCGCCGGAACCGGTGCAGGAGCCATTCGGCGGGCCCCATGGAGAGCGTCAGCGCGAGCACGGGCCCCGCCCCGGTGACGAGCGCGTCGTCACCGCCCGCGTACAGCACGAGCAGCCCGGTCCCGAGCCCGAAGAGCCCGTACGGGACGGAGGCGAGGAGCGGCGGGCCCGAGCGGGGGCGGCGGGGGGCGGGGCTCCGTACGCCCCCGCCCCGCAGCACCAGGGCAGCGAAGGTGATCGCCGCCACCAGGGAGAGGGCCGGGAGGCCGGCCCTGAGGGCGTCCGGGACGTCGTACCGGAACGCCGGGACCGCGCCCGCCAGCGGGGCGAGGGCGCAGAGCAGGGCGCGTTCGCGGCCGAGGACGAGGAGGACGGTCGCGGCCGCCAGGTAGAGCGACTGGCCCGCGGCGAACACGACGACCGGCCACTCGCCTGGCCCTGCCACCGCGAGGGCGACCGCCGAGCCGACAAGCGCGCCCGCCGGGGCGCCGACGCGCAGGCTGCGCACGGCGGAGTCCCGGTCGCCGAGCCCGAGCCAGGTGTACGCGCGGTGCGACAGCGCCTGGTTCCAGACCCAGCCCGCCACCGCGCCCGCGAGCAGGGGAACCGTTCCCGCACCGCCGAACAGCGGGGCCCCCAGGACGTACGCGAGCCCGGGCAGGGCGAAGACGACGCCCCGCAGCAGACAGCCGCCGAGGCCGTGGTGCCACGGCCCCGCGGGCGGGGCCTCCGGCTCGGGGTGGCGCCGCTCCACGCGCGCGTAGAGGTCCTCGGCGAGGGCGAAGGAGTCGGCGCGGCCGTAGGTGAGCCGGATGTGGTCGTCCGTCATGCCGTCGGACTCCAGGATCGCGGCGATCTCGTCCGGATGCACCGCGACCGCCGCCAACCCGGCCAGCCGGTCCGCCAGTTCGTCGACGGGGTCGGCGGCGAGGGTCCCCGCCCCCGCCACCCGCTGGCGCGGGATCACCGGCAGGGTGTCCCGCATCGTGCCGTTCTTCAGCCAGAGGGAACCGCTCATGACAGGGACCCCCCGCCGACGAGTTCCGGCCGCCAGGGGTCGGTGAGCAGCACGGTCCAGTCCTCCGGGGCCTCCGGCGCGGCGGGCACGGGCGGCTCGCCGGCCAGTTCCAGGTAGATCCGGCGGAAGCCGTCCACCGAGCGGTGCAGGGTGAACCGGTCGACGACCCGCTGCCGGGCCCTGCGCCCCAGTTCGGCCCTGCGCTCCCCGTCCCGCAGCAGCTCCGTGACGGCCGCGGCCATCACGGCGGGCTCGCGGGGCGGGACGACGATCCCGGTGTCGCCGACGGCCTCCCGTACCCCGCCGACATCGGTGGAGACCGTGGCCCGACCGCAGGACATCGCCTCGATCAGCGAGAACGGGAACCCCTCGCTGATCGAGGAGAGCATCACCACGCTCCCGGCCGCGTACGCGCCGGCCACGTCGGAGACCCGGCCCTCGAAGGTGATCCCGTCGGTCACACCCAGCTCGGCGGCGAGCTTCTCCAGGCCGGTGCGGTAGTCCTCGTTGCCCGCCGGGACCGGGCCGAACAACCGCAGCCGCAGCTCCGGGAGTTCGGCGCGGGAGATCGCGTACGCCCTGATCAGCGTCTCCAGATCCTTGATCGGGTCGACACGTCCGCACCAGCTGAGGGTGGGGACCTCCGGCTCGGGCCCCGCGTAGGGGAACGCGTGCGGGTCGACGCCGTTGTAGACGGTCCGGATCCGGGCGGTGGGCGCGCCACCGCGCTCCTCCCAGCGCCGGTTGTACTGGTTGCAGGGGGTGATCAGGTCGGCCTTGCGGTAGCCGAGGGTGTTGAGCTCGCGGTAGAAGCCGAGCATCAGGGCCTTGACGGGCCAGCGCTGGGCCTCGGTGCGGTAGCCGAGGTAGCGCTCGCGGAGATAGATGCCGTGTTCGGTGAGCAGGAAGGACACCCCTTCGAAGTGCTGGGCGGCGAGCGCCGGCAGCGTCGCGAGGCCGCTGGAGACCGCGTGCGCGACGCTGCCGTCGGATATCCGGGCGGCGAGCGGGCGCAGCGCGTGTTCGAGTAGGTCGGTCGCGGTGAGCGCGTCGTGGACCGTGGGCCGGGCGGCCGCGGTCGGCAGATGCGGCATGGTCCAGATCCACATCAGGGAGCGCAGCGCGCCTTCGGAGCGCAGCGCGGCGGTCAGTCCGCCGCGCCGGGCGAGCGCGGCGAGGGCGTAGAGGCCCTCGCCGAAGTCGCAGCCGGCGTCGGGGTCGAGGATGGAGAGCAGGAAGCGCTCGTAGGTGTCGGTGAAGCGGCGTCGCTCACGGCCCCGTGGGGCCCGCCCCCGCTCCGGGGCGGAGCCCCAGAGCGGGAAGGCGGTGTGACGGGAGATGTTCGACGGCAGCTCCCAGGTCACGGGTTCGCGGCCGTTGCCGGTGAGGGCGAGGATCTCGAAGTCGACCTCGGGCATGCCCCGCACGAGCTGGTCGCACCAGGTGCTGACTCCCCCGTGCACGTGCGGATAGGTGCCTTCGGTGAGCATGGTGACGTGACGGCCACGGCTCGGCATGTGCGTTTCCCCCCAGAACGTACGGTGGTCGGTTCGTACGGTCGTACGGTCGTCGTCAGGCCGTCGGGAGCTTGAGCGTGGTCGTGGACTGGAGCGCCTCGGGGGCGGTCCAGGCCGAGCGCGCTCCCGCGTAGGCCGTGCCGAACACCGCCGTGCCGAGCAGGAGTTGCTTGCGCGTCCCCTCGGGGACGGTGACCGGGGCGGTCACTCCGGAGGGCGCCTTGACGGTGACGGCGGTGCCGATGCGGTACGCGGTGACCTGGCCGGCCGCGAGCGCACGGTCCCAGGCGGCGCGGCGGTCGAGCTCGGTGCCGACGTCGCGCTGACGGGGGTTCACCAGCGGTGCGTTGTCGGCGTACAGGGCCCGGTAGTCGGCGAGGACCCGGTCGAGGACGGGGTAGAGGATGCGGTCCTCGGCCAGGTTGGACTGGTGGACGTAGTGCGGGCGCGGGTCGTTGGCGACCACGTGCGAGAGGGCCGTGCGGGCCTCCTGCGGGACGATGTGGGCGGCGTACCCGGTGGCGGTGTCGAGCGGGGCGGGCAGGCAGGTGGAGGCCGGGTTGGACTCGCAGATCCCGCTGCCGCCGTCGGCTCGCGAGGTGTAGATCCAGTTGTACTCGTCGGCCATCTCGGCGGCGGTGCCCACGTTGTAGTACACGTTCATCGGGTGGCGCGGGACGGTCTTCGCTGCGCCGACCGCCCGCTGCTGGGGCTCGCGGGAGTTGTCGCTGGCGATCCACTTCACGCCGTTGTCGGCGAGCGCGCCGGCCAGGTTCGGGTTGTCGACGGGCTGCTGCGGCGAGGTCTTCAGGCCGGAGTGCTCGCCGGTGACGAGTTCGGTGCGGTCGACGGAGATGCCCTTGGCGACGGCCCAGTTGTGGTTGTCGCGGATCTGCGCGGCGATGGTGCTCCGGCTGGTCCACTGGGTGGCACCGGCCGCGGTCTTCGCGCACTGCCAGGGGACGGTGCTGGTGTCCTGGACGCAGCCGAGGAAGGGGTGCGTGTAGGTGTGGTTGATCCAGCGGTACTGGGCGCGGTCGGCGATCAGCTTGGCGGCGAGCGGGTCGGCGCCGGCGTGCTCGGTCTTCCACTGCTCGCCCTGGCCGCCGTTGTAGACCATGTCGAGCGTGAAGCCGGCGGTCTTCTGCCAGGCGGCGGCGTACGTGGCGTCGGCGGCGGTCATCCGGACCGGGTTCTCGCCGGCCTCGCCGTCGCCGCCGGGGCAGTCGAAGTCGCCCGGGGTGCAGTTGCGCGCGGTGTCCCAGCGGGCGTCGGGGGCGAAGACGTCGTCGACTTGGACGGAGAAGTAGTTGCGGCTCTGGCCCAGGTGGACGCCCTCGGTGAGCCACTCGACGATGCCGCGCGCGAGGACCCGGAACTGCCGCTGGTACTGGTTGTAGGCGAAGGTGACGACGAGTTCGCGGCGCCCGTCGTGGGCGTACTCGCCGATCAGGCTGGCCCGTCCGCCGCCGGACACGGGCACGTCGAGGAGGCTGGTGAAGCCCGCGCGCGGGCGGCCCGCGTAGCCGTAGCTCTCGGTGATGGCGGCGTCGTTGTCCTCGAAGGTCACCGCCCCGTCGAGGTACCGGAAGGGCCCGGCCTTGCCGGCGGCCGTGAGGTCGGCGGTGGCCCCGTCGAGGGAGCCGGAGTAGCCGCCCTCGTTGGTGTAGTCGAGGCCGACGCCGGGGTGGGACCAGGTGTACGCGTCGACCTGCGGGATCTTGAAGGTCGTCTCGTATGCCGCGAGCGCGGCCTGCTCGGCGGAGTCGGGCCCGAACGCCGACTCGTGCGGCAGCACGACGCCCTGGTACTTGGCCCGGGGGCGCCCCGACACCGTGTCGCTGAGGAAGGCGGCGTTGATGACCGGGCGACCGGAATCGGCCAGATCGACCCGGCGGTACGGGACGCCGGTGGAGCGCAGCTCGGCGACGATCGCCTGCACGGCGCTGCCGCCGTCGTCCACGACGAGCACGGTGAGGTCGACCCGAGGCACGGGCGGCGCGGCGGCGCTCGCCCCGGCCGAGGGAACGACGGTCGCGAGGAGCGCGGCGGCGACCATCGCGGCGGTCCTGGGGGCACCCCCCAGGCCGAAGGCCTTGGGGGAAGTTCTGGGCATGCGGGATCCGGCAGAGTCCATCGTGTGGTGTCCCCCCTCGACAGGCCCGCCGGACGCGGAGGACCTGTGGAGATGATGCGGATGATGCAAAGGAGCGTGTGCTGCCCTTGCGCGAATGAGGCGAGTGTGGACGAGCTCACCGACTCTGAGGGGTAAACGTGAAAGAGACACCACGGATGAGTGAATCACCGTCGCCGTGAGCGAACACGAAGAGCGAGCGTAGGCTCGTTCTCGGCGCTCTCCGGGCCGAAATACGATGCGGCGGGCATGGTCGGCCCATCCCTCGACCGCCACAGAACTCAATGGAAGCGAGATTTCACCACCGTGACTGCTCTCACTCTCAGCACAGCCGGCGCCGCGACGCTGCGCGCGGACGCTCTTGTCGTCGGTGTCGCCAAGTCCGGCAAGGGCCTGGTCGTCGCGCCCGGCGCCGAGGCCGTGGACAAGGCGTTCGACGGGAAGCTGGCCGCCGTCCTGGAGACCCTGGGCGCTGCGGGTGCCGAGGGTGAGGCGACCAAGCTGCCCTCCCCCGCGGGTCTGAAGACCCCCGTCGTGCTCGCCGTCGGTCTGGGCTCCGTGCCCGAGGACGGCGCGTCGTACCGCGCCGAGACGCTCCGCCGCGCCGCCGGTACCGCCGCCCGCACCCTGCACGGCGCCAAGAAGGCCGCCTTCGCGCTGCCCGTCGCCTCCACCGAGGACGCCGAGGCGATCGCCGAGGGCGCGCTGCTCGGCGCGTACGCGTACACCGCGTACCAGGAGTCCAAGGACGCCAAGAAGCCGCTCGGCGAGGTCGCCCTGCTCGGTGGCAAGCCCCGCGACAAGGCCTTCAAGGCCGCCGCGGAGCGCGCGCAGGCGCTGTCCGAGGAGATCAACCGCGCCCGCGACCTGATCAACATGCCGCCGAACGACCTCTACCCCGAGACCTTCGCCGCCATCGTGACCGCCGCCGGCAAGGAGCACGGCCTCAAGGTCCAGGTGCTCGACGAGAAGGCGCTCGACAAGGGCGGCTACGGCGGCATCCTCGGCGTCGGCAAGGGCGCCGTCCGCGGCCCGCGCCTGGTCCGGGTCGCGTACACGCACCCGAAGGCGGAGAAGACCCTCGCCCTGGTCGGCAAGGGCATCACCTACGACTCGGGCGGCATCTCCCTGAAGCCGGCCGGTCACAACGAGACGATGAAGTGCGACATGAGCGGCGCGGCCGCCGTGTTCGCCGCCGTCGTCGCCGCCGCCCGGATCGGTCTGGCCGTCAACGTCACCGGCTGGCTGGCGCTCGCCGAGAACATGCCGTCCGGCAACGCCACCCGCCCCGGCGACGTGCTGCGGATGTACAGCGGCAAGACCGTCGAGGTCCTCAACACCGACGCCGAGGGCCGTCTTGTCCTGGCCGACGCGCTGACCCGCGCCTCGGAGGAGAACCCGGACGCGATCGTCGACGTGGCGACCCTGACCGGCGCGATGGTGCTCGCCCTCGGCAACCGCACCTTCGGGATCATGGCCAACGACGACGACTACCGCACGGCGATCCACGAGACCGCCGAGGAGGTCGGCGAGGCCTCCTGGCCGATGCCGCTCCCCGCCGACCTGCGCAAGGGCATGGACTCCCCGACCGCCGACATCGCCAACATGGGCGAGCGGATGGGCGGCGGCCTGGTCGCCGGTCTCTTCCTGAAGGAGTTCGTCGGCGAGGGCATCACCTGGGCCCACCTCGACATCGCCGGCCCGGCCTTCCACGAGGGCGCCCCGTACGGCTACACCCCGAAGGGCGGCACCGGCTCCTCGGTCCGCACGCTGGTGAAGCTGGCGGAGAAGACCGCCGACGGCGAGCTCTGACCCGTCCGGTGACACGGAGCGCGGCCCCCGGACCCCGGTCCCGGGGCCGCGCGTGTTCACCCTCGACGAAATCCGTACGTTCGTACGGCCCGGTTACCTGTCCGTACGGGCGATCGGCCGGTCTCACACACCGGCCCCGCGTCCCGCCTTCCGGCAACAAGTGCGAAGATGGGTTCTCGGCAGGACAGGGCCCCCACCACAGGGCCGACATAAAAGCGGCCGGACACCAGCCGCCGCCCGGTCACAGGAGACCGGCGACGAGCGCACATGCATGGAGGACGTGACGTGGCGAACGACGCCAGCACCGTTTTCGACCTAGTGATCCTCGGCGGCGGTAGCGGCGGTTACGCCGCGGCGCTGCGCGGAGCGCAGCTGGGCCTGGACGTCGCACTGATCGAGAAGAACAAGCTCGGCGGCACCTGCCTGCACAACGGCTGCATCCCCACGAAGGCCCTGCTCCACGCCGGCGAGGTCGCCGACCAGGCGCGCGAGGCGGAGCAGTTCGGTGTCAAGGCCACCTTCGAGGGCATCGACATCAAGGCCGTGCACAAGTACAAGGACGACGTGATCTCGGGCCTGTACAAGGGTCTGCAGGGTCTCGTCGCCTCCCGCAAGGTGACGTACATCGAGGGCCACGGCCGGCTCTCCTCCCCGACCTCCGTCGACGTGGACGGCCGTCGCGTCGAGGGTCGTCACGTCCTCCTCGCCACCGGTTCCGTACCGAAGTCGCTCCCCGGCCTGGAGATCGACGGCAACCGGATCATCTCCTCCGACCACGCCCTGACCCTGGACCGTGTCCCGGAGTCGGCGATCATCCTCGGCGGCGGTGTCATCGGCGTCGAGTTCGCCTCGGCGTGGAAGTCCTTCGGCACCGACGTGACGGTCATCGAGGGCCTGAAGCACCTGGTCCCGGTCGAGGACGAGAACAGCTCCAAGCTTCTTGAGCGCGCGTTCCGCAAGCGCGGCATCAAGTTCAACCTCGGCACGTTCTTCCAGTCCGCCGAGTACACCGAGAACGGTGTCAAGGTCACCCTGGCCGACGGCAAGACCTTCGAGGCCGAGGTCCTGCTCGTCGCCATCGGCCGCGGCCCGGTCTCGGCCGGTCTCGGCTACGAGGAGCCGGGCGTCGCGATGGACCGCGGCTACGTCCTGGTCGACGAGTACATGCGTACGAACGTGCCGACGATCTCGGCGGTCGGCGACCTCGTCCCGACGCTCCAGCTCGCGCACGTCGGCTTCGCCGAGGGCATCCTCGTCGCGGAGCGGCTTGCCGGTCTGAAGACCGTTCCGATCGACTACGACGGCGTGCCCCGGGTGACGTACTGCCACCCCGAGGTCGCCTCCGTCGGCATCACCGAGGCCAAGGCCAAGGAGATCTACGGCGCGGACAAGGTCGTCGCCCTCAAGTACAACCTCGCGGGCAACGGCAAGAGCAAGATCCTGAAGACCGCGGGCGAGATCAAGCTCGTCCAGGTCAAGGACGGTGCCGTGGTCGGCGTCCACATGGTCGGTGACCGCATGGGCGAGCAGGTCGGCGAAGCGCAGCTGATCTACAACTGGGAGGCGCTGCCGGCCGAGGTCGCGCAGCTGATCCACGCCCACCCGACGCAGAACGAGGCTCTCGGCGAGGCGCACCTGGCGCTGGCCGGCAAGCCTCTGCACTCCCACGACTGACGCTCACGTCATCAACGGGCGCGACGACCACTTCCCGCAATTCGTTAGGAGCAACTGAAACCATGTCGGTTTCCGTAACCCTGCCGGCGCTCGGCGAGAGCGTCACCGAGGGCACCGTCACCCGCTGGCTCAAGGCCGAGGGTGAGCGTGTCGAGGCCGACGAGCCGCTGCTCGAGGTCTCGACCGACAAGGTCGACACCGAGATCCCGGCGCCCGCGTCGGGCATCCTGGCCTCCATCAAGGTGGCCGAGGACGAGACCGTCGAGGTCGGCGCCGAGCTCGCCATCATCGACGACGGCTCCGGCGCTCCGGCCGCCGCGCCGGCCCCGGCCGCCGCCGCTGCCGAGGCCCCCGCCGCCCCGGCCGCCCCGGCCCCCGTGGCCGAGGCCCCCGTGGCCGAGGCCCCCGCCGCCGCTCCGGCCGCCGCCCCCGCCGGTGGCGCCACCGGTACGGACGTCGTCCTGCCGGCGCTCGGCGAGTCCGTCACCGAGGGCACCGTGACCCGCTGGCTGAAGTCGGTCGGCGAGACCGTCGAGGCCGACGAGCCGCTGCTCGAGGTCTCCACGGACAAGGTCGACACCGAGATCCCGGCCCCGGCTTCGGGTGTCCTCCTGGAGATCGTCGTCGCCGAGGACGAGACCGCCGAGGTCGGCGCCAAGCTGGCCGTCATCGGCGCCGCGGGTGCCGCCCCGGCCGCCGCCCCGGCTCCGGCCGCCCCGGCTCCGGCCGCCGCCGCCCCGGCCCCGGTCGCTCCGGCCGCCCCGGCCCCGGCTCCCGCCCCGGTCGCTCCGGCCGCCCCGGTCGCCGCTCCGGCCCCGGTCGCGCCCGCCGCCCCGGTGGCCGCCCCGGCTCCGGTCGCTCCGGCCCCCGCCGCTCAGCCGGTGGACGACGGCGCCTACGTGACGCCGCTGGTCCGCAAGCTGGCCTCCGAGAACGGCATCGACCTGGCGTCCGTCAAGGGCACCGGCGTCGGCGGCCGTATCCGTAAGCAGGACGTCCTCGCGGCCGCCGAGGCCAAGAAGGCCGCCCCGGCCCCCGTCGCCGCCGCTCCGGCCGCCGCCGCGCCGAAGGCCGCCCCGGCCCTCGAGGTCTCCCCGCTGCGCGGTCAGACCGTCAAGATGACCCGCATGCGCAAGGTCATCGGCGACAACATGATGAAGGCGCTGCACGGCCAGGCCCAGCTGTCCTCGGTCGTCGAGGTCGACATCACCAAGCTGATGAAGCTGCGCGCCCGTGCCAAGGACGCGTTCGCCGCCCGTGAGGGCGTCAAGCTGTCCCCGATGCCGTTCTTCGTGAAGGCGGCGGCCCAGGCGCTGAAGGCCCACCCGGTCATCAACGCCCGGATCAACGAGGACGAAGGCACCATCACGTACTTCGACTCGGAGAACATCGGCATCGCCGTGGACTCCGAGAAGGGTCTGATGACGCCGGTCATCAAGGGTGCGGGCGACCTGAACATCGCCGGTATCTCCAAGGCCACGGCCGAGCTGGCCGGCAAGGTCCGCGGCAACAAGATCACCCCGGACGAGCTGGCCGGTGCGACCTTCACCATCAGCAACACCGGTTCGCGCGGTGCGCTGTTCGACACGATCATCGTGCCGCCGAACCAGGTCGCCATCCTGGGCATCGGTGCCACGGTCAAGCGTCCGGCCGTCATCGAGACCGCCGAGGGCACCGTCATCGGCGTCCGCGACATGACGTACCTGACGCTCTCCTACGACCACCGTCTGGTGGACGGCGCCGACGCGGCCCGTTACCTGACGGCCGTCAAGGCGATCCTGGAGGCCGGCGAGTTCGAGGTCGACCTCGGTCTCTAAGGGCACGTGCCTGGCCTCGTGCTTGGCAACGTAACAAGCCTCACCTGCGGCGCCCCCGCCCGGAAGTGTTTCCGGACGGGGGCGCCGCCGTATTGTCTTGAGTGTCAACGCGTCCCTTAAGGAGGGGCTTCATGAGCGTCCCCGTCGTCCACTCGCTGCGCGAACAGATCCGCGAGCACATCGTGGAGGGCATCGTCAGCGGGCGCTGGAAGCCGGGTGAGCGGATCGTGGAGCGCCGGATCGCCACCGAGCTGGAGGTCAGCCAGACCCCGGTCCGCGAGGCGCTGCGTGAGCTGGAGTCACTGCGGCTGATCGAGTCCTCCCCCAACAAGGGTGTACGGGTACGGAATCTGACGGCGGCCGACCTGGAGGAGAGCTACCCGGTCAGGGCGGGCCTGGAGCAGATCGCGGCGGAGCTGGCGGCGAACCGGCTGGCGGCCGACTGCTCGGCCCTGGAGCCGCACGTGGCGGCCCTGTACGAGGCGGACCGGGCGGCCGACGGGACGGCGCAGGTGCGGCACACGGTGGGCTTCCACCGCGAGCTGGTGAAGGCGGCCGGGAACAGCGTGCTGCTGCACACGTGGGAGGGCCTGGGCATCGAGGTCTTCACGGCGCTTTCGATCCGCTGGCTGGGCACGGTCCAGAAGTCGTACGCGGAGGAGCACCAGGACCTGGTGGAGGCCTTCCGCCGGGCCGACCCGAACATCGGCGCCCTGGTGAAGGCCCACGTCCTGGGCTGCGCCCCGCGGGCGTAACGCTCCGCGGGGCGCAGCCCCGGACCTCCCCCACCCCACCCCTTCCCGAAACCCTGCCGGGGGCGGGGGTGGGGAGTGCTGCTTCCGGGGGCTCCGCCCCCGACCCCCAGGCGGCAGCTCCGCGCCGCCCGGGGCCGCGTGCAGAGAGCCTTCGAAGCCGCCCCACCCACAGACCGCTCATTCGTGCGACGCACCCCTCATCCGCTCCCCCACCTGCGAAAACAAGGCACCGGGTGCCCGATTTCGCGGCACCCTGTGCCGACTTTTGGGTTCCAGGGAAGTTTTTCCCTTCAACACTTTGATCGATCATCGATCGGCGGCTTACAGTCTTCGGCGGGCCGCTACCCGGCCCTTCGCCCTGTCCTGCCAGACAAGGCACCCCTTCTCCACCCCCATCTGTCCGGAAGGCGGCGATCATGACCGATCCCGTAGGCAAGATTCCGAGCGAGCTCGACCAGCTCCCGGACCGTGACACCGAGGAGACCGCCGAGTGGGCGGCCTCCCTGGACGCCGTCACCAAGGCCGCCGGCCCTCACCGGGCCGCCTACCTGATGCGCCGCACGCTCCAGCACGCCGAGGGCGCGGGTCTCGCCCTGCCCAAGCTGCTGGAGACGGACTACGTCAACACCATCCCCACCGCAGCCGAGCCTTCCATCAGCGATGCGGGCGGCGACGAGGAGATGGAACGCAGGATCACCGCCTGGAACCGCTGGAACGCGGCCGCCATGGTGACCCGCGGCGCCAAGCACGGCGTCGGCGGCCACATCGCCACCTTCGCCTCCGCGGCCTGGCTCTACGAGACCGGCTTCAACCACTTCTTCAAGGGCAAGGAGTCCGGCGACGCCGCCGGCTCCGGCGACCAGCTCTACATCCAGGGCCACGCCTCCCCCGGCATCTACGCCCGCGCCTTCCTCGACGGCCGCCTCACCGAGGCGCACCTCGACAACTTCCGGCAGGAGTCCGGCGGCGACGGTCTGCCCTCCTACCCGCACCCGCGCCGCCTGCCCTGGCTGTGGGAGTTCCCGACCGTCTCCATGGGTCTGGGCCCGCTCTCCGCCATCTACCAGGCGCGTTTCAACAGGTACCTCACCAACCGCGGCATCAAGGACGTCTCGTCCTCGCACGTGTGGGCGTTCCTCGGCGACGGCGAGATGGACGAGCCCGAGTCGACGGCGGCCCTCGCACTCGCCGCCCGCGAGGGTCTGGACAACCTGACCTTCGTCATCAACTGCAACCTGCAGCGCCTCGACGGCCCGGTCCGCGCCAACTTCAAGATCGTGCAGGAGCTGGAGGCCCAGTTCCGCGGCGCCGGCTGGAACGTCGTGAAGTCGCTGTGGGGCAACGCCTGGGACGAGCTCTTCGCGCTCGACACCAACGGCGCCCTCGTCCGCCGCCTCCGCGAGGTCCCGGACGCGCAGGTCCAGACGTACCAGACCCGCGACGCCGCCTACATCCGCCAGGACTTCTTCGGCTCCGACCCCGCGCTCGTCGCGATGGGGCAGCTGCTGAGCGACGACAAGATCCTGGAGTGCTTCCACCTCTCCCGCGGTGGCCACGAGCCCCGCAAGGTGTACGCCGCGTACAAGGCCGCCGTGGAGTTCAAGGGCGCGCCGACCGTCATCCTGGCGCAGACCGTCAAGGGCTTCACCCTCGGTGAGGGCTTCGCGTCGAAGAACGCGAACCACCAGATGAAGAAGCTCAGCACGGACGAGTTCAAGGCCATGCGTGACCTGCTCGATCTGCCGATCTCCGACGCGCAGTTCGTCGACGGCGTGGTCCCCTACGGCCACCCCGGCGCCGACTCCGCCGAGGTCCGCTACCTCCAGGAGCGCCGCGCGGCGCTCGGCGGCCCGGCCCCGGCCCGCCGCGTGCAGCCGCTCGCCCCGCTGCCGGCCCCGGCCGAGAAGACCTTCGCCGCCTTCGACAAGGGCTCCGGCTCGCAGTCGGTCGCGACGACGATGGCCTTCGTCCGGCTGGTGAAGGACCTGGTCCGCGACAAGGAGACCGGCAAGCGCTGGGTCCCGATCGTCCCTGACGAGGCCCGCACCTTCGGTATGGAGTCGCTGTTCCCGTCGCTCGGCATCTACTCGCCGAAGGGCCAGACGTACGAGCCGGTCGACCGCGACCAGCTGATGTACTACAAGGAGGCCGTCAACGGCCAGATCCTCAACGAGGGGATCACCGAGGCCGGTTCGATGGCCGACTTCATCGCCGCGTCCACCGCGTACTCCACGCACGGTGAGGCGATGATCCCGTTCTACATCTTCTACTCGATGTTCGGCTGGCAGCGCACCGCCGACCAGATGTGGCAGCTCGGCGACCAGCTCGGCCGCGGCTTCCTCGTCGGCGCCACCGCCGGTCGTACGACGCTGACCGGTGAGGGTCTCCAGCACGCCGACGGGCACTCCCCCGTCATCGCGGCGACGAACCCGGCCGCCCTGACGTACGACCCCGCGTTCGCCTACGAGGTCGCGGCGATCGTCAAGGAGGGTCTGCGCCGGATGTACGGCGAGGCCGCCGAGGGCGAGGACCAGAACGTCTTCTACTACCTCACGGTCTACAACGAGCCGATGCCGCAGCCGGCCAAGCCGGCCGGCGTCGACGAGGGCATCGTCAAGGGCCTGTACCGCTTCAACACGGCGGAGTCGGCCGGCCTGGACCTCCCGGCGAACGCCGCCCGGATCCAGCTGCTCTCCTCCGGTACGGCCATCCACTGGGCCCTGGAGGCGCAGAAGCTGCTCGCCGCCGAGTGGGGCGTGGGCGCCGACGTGTGGTCCGCGACCTCCTGGACGGAGCTGCGGCGCGACGCGCTCGAGGCCGACGCGGCGCTGCTGCGCGGCGAGGAGCAGGTGCCGTACATCCGCAAGGCGCTGGAGGGCGTGGACTCCCCGGTCCTGGCCGTCTCCGACTACATGCGCCAGGTCCCGGACCAGATCGCGCAGTGGGTCGAGCAGGACTGGTCCTCGCTCGGTGCGGACGGCTTCGGCCTGTCCGACACCCGTGACGCGGCCCGCCGCCACTTCGGTGTCGACGCGCAGTCGATCGTCGTCGCGGCCCTGGCCCAGCTCGCCCGGCGCGGCGAGGTCCCGGCCTCGGCCGTGAAGGAGGCGCGCGAGCGCTACGGCCTGTAAGGGCCTCGGGGTCTGCCCCCGGCTTGTCAGTGGCGGCACGCATGATGGATTCATGCGTGCCGCCCGGCTTATCAAGATGGTGCTGCTCCTCCAGTCCCGGCCCTCGATGACGGCGGCCGAGCTGGCGGAGGAGCTGGAGGTGTCCGAAAGGACCATCACGCGCGATGCCCTCGCCCTCTCGGAGGCGGGGGTTCCGGTGTATGCGGACCGGGGCAGGGCGGGTGGGTACCGGCTGATCGGCGGGTACCGCACACGGCTCACGGGTCTCGCGCGCGGTGAGGCCGAGGCGTTGTTCCTGTCCGGACTGCCGGGCGCGCTGCGGGACATGGGCCTTGAGGACGCGGCCTCGGCGGCCCGGCTGAAGGTGTCGGCGGCGCTGGTGCCCTCGTTGCGCGACGCCCCGGAGTCGGCGGCTCAGCGCTTCCTGCTCGACGCTCCCGGCTGGTACCAGGAGCCGGATACGCCGGACCTGCTGCCGCCGATCGCGGAGGCGGTCTGGGACGACCGGATGCTCTCCGCCCGCTACCGCCGCGGGGACGGCGAGGTGGACCGTGACCTCGCTCCGTACGGCCTCGTGCTGAAGGCGGGCGTCTGGTACCTGTGCGCGCGTGCGGGTACGGCCCTTCGTACGTACCGGGTGGACCGCTTCACGGCGGTCGCGCTCACGGAGGAACGGTTCGTACGGGACGAGGAGTTCGACCTGTCCGCGTTCTGGGCGGAGCGCGCGGCGGAGTTCGCCCGCTCGATCCTGCGCGCCGAGGTCGTGCTGCGGCTTTCGGAGGCGGGCGCGCGCCGCCTGCCGTACGTGACGGACCGCGCGGCCGCCGAGGAGGCCCTGGCGGGCGGTACGAAGGACCGGGCGGGCCGGACGACGGCGACCCTCCTCGTGGAGAACGAGGAGGTCGCCTTCAGCCAGCTGCTCGCGCTCGGCGCGGAGGTGGAGGTCCTTGGCCCGGAGTCGCTCCGGGCCCGCTTCGTGGCGGCGGCGGAGGGCCTGTCGGCGCTTTACCGATAGTCGGCCGTCACCGGTAGTCGGCCACGTCCGGCTTTCCGCCCGACTCGCCGGCGAGCATGTAGCCCCAGGCGTCCGGCTGGGAGCCGTCCGCGTCCGTGAAGCCGTACACCTTGGCCAGCTGGCCGCTGGAGAGCGACTGGCCGGTCCAGCGGTCCCGGTCGGGGTCGGCGGCGAGGGCGGCGACGGCGCGGCCGACGTAGGTCGGGGACTCGGCGATCTCGAAGCCGGGGATCTTCTCGATGGCGTCCCGCCAGTTCTCCTCCCTCACGCCGAAGGCCGCCAGCATCTGCTCGGAGCGCAGCCAGCCGGGCGTGAGGCAGACCGCGGTGGCGCCGACGTCCTTCAGGTCGTGGGCGAGCGCGAAGGCCATCCGGATCGGGGCGTTCTTGGTGAGGTCGTAGAAGAAGTTTTCCCGGAACCGCGTGTTCCATTCGGCGGTGCCGTCGGTCATCTCGACGACGAGTCCGCCCGGGTGGCGGATCAGCAGCGGAAGCGCGAGGCGGGAGGTGATCGCGTGCGTCCGCACGCCGAGCTCCATCATCCGCAGTCCGTCGGTCAGATCCGTCTCCCAGATCTTCAGGCCGAACTTGAGCAGGTGCTCCCCGCCCCACACGTCGTTGACGAGGACGTCGAGCCGGCCCCGCTCCGCGTCGATGCGCGCGATCAGCGCCTCGACCTGGTCGATCTCCAGGTGGTCGGTCGGCACCGCGACGCCCTCGCCGCCGGCCGCCGTCACCAGCTCGGCCGTCTCCTCGATCGTCTCCGTCGCACGGCCGACCTCGCTGACCCTCTCCCGGGTGGTCCGCCCGGTCACGTACACGGTGGCGCCGGCGGCGCCCAGCTGTACGGCGATGGCCCGTCCCGCGCCCCGTGTGGCGCCCGCGACCAGTGCGATCCTGCCGCTCAGCGGCTTCGTTTCGGTCTCCATGGAAGGAGCGTGACAGGAAAGTACGACATCTCCTGTCCGATTTGATTTTGGCTGTTTCCGGGTGCGCCGCCCTCCCCCACGGTCGATGCTGGATGCCGTGATGGACGAAACGGAGTTCTGGGAGATCATCGACTCGACCCGAGAGGCCGCCGAGGGCGATCCCGAGGAACACGCCGACCTGCTCGTCGAGCGGCTGCTGCAGCTCGACCCCGACTCCGTGCTCGACTTCGCCCGCCATTTCGAGGCCCGCTACAACCGCGCGTACCGCTGGGATCTGTGGGGCGCGGCGGCGGTGCTGCTCGACGGCGCGGGCGACGACGCCTTCGACTACTTCCGCTGCTGGCTGATCGGCCAGGGCCGGGAGGTCTTCGAGGGCGCGGTGCACGATCCGGACGCCCTCGCCGAGCTGCTCGACGACTTCGACGAGGAGATCGACGGGGACGGCGAGGAGCTGGGCTTCGCCGCCGACGAGGCGTACGAGCAGCTCACCGGAATCGAGGCGCCCGACCTCGGGATCCCGCCGCAGCCGGCGGAGCCGGAGGGCGTGGCCTTCGACCTGGCGGACGACGCGGCGCTCTCGGCGCGCTACCCGCGGCTGTGGGAACGGTTCGGCGCCCTGGCGGGCTGAGGATCCGGCGTAAGAGGTACGGGCCCGGGGGCCGTCCCTCCCCCTAGGGCTTCGCCCTGGGGGGACCCCCACCGGGTCCGTACCGGTCCTTGGCGCCTCAGAAGTGCGTGCCGCCGTCGATGCGGACCTCGGTGCCGGTGATGAACCTGCCGTCCTCGCTCGCGAGCATCGCGACGACGCCGGCGACGGTCTCCGGACCGGCGAAGCCCTGGCCGAGGGCGGGGGCGAGCTTCATGAAGAGGGAGAGGTCGGCGTCCTCGGGGAGGCCGGGGCCGACGCTCTGCCGGCTGGCTCCGGTGCCGTCGGTCATGCCGGAGGAGATGGAGCCGGGCTGGACGGCGGTGAAGCGGATGCCCTGCTTGGCGTACTCGGCGGCGAGCGCGTGGGTCATGGACTGGATGCCGCCCTTGCTGGCCGCGTAGGCGGCCATGTACGGGTGGGCGAACTGCGCCGAGGTGGAGGAGAAGTTCACGACGGCGGAGCCGTCGCCCTCGAGGAGGGCCGGGATCGCCTCGCGGATCATCAGGAAGGTGCCGGTCAGGTTGATCCGGACGACCTGCTCGAAGGAGTCCAGGGTGGTCTCGTGGGTGTGCGCGGAGCGCAGGATTCCGGCCGCGTTGACCAGCACGTCCAGGCCGCCGAGGGCGGTGACGGCGGCGGCGACGCCCGCGCGCACGGAGCTCTCGTCGGCGACGTTCACGACGACCGTGGTGAGCCGGTCGGCGGCGGCGCCGGCCTTGCCGACGGTGTCCTTGAGGCCGTCCTCGCTGATGTCGGCGGCGACGACGCGGCCGCCCTCGGCGAGCATGCGCAGCACGGTGGCCTGGCCGATGCCGGAGCCGCCACCGGTGACCAGTGCGCGGCGTCCTTCGTAGCGGTTCATGTCCTGTCCGACCTCTCGATGACGAGCTTCTCGATGCCCTGATGTCTCGACGCTCTGATGTCTTGATGCAGAGCACACCGTACGCCTAGGTGGCACGTTTTGCCACAGTTGCATGAAATGCAAGGTCGGCAGGGGTGGGGCGTACTCTCGTACGGTGAGCACCCTGACCGAGCGCCGCAAGGCGGCCACCCAGCTCGACATCGCGCGCGCCGCCGCCGAGCTCTTCACCGAGCGCGGACCGGACGGCACGACGGCCGAGGACATCGCGCTGCGCGCCGGGGTCGCGCTGCGCACCTTCTACCGCTACTTCCGCTCCAAGCAGGACGCCGTCGCCCCGCTCCTCGCGGGCGGCGCGGACCGCTGGCGGGAGTCGCTCGCGGCGGCGGAGCCCGGGTCGACCGTGCCGGCCGCCCTCGAACGGTCGATCGCCGAGGCGCTCGCGGGGGCCGACGAGGAGGCCGCCGAGGGGCTGCGCTGGACGCGCGGGCTGCTGCGGGCGGCGGCCGAGGACCCGGCGCTGCGGGCGGTCTGGTACCGGGTCAACCAGGAGTCGGAGGAGAAGCTGCTCGCCGTGGTGGCCGAGCTCGCGGGCCCCGACGCGGACCCGCTGGAGGTCCGGCTCGCGGCAGCGGCCGCCACGGACGCGATCCGGGTGGCCCTGGAGGCCTGGGCCGAGACGGACGCCCCGGTCAGGGGCAAGGGCGCCCCGGCCGAACTGGCGGTGCGCTGCCTGCGCGAACTGATGGGCGGGATGGGCCCGTTGGCACCCGCCGGCGCCTAGCCGCTACGGCGTGAGCGAGCGGCCCATCAGGACGTCGTCCACGTACGCGCCGTCCAGGAAGAACTCGCCGGGCAGGACGCCCTCGACGGCGAAGCCCTCGGCTTCGTAAAGCGCGCGGGCCGGGGCGTTGTGGCCGAGGACGCGCAGGGTGATCCGCCGGGCCCCCTGGCGCCGGGCCTCCGCGAACGCGGCGCGCAGCAGCGCACGGCCCACGCCCCGGCCGCGCGCGCTGTCGGCCACGGCGAGCCCCTGGATCTGGCGGACGTGCTGGTTGCAGGCGAGCGGGGTGGCCGGGACGAGCCGCAGATACCCGACAACCACCTTGGTGCCGTCCTCCGCCACCAGGTAGTCCTCGGGCTGGTGCCGCTCGTCGAAGAACGGGCGGTACGGGGGTTCGGGGGCGGGCTGCACGGCGTGCAGCGGCGACCAGGTGGACCGGTCGAGTTCCCCGAGGGCGCCCTCGTCGGCGGGAACGGCCCGGCGTATGCGCGTCTCCGGCGTGATCATGGCGGCCACTGTGCCACGCGCGGGCCCGGAAGGGCAGGATGGGCGCATGGAACGCTCCCGCATCGCCGTCACCGGCGCCTCCGGACTCATCGGCTCGGCCCTGGTGCGCTCCCTGCGCGCCGACGGCCACCAGGTCTCCCGTCTCGTCCGCCGTCCCGCCCGGACCGCCGACGAGGTCGAGTGGGACCCCGCGCGGCTGTACGTGGACGCGGCCGGGCTCGTCGGCGTCGACGCGGTCGTGCATCTGGCGGGCGCGGGCGTCGGGGAGCGGCGCTGGAGCGAGGCGTACAAGAAGGAGATCCGCGACAGCCGGGTGCTCGGTACGCGGGCGATCGCGCAGGCCCTCGCCTCCCTCGCCGAGCCGCCGAAGGTCCTGGTGTGCGGCACGGCGCTGGGCTACTACGGCGACACGGGCTCGCGCGCCGTGGACGAGAGCGCGCCCGCCGGCGAGGGCTTCCTGCCCTCGGTGTGCGTGGAGTGGGAGGCGGCGGCGGCCCCCGCCGAGGAGGCCGGCATCCGGGTCGCCTACGCCCGCACGGGCCTCGTGGTGGCGGCCGAGGGCGGCGCGTGGGGGCGGCTCTTCCCGGTGTTCCGCGCCGGGATCGGCGGGCGGCTCGGCGACGGCCGGCAGTACTGGAGCTTCATCTCGCTGCACGACGAGGTCGCCGCCCTGCGGCACATGATCGACACCGAGTCGCTGTCCGGCCCGGTGAACCTGACGGCCCCGGAGCCGGTCACCAACCGGGAGGTGACGGCGGCGATGGGCCGGGTCCTGCGCCGCCCGACGCTCTTCGCCGTCCCCGCGCCCGCGCTGCGCCTGGCGCTCGGGGAGTTCGCGACCGACGTGATCGGCAGTCAGCGGGTGCTGCCGAGTCGCCTGTTGGAGTCGGGCTTCTCGTTCGCGTTCCCGACGATCGACGAGTCGATCCGCGCGGCGGCCTGACCGGGACGCAGACTCCGGCGGTGCGACCCCGTGCTCCGTGCACCCCCGCGCGCGCCGCTGGCGCGGGTGGGCGCGACTGTCCGAGGCTGGCATGCCCTGAATGCGAACGAGGGCATTCCGGGGGCCTGTTGGGGGCATAGGCCTCCCACCAAGCCGCGCCGACCTGGGGAGGGGCACGTGCTCAGTACCGCACGCCACACGGATGTCGTCACGGACGTCGTCATAGTCGGGGCCGGGATCGCGGGACTCGCGGCCGCGCACCGGCTGACCAGCGCCGGACTCGGCGTCACGGTCCTGGAGGCCGACCCCCGGGTCGGCGGCCGGATGGTCACCGACGACGTCGACGGCTTCCGGCTCGACCGGGTGGGGCCGCTCCTGACGACGTCGTACGCGGAACTGCTCCGCACCCGGGGGCTCGCCGGGGTGACGCTGCGGCCGTTCGCGCCGGGGGCCATGGTGCACAGCGACGGCCGGTACGTGCGGATCGGCGAACCGTTCCCGCACCCGCGCCGCCGTGCTCCGCACAGCCGGGGGTGGGGGTCTCCGCACGCCGCCTGGCGCGTGGGGGGCGCGTACACGGTGGCGCGCGCCCTCGCGAGCGCCCCCCGGAATCCGGCGGCCTCGCTGGACCAGGCGCGCCTCGGCGCGTCCCTGGCACGGCTCGCGACGACCCCCGTGCAGCGCCTGCTGACGCGTCAGGAGCGGACCGCACGCGAGGCCCTGACGGCCCGGCTGCCCGCCCGTACGGTCCAGAGCGTGCTGCGGCCGCTGGTCGCGGCCCTGCTCGGCGACCCCGACCTGGGCACGTCCAGCCGCTACGCCGACCTGGCCCTGCGCGCGTTCGCACGGGGCCGGTTGTCCGTGCCGGAGGGCGGCTCGGGGATGCTGCCCGAACTGCTCGCGGCGGCGCTCCCGGAGGGCACGGTACGGACCGGGGTGCGGGTCACGGAGGTGGGGATCGACCGGGTCGGGACGGCGGAGCACGGGGTGTTCGGCTGCCGCTCGGTGATCCTCGCGACGGGCGCGCGGACGGCGGCCGAGCTGCTGCCGGGGCTGCGGCTGCCGGCCTTCCACGCGGTGACGGTCCTGCACCACACGGCCCCCGAGCCGCCCACGCGCGATCCGGTCCTGCTCCTGGAGTCCGACCCGGGCGGCCCGGTCGCGCACTCGGCGGTCATGAGCGCCGTCGACCCCTCGCGCGCGCCCGACGGCCGGGCCCTGGTCACCTCGACGGTCCTGGGCGCCCCGCCCGACGACATGGAGCGCCGGGTGCGCAAGCACCTCGCGACGCTGTACGGGACGTCGACGGACGAGTGGGAGCTGCTCGCGCTCCACCACACGCCCGACGCGATCCCGGCGATGCCCCCGCCGCACGACCCGCGCCGACCGGTCCGGCTCCTCGCCGGTCTCTACGTCTGCGGCGACCACCGCGACACGTCCACCCCGCAGGGCGCCCTCACCTCCGCCCACCGCGCGGCCCACGCGCTCCTGACGGACCTGGGCATCCCGGTCCCGCAGGGCGCTCCGGCGGAGGTCGCGGCCTAGGAATCCGTAAGGACCGTACGGCTCAGCCGATCGCCGCCACGCGGTCGCGGTAGGTACGGACCGCGGCCGCGTCGCGGTACGGCTCCAGGCGGCGCTCGAAGTCGCGTACGTACTCCAGGGCGCGCGCCGAGCGCATCTCGGAGGCCTGCTGGGCCGCCTCCGCTCCGAGAGCGCAGGCCTGGTCCAGTTCGCCGAGGCCGAGGCGGGCGGAGGCGAGGACCACGCGGCAGAACAGCCGGCTGCGGGCGAAGCCGGGGGCGCGGAGCTGGAGGGAGCGTTCGGCGTGCTGGGCGGCGGCGCGGTACTGCTGGAGGTCGCGGTGGCAGTGGCCGAACTCGTCGGCGAGCTGCGCCTCGTCGAAGGGCCGCGCCCAGTACGGCACGTCGTCCCCGGGCCTCGCCGCTTCGAGGGCCCGCTCGGCGCGGGCGAGGGCGGCCCCGCACGCCCGCGCCTCGCCGAGCACGCTGTGCCCGCGCGCCTCGACGGAGTGCAGCAGGGCCTGGACGACGGGCGGGGCGGCCGAGCCGACGCCCTGCTGGGCGACCCGGGCCAGCTGCACGGCCTCGCGCCCGTGGCCGAGGTAGACGGCCTGCCGGCTCATGGCGATGAGGACGTAGGAGCCGTACGCCCGGTCCCCCGCCGCCTGCGCGAGCCGCAGCGCCTGGACGAAGTACCGCTGGGCGAGTCCGTGCGCCGCGATGTCGTACGAGGTCCAGCCGGCCAGGCGCGTCAGGTCGGCGGCCGCGGCGAACAGGCGGCGGCCGACGGACTCCCCGTACGTGCCGCGCAGCATCGGCTCGGCCTCGTGCTCCAGGTAGCGCACGAGCGCCTGGCGGGCGTGGCCGCCGCCGTACGCGTGGTCGAGGGTGCGGAACAGCTCTCCGACCGAGCGCAGGGCGGAGATGTCGCCGCTGGAGACCCGCTGCCCGGGCCCCCGGTCCGTACCGCGCTGCCGGGGGACGGAGAGCCGGCCCTGCGGCGGGACGCGCGGGTCCTGGGCGAGCCGGCCGTCCGGGCCTAGCCGGCCGTTCGGCGCCGGCGGCTCGCCCCGCGCCACCCGGTCGTCGGCGCGGCCGATCAGCCAGTCCCGGCTGGGGACGACGAGGCCCGCAGGGGTGAACGCGATCTTGCGGAGTTCTGCGTGGCTGCCGGAGTCCTTGCGCCACAGGCCGCTGACGATGTCGACCGCCTCCTCGGGCGAGGCGGCGAACTCCAGGCCCGCGTAGACCGGCGCGCAGGCGTCGAGACCGAGGTCCTGGGCGGAGAGACGGCGACCGAGGCGGCGGGTGAAGACCTCGGCGATGAGGGCGGGCGTGGTGCCCCGGGGCTGCTGGCCGCGCAGCCAGCGGGTCACGGAGGTCTTGTCGTACCGCAGGTCGAGCCCGTGCTCCAGGCCTAGCTGGTCGACCCGTCTGGCCAGGCCCGCGTTGGAGAAGCCGGCTTCCGCGATGAGCGCGGCGAGCTGGCGGTTCGGGATGCGCTGCGGAGGTCGTTCCGTCATCAGCTGTGCGGTCTCCTGCCTTCCGGGCCCGGGTGGAACCTCGTGTGGACCCTCCTGGAACGGCGCGAATTTAGCGGCCCTCACCGCCCTTACCGCCACCTTCGCCCCACATTCATCCGATCGTGTGAGGAACGGGAGGGAGGGTTGCCGCCGGCGAGCACCTGGCGGCAACCCTGCGGGACGAGACCCGACGGGACCGGTGCCGGTCAGCCGAGGGGGCGGCAGATCACCACGGCGCGGACGTCCTGCGGCGAGCCGCTGGTGTTCCGTGCGGCGACGTTCCAGCCCCAGGGCGTCGGCAGGGACTCCTGCGGATAGACCTGGATGCCGACGAACTGGCCGCCGCCGGTGGGCACTTCGTTCGTCGCCGGCGAGCAGGTCGCGATGGAACTGCCGATGTAGTCGTGCGGCGTGCGGTACGGCTCACCGAGCCGTACGACGTGCGGCTGGGTGGAGCAGATCACCTGCGCGGTGATGAAGCCTTCGTCGAGCGCGTGGTTGTACCCCTCGGCCCGCCAGCGGTCGTTGCCGACGGGGCCCGAGTCCTGGACGAGGAAGACGGACTGGTCGCCGGGGCCGATGCCGATCGCCATGTGGCCGCCGCCGCTGGCGGTCGTTCCCGCGGGACAGGCCGCCACCGCGTCGCCGACGCTGGAGCCCGGCACACCGTAGGTCGTGGTCTGGCGTACGGAGTGCGCCGCCTGGTCGCAGACGACGTAGGCGCGGATGCTCATGCCGCCCTGCGTGCTGTAGTTGCGCGCCGTGACGGACCAGCCGTCGGCGGTGTCGGTCTGCTGCGGCACGGCGATCGAGGTGGAGAGCGCGGGCTGGCCGCCGTCGGTGTCGGCGCCGCCACCCGTCGCGTAGTAGCCGGCCGGGCACTGCACGCGGGCCGACTGCTCACCGCTCGGCCCGGTGCTGCGCCACGCGCCCTCCACGCGGACGGGCTGCAGGGCGCGAGGCGCCTTCCTCGCCTCGGGGCGGGCGGGGTCCGCGGCGGCGCTCGGGGTGTAGGCCGCCGCGGCGCTCACGCCGGCCGTCAGGAGCGTCGCGGTGAGGAGGGAGAGGAGGCGCCGGGCCCGGGGGCGGCGGGGCGGGGGAACAGGGGGAACGCGCATGGACGGTCTGGCCTCTCTGTGCCGTGCCGAGGGTTCGCTGCGCGGCTGACGCTAGGGCGGGCCCGGAGCGGTGAACCGATTCTCCCGACGGGACACGCCGTCACGTTCCGTAGCCGGATGGAGGGCGTACGACCACGGACCGTCGCCCCTTCGACCTCCGTCCGCACCGGCCCTCCGTGGGCGCGCGGCGCCGCCGTACAGTGGCATGGGCGCGAATGACGCATGGTGCCGAACCGGCCCGGGACGATCCCCGGAACCCGGCCACGGCATCCAGGAGGAGGCATTGCCGTGAGTGAGCTGCGATTCGTCCGCTTGGGCTTCGGCGAGGACGCCGTCGAGTACCAGGTGGCCTGGGACAAGCAGCGCGAGGTGCACGCAGCCCGGTTCGCCGACGAGGTCCCGGACACGTGCCTGCTCCTGGAGCACCCGCCCGTGTACACGGCCGGCCGGCGTACGGCGGAGAGCGAGCGCCCCCTCGACGGGACGCCCGTGGTGGACGTGGACCGGGGCGGCAAGATCACCTGGCACGGCCCGGGCCAGCTCGTCGGCTACCCGATCATGAAGCTGCCCCGCCCGGTGGACGTCGTCGCGCACGTCCGCCGCCTGGAGGAGGCGCTGATCCGCACGGCCGCCGAGTTCGGCCTGGAGACCACCCGGATCGAGGGCCGCAGCGGAGTGTGGGTGCTGGGCGACCCGGTCGAGCAGCGCCCCGCGCTCGGCGGGCTCTCCCTGGACTTCGACCCCCGGCTGACCGACGAGGAGTTCGACCCGCGCCTCAACGGTCCCGAGTACGCCCCGTCCAACGCCGGCCAGCGCCGCGAGGACCGGAAGCTGGCGGCGATCGGCATCCGGGTCGCCAAGGGCGTCACCATGCACGGCTTCGCGCTGAACGTGAACCCGGACAACACCTGGTTCGACCGGATCATCCCGTGCGGCATCCGCGACGCGGGCGTCGCCTCGCTCGCCAACGAGCTGGGCCGGGACATCACCATCGAGGACGTCCTGCCGGTGGTCGAGCGGCACCTCGCCGAGGTGCTGGAGAACGCGGAGCTGAAGGCCCGCGAGGTCCCCGAGCGCGAGCCCGCGCCCGCGGCCGTCTCCGCCTAGGGACCCCTCGGGGCCCTGGGGAATGACGGGCCCTGGCCACAGGTTGGCCAAGCGTAAACAAAACCGCATGAACAACGGGCGTACCCTGGTGTGCGCCGAAGAATCGAAGCTACAGGGAGCCGGTCGTGTCCGCAGTCGCACCCGACGGACGCAAGATGCTGCGCCTGGAGGTCCGTAACGCCCAGACCCCCATCGAGCGCAAGCCCGAGTGGATCAAGACCCGGGCGAAGATGGGACCCGAGTACACGAAGATGCAGGGCCTCGTGAAGAAGGAGGGCCTGCACACGGTCTGCCAGGAGGCGGGCTGTCCCAACATCTTCGAGTGCTGGGAGGACCGCGAGGCCACCTTCCTCATCGGTGGCGACCAGTGCACGAGGCGCTGCGACTTCTGCCAGATCGACACGGGCAAGCCCGAGGCCCTCGACCGTGACGAGCCCCGCCGCGTCGGCGAGTCGGTCGTCACGATGGACCTGAACTACGCCACCATCACCGGCGTCGCGCGCGACGACCTGGAGGACGGCGGCGCCTGGCTGTACGCGGAGACCGTGCGCCAGATCCACGAGCAGACGGCGGCCCGCGCCGACGGCCGTACGAAGGTCGAGCTGCTCGCCCCCGACTTCAACGCGGTGCCGGAGCTCCTCGCCGAGGTCTTCGCCTCGCGCCCCGAGGTCTTCGCGCACAACGTCGAGACGGTGCCGCGGATCTTCAAGCGGATCCGCCCCGGCTTCCGCTACGAGCGCTCGCTGGACGTCATCACCCAGGCCCGTGACTACGGTCTGGTCACGAAGTCGAACCTGATCCTCGGCATGGGCGAGACCCGCGAGGAGATCAGCGAGGCGCTCCAGCAGCTGCACGCGGCCGGCTGCGAGCTGATCACGATCACGCAGTACCTGCGCCCCACGGTCCGGCACCACCCCGTGGAGCGCTGGGTGAAGCCGCAGGAGTTCGTGGAGCTGAAGGAGGAGGCCGACGAGATCGGCTTCTCCGGTGTGATGTCGGGTCCGCTGGTGCGCTCCTCGTACCGCGCGGGCCGGCTGTACCAGCAGGCGATCGAGAAGCGCGGCGAGGTCGACAACGCGACCCAGGCGGTCTGATCCCCGCCACCGTGCAGCGTGTGTGAATTCGCGCACAAGTAGTTACCGGCAGGTAGTGGCCGGAATCGCCGCGGTCCGTACGACCCCCCAGCTCAGGGGCTCGTACGGGCCGCGTCAGCGTTTCCGGAGGCGTACAGATGGCCCCATCAACGTTTCATCAGTGTTTGACCGCCGGGTCACGCACTGGTAACACCAATCTGTGAGCCTGGCTTCACTCACCGCCACAGCGGGACGCCACACTCCGCTCCACCCCCCACCTCATCTCATCCATGCTTGAGGGAGGACCCCGTCATGCAGGCCGCGACACATGTCCGTGCCACCGCCATCCCGTCCGTCACCGACGCCCTGAAGGCCGTCGAGGCGCTGCTGCTCGCCGGCGGCCAGCGGACCGCCCGCCGCAACGCCTGGACGTCGGTCCTGGAGGACCGCCGCCGCGCGAAGGACAGGGTCGAGGCCCAGGATGTGATGGAGGCCGTGGCTGGCCGCGCTTCCCGGGCCACGTAAACTTCAGGACATGGCGAGGAAGGCAAACACGGGCAGCGGTGACGCTGCGAACCAGGGGCGACTGAAGCAGATCGCCCTCACGTACAAGATGACCCGAAAGGCCGACCCTAAGGTCGGGCTTGTCGTCGCGGGCGTGGGCATCGTCGTACTCGGTGTCCTCCTCGCGATCGGCTTCCTGATCGGTCACCCGGTCTACCTGGGCATTCTGGGCTTCATCCTGGCGCTGCTCGCGATGGCGATCATCTTCGGACGACGTGCCGAGCGCGCGGCCTTCGGCCAGATGGAGGGCCAGCCGGGCGCTGCCGCGGCGGTGCTGCAGAACGTCGGGCGCGGCTGGACCACGACCCCGGCGATCGCGATGAACAAGAGCCAGGACGTCGTGCACCGCGCGGTCGGCCGGGCGGGCATCGTGCTGGTGGCCGAGGGCAACCCGAACCGGCTGAAGCCGCTGCTCGCGGCCGAGAAGAAGAAGATGGCCCGGATCGTCGTGGACGTCCCGGTCACCGACATCATCGTGGGCAACGGCGAGGGTCAGGTGCCCCTCAAGAAGGTCCGTACGACCATGCTGAAGCTCCCGCGTGTCCTCTCGGGCCCGCAGGTGACGGCGGCCAACGACCGGCTGCGGGCGATGGGCGACCTGATGAGCAACATGCCGCTGCCGAAGGGTCCGATGCCGAAGGGCATGCGGATGCCGCGCGGCGGAAAGATGCGCTGACCCTCTGAGAAGTCCGTGACGAAGAAGGGGCACCCCGGACCTCCGGGGTGCCCCTTCTTCGTATGCCTGGTCCTACGGGGTCAGATCCGAACCTGGACGGCGCCGGAGAGACGGTCGTGGAGGCCGCGGCCGTCGCGGTCCCAGATGAGGGCCGGGATGGCGAGGCAGACGAGGACGCTGCGGAGGAGGACGCGCAGGATGCCGAGCCGGCCGCCGGTCACCGAGGCGACCCGGAGACCGAAGATCCGCTTGCCCGGGGTGGAGCCGATGGTGCCGACCGTGAGGACGCTCAGGACGAGCAGGATGAGGAGCGCCCAGTTGCCGGTCGCCTGGCTGTAGCCGTCCGTGACGAGGCCGTATGCGATCACCATGCAGAGGGCCCAGTCGACGGCGAGGGCGCCGATCCGGCGGCCGGGACGGGCGATCGAACCGGGCCCCTCCTCGGGGAGCCCGAGCTGCTGACCGCGGTAACCGAAGTCGACGCCTGCGTTCTCGGCCGCCGCGCGGGGGCCGGACAGCCATGATCCGAGTGCTTCCCTGTTGTCCACGCGTCCACGGTACTGTGCCCGTTTTTGATCACTTCGGCCCGGGTGGCCGAGGAGCGCCGAGGAGCGGAGCGACACCCGGGCCGGTTAACTTGGGCGAAACAAATGGGTCACGCTTGAGAAATCCCCCCTGCCTATGGTCGGGTCCAGCGTGTGCCACCGCACTGGCCGCACGAAACGAGCTTGCAACCCCGCCCCTCCCCGGGCCGGGAGTAGGAGGAGTTGGATGTTCCAGAACGCCGACGAGGCCAAGAAGTTCATCAAGGACAATGACGTCAAGATGGTCGACGTCCGTTTCTGTGACCTTCCGGGAGTGATGCAGCACTTCACGATCCCGGCGACGGCGTTCGACCCGTCCGACGAGCTGGCCTTCGACGGCTCGTCGATCCGCGGCTTCCAGGCCATCCACGAGTCCGACATGGCTCTGCGCGCCGACCTGTCGACGGCCCGCCTGGACCCGTTCCGCCGCGACAAGACGCTGAACATCAACTTCTTCATCCACGACCCGATCACGGGCGAGCAGTACAGCCGTGACCCGCGCAACATCGCGAAGAAGGCCGAGGCGTACCTCGCCTCCACCGGCATCGCCGACACCGCGTACTTCGGCCCCGAGGCCGAGTTCTACGTCTTCGACTCCGTGCGCTTCAACACCACGGCCAACGAGGGCTTCTACCACATCGACTCCGAGGCCGGCGCCTGGAACACCGGTGCGGTCGAGGACAACCGCGGCTACAAGGTCCGCTACAAGGGCGGCTACTTCCCGGCCCCGCCGGTCGACCACTTCGCCGACCTGCGCGCGGAGATCTCCCTGGAGCTGGAGAACGTCGGCCTCCAGGTCGAGCGCCAGCACCACGAGGTCGGCACGGCCGGCCAGGCGGAGATCAACTACAAGTTCAACACGCTGCTGGCCGCGGCCGACGACCTGATGCTCTTCAAGTACATCGTGAAGAACGTCGCCTGGCGCAACGGCAAGACCGCGACCTTCATGCCGAAGCCGATCTTCGGCGACAACGGCTCGGGCATGCACGTCCACCAGTCGCTCTGGGCCAACGGCGACCCGCTGTTCTACGACGAGACGGGCTACGCGGGCCTCTCGGACACCGCCCGCTACTACATCGGCGGCATCCTCAAGCACGCCCCGTCGCTGCTCGCCTTCACCAACCCGACGGTGAACTCGTACCACCGCCTGGTACCGGGCTTCGAGGCCCCGGTCAACATGGTGTACTCGCAGCGCAACCGCTCCGCCGCCATGCGCATCCCGATCACGGGCTCGAACCCGAAGGCCAAGCGCGTCGAGTTCCGCGCGCCGGACCCGTCCTCGAACCCGTACCTCGCCTTCTCGGCGCTGCTGCTCGCGGGCCTCGACGGCGTCAAGAACAAGATCGAGCCGGCCGAGCCGATCGACAAGGACCTGTACGAGCTGGCTCCCGAGGAGCACGCGAACGTCCAGCAGGTCCCGACCTCGCTCCCGGCGGTCCTCGACGCCCTGGAGGCGGACAACGAGTACCTGCAGGCCGGCGGTGTCTTCACCTCCGACCTGATCGAGACCTGGATCGACTACAAGCGCACGAACGAAATCGCCCCGATCCAGCTCCGCCCGCACCCGCACGAGTTCGAGCTCTACTTCGACCTCTAAGCCGGACGCGGCACACCGCTGCACGAGGCCCCGTCGCTCTCCCCGGAGAGTGGCGGGGCCTCCGCGTTGTGCTCGGCCGTGTGTCTCAATTTGTGCAACACCTGTGCGGCGATCTTCACTTGGTGTTTACGATTCCCTCGCATTTTGCTGCCGCTCCTCGGAGTGGCCCTGCTGCGAGGAGCGCCGCCGTGTACCCGAATCAGCCTGCTCAGCCGTACCCGAACCCTTACGGGACCCAGGTGCCGCCGCCGGTGCGGCGGCGGTGGTGGCAGCATCCGGCGCTGGTCATCGCGGCGTTGGTCGTGCTGCCGCCCGCGGGGATCGCGCTGGCCTGGCTGAGTCCGTGGAGCGGCCCGAAGAAGATCCTGGCCACCGCGCTCTCGGGGATCTGGTTCCTGCTGCCGTTCTTCGGCGACCCGCCGGCGGAGAAGAAGGACGACGACGCGAAGGCGAAGACGGTGGCTTCGGCGAGCCCGACGCCCGCGCCGACGACCGTCAGCCCGTCGCCCACTCCCTCGCCCAGCGCCGATGTCGTGATGCCGAACGTCGTCGGCAATGCCTTCTCGGAGGCCGAGGCCGCCGTGGAGGCGCTGATCGACGGGGAGTTGCGGGCGGGCAGTGCGTACGCCGACGTCAGCCTGCCCGCGGACCACGCGACCTGGATCGTCTGCTTCCAGGGGCCGGCTGCGGGGACCCGACTCGTGCCGGCGACTGCAGATCCGAATGTTGATCTGGTGACGCCCGGTACGAAGTGCCCCGCCGCCACCGGGACCGTCCTGCGTCCCACGCAGTCGCCGAAGCCGACACCCAAGCCGACGGTTTCCCCGAAGCCCAAGCCCCAGCCCGTGCGCACGACCCCCGCTCCTGAGCCCACGCGGGACGAGCCGGACAACGTGTACTACAAGAACTGCGACGCGGTGAGGGCCGCCGGTGCCGCGCCGATCCGCAGTGGTGACCCGGGCTACGCGCGCCACCTCGACCGTGACGGGGACGGCGTCGGCTGCGAGAGGTGAGCGGGAGGCCCCGGAGCGCAGTCAAGCGCTCCGGGGCCTCCGGTGTTCCTCTCGGGTCAGCGGCCGTAGCGGATCAGGGCGCGGACCATGCGGCAGGTGGTGTCCGAGGGCGGGTGGATGCCGATGAGTTCCGCCGTCGTGCGTATCTTGTCGTTGCTCGCCCGCGCCGGGTCGTGAACGCCCGCGTCGAGCAGGACGATCGCGAGGCGCATGGCCTTCAGGCGGCGGTTGTGGCTCACGTACCACTCGCGGGGGCGGCCCGCGGGGAGCGGCTGCTTCTGGAGGGGCTTCCAGGGTTCGAGGGACGGTGTCCGGATCACGGCGAGTGCCATGGGCGACCTCCTGGCGAATGCGGGGTGCGGGCCCTCCCCGGGACCCTCACCTTCACCCCCTATTTTAGGCGCCCCCACTGACAATCGCCCCTGTTCAGACCGGGTTTGAGGGGTACTGGACGGGCGCGCGCCGGGTACCGTTGGGGCCATGGAGATCTGGATCAATCCCGCCTGTTCGAAGTGCCGTGGCGCGCTGCATCTGCTCGACGAGGAGGGCGCCGAGTACACCGTGCGGCGCTACCTGGAGGACGTACCGAGCCCCGCCGAGATCAAGGACGTCCTGGAGCGGCTCGGCCTCGAACCGTGGGACATCACGCGGACCCAGGAGGCGGTCGCGAAGGAGCTCGGCGTGAAGGACTGGGCGCGCGACGAAGCGAGCCGTGAGCGGTGGATCGAGGCCCTGTCGGCCCACCCCAAGCTCATCCAGCGGCCGATCATCACCGCCGACGACGGTACGGCCGTGGTGGGGCGGAGCGATGAGGCGGTGCGGGACGCGCTGTCCCGCTGACAGGTCACGCGGTCGTCAGGAAGCGCGCCACGCGCTCGTACGTCTCCCTCGGCGCGCCCGTCGGCAGCGTGTGGTGCGTGGCCCCGGCCACCGTCGCCGTCTCCACGTGCGGGGCGGTGGCCCGCGCCCGGGCCGCCACGTCGGCTGAGGCGTGGGCCCGGCTCCGCTCCGCGAGGAGCAGCAGCGTCGGCGGCTTCAGGGTGGCAAGGTCGGCGGGGGCCGGGCGGGGGCCCGTGACCGGGCGGGTGCTCGGGAAGTCGGCCGCCAGCGTCAGCAACCGCCGCCCTCCAGGGTCGAGTTCGGCGCCGCCGCCCGTCTCCCACCGCAGGAACGCGTCGGTCCGGGCGGGCGTGGGGCGCAGCAGCATGGGCAGGGCGCGGATCAGGTAGCGCGGGCTGAAGGCGGTGAAGCAGTTCGTCGGGTCGAGGAGGACCAGCCGGTCGACGCGCCCGGGGGCCCGCAGGGCGTGGTGGAGGGCGATCCAGGCGCCGTAGGAGTGGCCGACGAAGGCGGCGGAGTCGAGGCCGAGGCCGTCGAGCAGCGCGCCCAGCCAGGCCGTGAGGTCGTCGACGGTACGGAGGGGCCTGCCGGCCGCCGGGACGCTACGGCCCGGTTCTCCGATCAGGTCGACCGCGTGGACCCGGTGGGTCCGGCCGAGCGCGGCGGCCATGGCGTGCCAGCCGGTGGCGGTGGCTCCGCCGCCCGGCAGGAGCAGGACGGGCGGGGCGCCCACGGGGCCATGGCTGAGGAGATGCGTCGTGCCGTACGCCGTCACCCGCTCGGAGGTGGTCGTACCGGCGGGCCACCGGGCGAGCTCGGCGTCGTAGGCGGCGAGGAACGCAAGGGGGACGGTGGCCTTGGGCATGGCGCAGACCTCTCGCTCGGCGATAATCTCGCTGAGCGAGATAATACGGCGAAGGGGCGGCGCATGACAGACTCACCGGAGCTGCGCATCTTTCATCTGCTGCGCGCGGTCACGGTCGAATACGGCTTGCGCCAGGGCGAGTTCGCCGCAGGCAACGGCATGCACGCCACCGACGTCCGCGCCCTGATCTGCCTGCTCGACGCCGAGCGCGCGGAGACGGACGCGACCGCCGGATGGCTCGGCGCGCAGCTCGGCCTCAACTCCGCCGGGACGACGGCCGTCATCGACCGTCTCGAACGGCTCGGCCACCTCGCCCGCGTCCGGGACGACCGCGACCGCCGCCGCGTACTGCTCCGCGTCGAGGAGAGCGCCAAGGAACTCGGCCGGGCCTCCTTCGGCCCGCTGATCGACGGAACGGTTGCCCTGCTGCGGGAGTTCGATGTGGCCGAGGTGGATGCCGTACGGCGGTTCCTTACGGGCGTACGGGAGCTCATGGCCCCGGAGGAGCCACTCAGGCCCTAAGGGAGTGTGGGCCTGCTCGTCCTAGGCCGACGAGCCCGTCACCTGGGCCTCCGCCTGCGCCAGGATCTCCGTGAGCCGGGCGCCGAAGTGGGCGTCGCAGGGGTGGGGCTTCTCCGTCCGGGCCGCCTCGATCAGGGCGTCGATCGCCCGGCCGTACGCGTCCACCGCGCCGTCCCAGCGCGGGAGTTCCACCCGGCCCCGCTCGCCGTACAGCGTCATCGCGGCCTCCGCCACCTCCGGGGGTGCGGAGAGGGTGAGGGTCGCCGTGCTGCTCGCGCCCGAGGTGTGGCGCAGGACCAGGTGGTGGGTGTCCGCCGGGCCCCGGGCGGCGGTCACTTCGGTGACGTCGCCGAGGATCGGGAGGTACGCCGAGAGGACGTGCGGGCCCACGTCCCACAGGCCGCCCTTCTCGCGCCGCCACGGCGAGGCCGCGTACGCGCTCGCGGAGCCCGGCGCGAAGAGTGAGCCCAGCCAGTGCGCCTCGCCCAGGAACCAGCCGCCCGCCGCCGCCTGTTCGTCGATCCAGCGGGCCGTCGGCTCCGCGAAGCGGAGCGTGCAGAAGACGACCGAGGCGGCCCCGCCCCGGTCCGCGACATCGGCGACCTGCCGCGCCGTCTCGACCGTCGTCGCCACCGGCTTGTCCAGGAGCAGATGGCGGCCCGTCGACGCCGCCCGGAGCGCGAGCGGGGACTGGACGTCCGGGGGCAGCGCGAAGGCGATCGCGTCGCAGGACTCGAAGAGGTCCTCCTCGTCGTCGTACGCCGTCGTGCCGAAGGCGGCCGCCAGTTCGGCCGCGGCCTCGGGCCTCCGGCCCCAGACCCCGGCGAACTCGACACCGGGGTGCGCGGCCAGCGCCGGCGCGTGCGTCCGTGCGGCCCAGGGGCCCGTGCCGAGGAGTCCGATGCGCATCTTCATGGGGCCAGTCTGCCGTGTCCCCCCGACAACGTCCCCCGGCGGAAATCCGGTGGCGTTCCCGCCCTTCCTCGGTGTTACGTTGCATGCGCCGGCCGCGGGACTCCGGTGCGACTTCCGGGACCTGCCTTTGCAGCAACGTTTTCGCTGTTCGCTCCCCCATTCCCCGGCCGGCGACCCCACCCCTGCGAGGACCTCATGACGGAGACGTACGCCGACCTCATCGCCGCCGAGGACGTCCTGCTCTTCGTCAACGCCGCCGTCACCTCCACCGGCCAGCGGGAGTTCCGCTCCTCCGCCGGGGAGCAGCGGCTCTCGCTCGCCTTTCTGCACGAGTACGTCCGCGTCAACTACCGGCCCGTGTACGCCGCCGCGCTCGCGCTCGACATCAACGACCACAACGCGGCCGCGATCGTCGAGCAGTTGCTGCGCACCGCCGACGAGGCCGGTGGGGCGGACGAGAAGCGGGCCGAGGGGCGGCTGATCGCCGCCCGGCTCGCCGCGCTGCCCCCGCAGCGGGTCTACCGGCTCCTCCGCGCCCTGCGCGCCGCCAAGGTCAACAACCGCCGCACGCGCGCGATCGTCCGCGACTGGCTGGCCGGCCGCGCCGACCTCGGCCACGACGCCGTCAAGTACCGATCCGGGCTGAAGGCCACCGCCCGCCACACCCACCTCCCCCTCCCCGAAGCCGAGTGCGGCGACTTCCTCTTCCGGCCCGGTCGCCGGGTCCGCTACGAGCACCCGTACCTGGACGCGTTCCGGCGCGCCCACTACGAGCAGGGGGCGCTGTACGAGCTGCCGTTCACCGTCGCCGAGGGGTTCGCGGCCCGGCACGGCGTCCCGCGCGAGGTGTTCCTGGAGCGGATCGCGCCCAGGATGACCCGCCTGGAGCGGCTGCGCACGGAGCGCGCCCGCGACCTGACCGTGATGCCGCTGACCCGGCTCGCGCTCTACGTCCTCTCCCTCCCCTTCGGGGAGAGGGTCGCGCGGCGCGAGGAGCTGACGGGTGCGCTGCGGGCTGCCGCCCACCGGGTCGCGGGGCCGTACGCCGGGACGTGGGGGCGGGTCGCCGCGGTGCTCGACGACAGCTACTCCGCCTCCGGTTCGGCCGTGAAGCGGCGCCGGCCGCTGGCCGTCGCCCTGGGCTGCCACTTCCTCCTCGACGCGCTCGCCGCGCCGGGGGCGTACACCGCGCACTGGACCTCGGGCACCACCGATCCGCTGCTCGTACGCCCCTGGGGGCCGACCCCGCTCGGGACGCGGGTCCTCGACGCGCTGGAGACCCCCGAGGGCCGCTCCCCCGACCGTCTGGTGATCGTCTCGGACGGCTGGGACAACGCCCCGCCGGGCCTCGCGGGCGAGGTGCTGCGCGTCTGGCGGACCCGGCTCGATCCGGAGCGCCGGACGAGCGCCGTTCATGTGAACCCCGTATACGACGCGGACGGGTTCGACGTGCGCCGGCTCGCGCCGAGCGTGCCGACGGCCGGGATCCGGGACGCGGAGGACCTGGCGGCGCTCGTGGAGGTCGCCCAGTTCGCGGAGGGGCGGACGGGGCTCGCGGAGCTGCTGGCCTATCTGGACCGGCGGGTGGAGCTGTTCCTGAAGGAGGCGCGAGGGTGACCCGGATCGATCTGACCGGTCTGGAGGTCCGGCCCGCGCAGGTGTGGGGCGGGGTGCGGCTCGTACCGCTGGTGCGGGCCGAGCCGGTGGAGGGGCTGCGGCTCCACCGCCAGGCGTACGGATCCCAGGCGTACGGAGACCCCGGCTGGGACTCCGTCGACCTCGGGGACCGTACGACGTACACCTCGTACATCCCGCACGGCTTCGTCGCGGACTGGTCCGGCGAGGAGCGCGAGGCGGCCGCGTACGGCACCCGGCTGGGGGCCGACGCGCCGCCCGCCGTTCCCGTGCGCCGCACCCATCACCACCGGCTCGCCAAGCGCCGGCGCAAGGACGGGCGGGCGGAGAAGCGGCTGCGCTTCCTGCCTCTGCACCTCGCCCTGGAGGGGTATCTGGCGCTCCACTTCGGCGGGCCTTCCGTCGTCTGGGACGAGTGGTCGCAGCAGGCGGTCCGCCAAGGGCTTTCGGCGCGGGCCGAGGCGGCGTACGCGGGGTGGAGCGTGCCGGGGCTCGCGGAGGCGCTGCGGGTCTTCGAGATCCACCCGGGGCAGTGCGGACTCATGCTGTACGTGGCCGACTCCCTGGCCGCCGCGTTCGTCGTGCCCCACCCGCAGGACTATCGGGCGCTCCACCCGACGCTGATCGAGGACCTGTACGGGGAGCTGATCCACCAGTACGCGTTCTACGGCGCCGAGGTGCCGGAGTTCACGGCCCGCATCCGGGACGGGGCGGGCTCCGTCCGTACGCTCGCCGATCTGCGGGCGGCTGCCCGGGCACAGGAGCGTTCGTGGGCGGAGGCGCACGACGGGCTCATGGCGCGCGACCTGCTGGAGACCTCGTACGCCTACGAGCGGGTGTACCGGATGGATTCGTACGATCTGTACCGGTTCCTTCCGCCGTTCCTACGGGGCGGTCAGGAGCAGCACATCGGCGAGCTGATCGCCGACCGCAAGGGCCGGACGGTGTACCTGAAGACCTTCCGGCTGTCCGAGAACCAGATCCGACGCGGTCATCTGCTGCGCCGGCTCGCGGAGTGCGACTGGCACCTGGGCCGGACGGCCGAGGCGCTGGGAACCTCGTACGCCGAGCTCGTGCGGCGGGTCGAGAACGCCGGATTCGCGTCGCTGCTCGACGTCCACGCCACCGCACGACGGGTCCGTGAAACACAGGAAAGCTGAGTAACACGGGGTTCACATTCGGGCAACGACCGGGAAATCCCGTGTTGCCAAGCTGCGCGCAGGCAGACAGACACACACCACCGCAGCTCTCGCAGCGTCGCGAGCCGCAGCACGCTCCCCGCAGCAGCAGCACGCCAAAGGATGAGGCCCGTGACCTTCAAGGCTGAGTACATCTGGATCGACGGCACCGAGCCGACCGCCAAGCTTCGTTCGAAGACGAAGATCATGCCGGGCTCGGGCGCCTCCCTGGAGGAGCTGCCCATCTGGGGCTTCGACGGTTCCAGCACGAACCAGGCCAAGGGCCACGCCTCGGACCGCGTCCTGAAGCCGGTCTTCGTCTGCCCCGACCCGATCCGCGGCGGCGCCGACGTGCTGGTGATGTGCGAGGTCCTGAACACGGACATGACGCCGCACGACTCCAACACGCGTGCCGCGCTGGCCGAGGTCTACGCGAAGTACGCCGCGCAGGAGCCGATCTTCGGCATCGAGCAGGAGTACACCTTCTTCGACGGCGAGCGTCCGCTCGGCTTCCCGGTCGGCGGCTTCCCGGCCCCGCAGGGCGGCTACTACTGCGGTGTCGGCGCCGACGAGATCTTCGGCCGTGACATCGTCGAGGCGCACCTGGAGAACTGTCTGAAGGCGGGTCTGGGCATCTCCGGCATCAACGCCGAGGTCATGCCGGGCCAGTGGGAGTTCCAGGTCGGCCCGCTGGCGCCGCTGGAGGTCGCGGACCAGCTGTGGGTGGCCCGCTGGCTGCTCTACCGCACGGCCGAGGACTTCAAGGTCTCGGCGACGCTGGACCCGAAGCCGGTGAAGGGCGACTGGAACGGCGCGGGCGCGCACACCAACTTCTCCACGAAGGCGATGCGCGAGGGTTACGACGCGATCATCACCGCGGCCAAGTCGCTGGGCGAGGGCTCGAAGCCGCTCGACCACGTCAAGAACTACGGCGCCGGCATCGACGACCGCCTGACGGGCCTGCACGAGACCGCCCCGTGGGACGAGTACTCCTACGGTGTCTCCGACCGCGGCGCCTCGGTCCGTATCCCGTGGCAGGTCGAGCAGGACCAGAAGGGCTACATCGAGGACCGTCGCCCGAACGCGAACGTGGACCCGTACACGGTGACCCGACTCCTGGTCGACACCTGCTGCGAGGCCCTGGAGAAGGCCGGCCAGGTCTGATCCGCACCCGCTGTCCCGAAGGGGCGCCCCACCGTCGAACGGTGGGGCGCCCTTTCGGCGTTGCGGCCGGTAAGGGGGTCGTCGCGGGTATTCCCGAGTAGTAGAGTAGGGATATGGCCATCACCCAGAACGACACCGCGACAGGTCGCTTCGACCTCGAGCCGTTCTGGCCTTCCCGGCAGCACCACGACTTCGACCGGTGCTGTCGGCGCGTGAGGAACGCGTCGGCCCTCTAACGCCCCGACCGGTGTGTGAACCGGTCCCGGCCTTCGGCCGACGCGCGAAACGACGTCGTACGTCTTCGTCTTCTCTCCGTCTCGCGCGAAAGAGCTGAGCTTGCCATGGCCCACACCCAGACCGCCCAGACCGCTCCCCTCACGCCGCTCCGCCCCGGCCGGCACCGACTGCGGGCCGTCGATCCCAACGAGGTCGTCGACCTCTCCCAGGTAGCGGAGTTCCTGCCGCCCGGTGCCACCCTGCTGCCCGCGCCGCCGCACGCGCTGCCGACGCTGCCCGGGCGGCCGCCGATGGTCGGGTATCTCGTGCTGCTGCCCGCCGGCGGGCAGCCGGCCGCCCCGGCCCCCGTGGCCCCCGTCGCCCCCGTCGTCCCGGAGGACGAGCAGGGGCCCGTGACGATCGACTCCGCCCGGCGCGTCGCCCATGTCGACGGGGCCGAGATGGACCTCACGTACCTGGAGTTCGAGCTGCTCGCCCACCTCGTCGCCCACCCGCACCGGGTCCACACCCGCGACCAGCTGGTCACGACGGTGTGGGGGTACGGGCACGTGGGCGACGGGCGGACCGTCGACGTCCATGTGGCGCGGTTGCGCCGCAAGCTGGGCGCCGAGCACCGCCACACGATCCAGACCGTGCGGCGGGTCGGCTACAAGTACGCGCCCTGATCAGGCCGCGGGGGACTCCTCGGAGTCCTGCGACGCCTGGGACCTCGCCTTCACCCTGGCCACCAGGGCGAGGGCGAGGTCCACGACCAGGAACGCCACCAGGCTGAGCCCGAGCATCGGGACGAACCAGCCCACCAGGGCCGTCACCGCGAGCAGCGGAAGCAGCATGGTCGGCGGAACCTTCCGCCACGCCCCGCGCGCGACCGGGCGGCCGGGGCGGCGGAGCCACCACATCCGGTAGCCCCAGACGATCAGCAGGATGAGCGCGAGGGCGAGGGCGGCCAGCGCGAGCTGGTTGACCAGGCCGAACGTCACGCCCATGTGCAGGTCGATGCCGAAGCGGGTGAGCTGGGCGAGCACCGGGTAGTCGGTGAAGCGGAGTTCGTCCATGACCGCGCCGTCGGCCGGGTTCACGGCCACCGAGTCGAGGTGCACGGGGAACTGGGCGTCGGTCTCCTTGACGACGTACCCCTTGCCCTCGGAGGGCAGGACGACGGACAGCTTGCCCTCGATGCCCTTGGCGCGGGCCGCCTCGAGCACCTTGTCGATGCCGACGTCCGGGCCCTTGGGGGCGGCCGTGTGGCCGCTCATGTCGTGGCCCTCGTGCTCCGAGGAACCGCCGCCCGCCCCGGCGAGGGTCGCGGAGACGGACGGGGTAGCGCCGCCGAGCTGGTCCTGGACCGCGCCGATGTTCTCGCCCGCGTACCGCGACCAGGTCAGACCGGTCGCGGAGAGCACCACGAGTCCGGCGACCGCCCACAGGCCGACCGTGCCGTGCCAGGAGAGCGTACGGCGGCGGGACTTGGGGCCGCGTTCCGGTACGAAGAGGTCACGTCGGTTCTTGCGGCGCCGGCCGATCCAGAGCGCCAGGCCGCCGAGGGCTATCACCCAGAGCCAGCTGGCGGCCAGCTCGCTGTAGTTGCGGCCGAGGTCGCCCAGGTGCAGATCGCGGTGGAGCTCGTCGATCCAGGTGCGCAGCGGGAGCGCGCCGGAGCTGCCGTAGCTGGGGAGCCGGCCGCGGATCTCGGCGGTGTACGGGTCGACGAAGACGGCGAGGGACTTGCCCTCCTCGACGTCGGGGTCGGCCATGAGGACGCGGGTGGTGGCGCCTTCCTCGGCGGAGGGCCAGACGGCGGTGACGGTGCCGTTGGGGTTCACCTTGGTGGCGGCGTGGACCTGCTGCGAGAGCGGCAGGACCTTCTTCCCGACGGGGACCTCCAGCTCGTGCGCGTAGACGATCTTCTCCGCCTGGAAGGAGAGCGCGTACAGCAGGCCGCTGGCGGCGGCGACGAGCAGGAAGGGGGCGATGAGGACGCCGGCGTAGAAGTGCAGGCGCAGGACGAGGGGGCGCAGCGCGCTCCAGGTCCCGGGTCGGGTGGCGGTTCTCTCGGGTGGCGCTTCGGCGGATTCCGGGCGCGCGAGGTCGTCGATGGTCATGACTGTCCTAGGAGTCGGTGTCGACAGGGGGAATCGGCCCCCGGGTCAGACGTGTGCTCCGAGGGCGGTGGCGCGGGGTACGGACAGCCGGGGCGGGCCGCGCCGGGAGAGGCTGTGCGCGAGGACGACGTCGTGCGGACGGCGCCGGGTGCGCGGGCGGGGGCGTACGGACCGGGGCGGCTCGGGCACGCGGACGACGGCGAGCAGCAGGCGCAGCGGGGTGAAGGCGAGCGCGGCGAAGGTCCGGGCGAGCGCGAAGAGCGCGGCCTCGCCCCTGGCCAGCCAGAGGCCGCAGACGACGGCGGCGAGGAGGTGGGCGGCGAGCATGCCGAGGGAGGAATGGCCTCCGTCGGCGCCCATCGTCATCGCCATGGCCGAATCCATCGCATGGACCGTCGCCGGGTCCATGGTCGCGTGCGCCGTGGTCGGGTCCGTGGCCGCCATGTGCGCCATGGCCGGGTCCTTCATTGCGGCGTCCGTCATGGCGGCGGAGTGGTCCGTCGCCGTGTGGCGGGACGTGCCGCCGCCGTGTCCCTGGCCGGCCGAGAAGATCAGGTGCAGCGCCGTCTGGACGGCCGCGAGGCCGCCCGCGATCGCGGCCGGGCCGCGCCGCCGGCCACCGGCCAGCCACGCGATGCCACCCGTGACGGCGAACGCCGCGTACAGCGAACCCGCCGGGATCTCGTGCGCAGACATGGATGAATGCCCCACCGCAGCCAATACCACGCAGACCGCCGCGAAAAGCGCGGCTCGCAGGGCGCGTATCGGCGACCGGGACTCCGTCATGATTCGGCCATGGTGACATCCCGTCGCCGCGAGCGGGAGACCGCCTCCCTGGTCAACCTCCCGGTCGACGCATCGAACGAACCTACGTATCGGTCTGGCTGAACGCGTGGGGCGTGGCGTGCGTATGGAGTCCCATGCGACGCACACGAAAACGTTCGACACGCGCGAAACGAGTTGTGGCCGTCTCCGTCGCCCTGATTCTGGGCGCGGGCGGCCTGGTCGCCGTCAATGTCTACGCCTCCGCCGGCGAGGGCCGGGGCGATCCGCCGCCGTCCGACGCGCGGAACGCGGTCTCGACGATCGACTGTCCCGACGCGGCCGAGGAGCTGACCGACGTACCGGAGGAGGCTCGGGACTCCGTGGACCGGGAACTCGCCGCCCTCGACAGCCAGATCACGGCCGCCTACCAGCAGCTCGCCGACGACAGGGAACGGGTCGAGAGCGACCCGGACTTCGCCGAGCAGCAGATCCTGGCCCCGCTGAAGGACGAGCGGCTCCCCGTACTGCAGCGGATCGGGCAGTCCGTGGACGAGCCGCTCGACGGGCTCGCGCCGTGCACCCTGCGCGCCGACGACGAGCCCAGCGGCGGCGGTCGCGGCGGCAGCGAGCAGGGGCAGTCGGGGAACGGGCCCGAGGCCTCCGACTTCGTCGACATCCGCTCCGTACGCCCCAATGTGAACCTCCCCCAGCAGCGCCGGGGCGGCTCGCGCGGCTCGTTCGTCACCGACTGCGGCCGGAACCAGAACGGCAGGTTCAACCCGGACAACGTCATCGTCGCGCCGGGCGTGAGCAACGGCGCCCACCACATGCACGACTACGTCGGCAACCAGGCCAACGACGCCTTCGCGAGCGACCAGGACCTCGCCAGGGGCCGGACCACGTGCCGCAACCAGGGCGACCGGTCCACGTACTACTGGCCCGTGCTGCGGCTCCAGAACGGCAAGGCCGAGAACGACGCCAACGCGGACGGCGGCGGCAAGGACCAGAACGTGGGCGAGATCCAGACACCCGCGCAGGTCACCCTGAACTTCGTCGGCAGCCCCGTCTCCAAGGTCACGGCGATGCCCCGCTTCCTGCGGATCATCACCGGCGACGCCAAGGCCTTCACCAACGGCGACGCGAACGCCAACGCCTCCTGGTCGTGCACCGGGTTCGAGAACCGCCAGCTCAAGGACAAGTACCCGATCTGCCCGCAGGGCAGCAAGGTGGTCCGGACCTTCCGCTTCCAGAGCTGCTGGGACGGCCGGAACACCGACAGCGCCAACCACCGCACCCACGTGGCCTTCGCCGACCCGGCGAGCGGACGGTGCGGCAAGGGCTTCCGCGCCATCCCGCAGCTCGTCCAGAGGATCGTCTACGACGTGCCTCCCGGCCCCGGCTTCGCCGTCGACTCGTTCCCCGAACAGCTCCACAAGCCGATCACGGACCACGGCGACTTCATCAACGTCTTCGACCAGCGGCTGATGCGGAGGGTGGTGGACTGCGTCAACAGCGGCCGCAGGTGCTCCTAGGACCCGTCGCGCGCCGGGTCCGGGGACGCCCGGATCCGGCCCGAAGATCACCGGCGCGTGCGCGGGGGCGTACGGAGAGACGATCAAGGACTCCGGTAGGGCCATGTGGGGGAGCTCGGGCAGCCGAGCCCCGGGGCATACGACTCCGTGAACCCACTCTTCTTCGGAGCTGCCCGTGAAACGCAACATCCTCGGACTCCTCGCCCCGCCCGCGTTCGCCGCCGCGCTGGTCTTCGCGACCGGCTCCGCGGCCGCGGCACCCAGCGGATACGACCGGTGCCCCAGCGGACACTTCTGTCTCTTCAGCGAATACGACGGCAACGGCGCGATCGCGTCGTTCCGCCTGGGCAGCCCCAACCTCGCCCAGCAGGGCTTCGACGACCTGGCCGCGTCGTACGCCAACCACACCGACAGCGTCTGGTGCACCTACGGCGACTACAACTACAGCAAGGCGCAGCTCCACGGCGCCTGGGAGGCGAACACGGCGGGGAGTCTGGGCGAACTGCACAGCTTCATCAGCTCGGTACGGAAGGGCCAGTGCTGACGAGGAACGGGATCCGGACGACGAAAGGTCTAGTGGTGGCCCGAACCCGCGTCCGCACCTGAGGAATGCGTCCCGTGCGGCTCGGTGGTCTCGATGCGACCGCCGAGCCGTTCGCGTACCCGCTCCACCGTCCCCGCCTCGCCCGAGACCGCCCACTTGCGGCCGACGAGGTAGGAACCGCCGTAGTCCTTGGCCTGGTTGAGCCACTCGCGCTGGCCGCGGTCGGTCGCGAAGGTCGTCAGGACGTACGTGCCGTCGTCCGTCGCGCACTTCGCCTGGCGCAGCTCCGTCGCGTCCGTCTGGACCTCCGGGGTGCAGACGGCGCGTTCCGCTATCTGTTCGAGCGTGCCGCTCGCTTCGGCGGGGGCGTCCCCGGGCGCCGACTCGCAGGCCGCCAGGGCGAGCAGGGCCGCGGCCACCGCTGCCGTTCGTCGCGTACGCATCAGCATCCGCCCATCCTGCCCGCCCGGTCGCGCCAGGGTGAGCGGAATCCGATCGGTTACGGTTTGGTGGGCTATGCCCCTGTACGTACCGCCCTGAGGGGCCGATCCGGAGGAGTCGACGCCATGCCCGCCATCCCCGCCGCCACCGTCGCCAACCTCCGTGACCTGGGCACCCTCCCCCTCGGCGGGGGCCGCAGCGTGCGCTCGGGCCGGATCTTCCGCTCCGCGCAGCTCGACCGGCTCGACCCGACCGAGCCCGCCGTGGCCGCCCTCGGCATCCGTACCGTCGTCGACTTCCGCACCGCGCACGAGCGCGCGGACCGCCCCGACCACCTGCCACCGGGCGGGCGGCTGCTCCTGGCGGACGTGCTCGCCGACCATCTGGCCGCCAGCGGCCTGCCGCCCGCCGCCCAGCTGAAGTCCCTCCTGACCAACCCGATGCTGGCCGAGCAGGCCCTCGGCGGGGGCCGCGCCCACGAGGCCTTCACCCGCACGTACCGGGCCTTCGTGTCGACCGACTCCGCCCGCCTCGCCTACCGGGCGTTCCTCACCGAGCTGGGCGATCCGCGCGGCGGGCCGCTGCTCTTCCACTGCACGGCCGGCAAGGACCGCACGGGCTGGGCGGCGACGATCGCGCTCACGCTGCTCGGCGCGGACGAGAAGACGGTCATGACGGAGTACCTGTCGGTCAATCCGGCGGTACGGCAGGCCTTCGCGCCGATGATCGAGGGGTTCACGGCACAGGGCGGCGACCCGGAGCTGGCCCTCGCCCTGATCGGGGTCGTACCGGAGTACCTGGACGCGGCGCTCGACGAGGTGGCGGTCCGGCACGGGTCGATGGAGGCGTACGTACGGGACGGGCTCGGCGTCCCCGACGAGGTGACGGACGTGATCCGCGAGCGGCTGACGGTGTACGACGTCTGAGGCGCCCGGGTTCTGCCCAGGGGTCCTCCGTCCGAGGGACCCGTCCGGGGGACCCGTCCGAGGTGACCATCGCACCATTCGCTCGTTCTGCTGAATGTGAGCACCCAGGAACTCGACGCCTCCCCCCTCGGCTCCCCCCTCGACCCGGTCGATGTCGAACAGGCCGAGGCGGCGCTCGTCGAGCACTACCAGCGTCTCGTCCGGATCGCGTACCTCGTGCTGCCGCCCTCGCTCGGGCGCAACCGGCGGGTCCTGACGGCGCACGCGCTCGTCCAGGGCTCGCTGCCGCGCCGCCGGACGTCCGGTTCCGGGATCCCCGGAGCGCGCCGGGCCGAGGACGCCGTCGACCCCGGGTACGCGTACGTGCGGGGCGAGGTGCTGCGGCAGGCGCTGATCGCGGGGCTGCCGCTGCTGCGCCGGGCGCTGCCCCGGCGGCCGCAGTTCCCGCCGCTGCTGCCGCAGGTGTGGGGGCTGCGGCTGTTCCCGCGGGCCGGCGGGGCCGACGAACTGGCCCTGGACCAGAGGCTCTCCGCGCTCTCCGGACCGGCCCGCGCGGTGTACGTGCTGCGGGGGCTGGAGCGGCAGGGCGACCCTGAGGTGCTGCGGGTGCTCGGGGCGGCCGGGGTGGCGCGGGCCGACGCGGCGGCGGCGCTCGCGGAGGCGGACGAGCTCCCCGCGCAGTACGCCCTCCTCGACTCGCCCGAGTTCGATCCCTGCTCGCTCCAGGCCCGACCGCCGGACCTGATGCGCCGCCGCCAACACGGCCGGGCCGCGCTCGCCGCCCTCGCGGCCGCCCTGGTGTGCGGGACGCTGCTCGGGCTGCCCGGCGACGGCTGGGGCCCCGGCGCCGCCGCGCCCTCGTACGCGCGCAATCCGGCCGCCGAGGCGGCGCTCGACCCGGCGAAGCTGCGGCGCGTCCCGGCCGGGTACTGGCAGAGCTCGGCGCGGACGGACTTCTCGGTGTGGCCGGCCAGGGGCGCCCTGGCGGACGACCGGGGGCTGCTGCGCCGGGCCCTCGCGGTGTGGGCGAGGCCGGGCCCGGCGGTGCGGTCCTCGGCGACCCCGGGGACGCCGGTGGGCCCCCCGATGGGCCCGCCCCAGCTGCTGTACGCGGGCGAGGTGGACGGCTCGCGGATCGTGCTGCTGCACGACGGGCTGCGGGCGGTCCGGTACGCGGAGCCGCGTGCGGGGAGCGCGGGGGCGGCCCTGGACTTCGCGCGGACCGACGGCGCGGACCTGGTCGGTTCGGCGGCGCTCGTGCTCTCCCGTACGACGGCCAACGTCCGCTATCTGACGGCGCCTTGGGTACAGGAGACGGCCGTGCGGGACCTGCTGGCGCCGGCCAAGGAGCCCTGGCGGCTCGGCCGCGACGCGCACGGGGTGACCGAGCCCCTGCTCAGCCCGGCGCAGGCCCAGGGGTGCACGGCGTGGAACACGCTCCAGGTGCGGGACGCGACCGGGGAGCGGCTGCTTGCCGATCTCGGAGAACTGGCCCCGGCCCGGCTGACCTCGGGGCCGCCCTCGGCGCCCAAGGACGTGACGGGGAAGGACGCGACGGCCAGGGCGGCGCGGGAGATGTGGGCGCGGGCGGCGTGCGGGCTCACCGCGGTCCGCTCGCACGGGGTGCGGTCGGTGAACGCCTGGCCGTTCGCCGAGCAGCGGCTGCCCGAGGGCGGGGGCCGGGCGGCCTGGGTGTGCGCGCGGGCGGAGACCTGGCGGGGCAACGGGAGCCGGGTCCTCGCCCAGTTCCAGGTCCAGGCGCCGAAGGTGGCCGCGGCCGTCGCGGCCCGGGCCGAGGAGTCCCCGACGTGCGGGGTGCGCGACCCGAGGGTCCTGGCGGGGGTGCTCTGGCAGGCGAAGAGCGGGCACTGGTACGTCCTGGCCGCGGGCAGCGGGGAGTTCGTGTCGCTGCGCACCACGGGCGGCGTGAAGGGCGAGGCGGAGGGCCGGCTGCTCGCGGTACGGGCGAAGGCGGGCGCCCGTGCGAACCTCGACGGCACACTGAGGAACGGGACGCGGGTGGGGGCGCTGCGCTAGGGCGATTCGCCTGGATCACGCGCGGGTCGAAATCTCGTGCACGACCCTGTTGCCAACTGCTTACCCCTCAGTACATTGACGGCATGTCTAATACGCAGCCTGCACCGGTGGCGTCGGAGCACATCGAACTCAAGGCCCGCAAGGTCTCCTTCGACTGGGAGGAGACCCCGCTCCACTGGGTTCCCGGCGACCCGTTCACGACCCACACCATCAACGTGCTGCACCTGCTGCTCCCGGCCGGCGAACGCTGGTTCGTGCACGTGTACAAGCAGGTGCTCCCGTTCATCACCGACGACCGGCTGCGTAGCGACGTCATCGGCTTCATCGGCCAGGAGGCCGTCCACTCCCAGGCCCACGACGACGTGCTCCCGCACCTCAAGAAGCTGGGCCTGGACCCCACTCCGTACACCGCGCAGGTCGACTGGTTCTTCGAGAAGCTGCTCAGCGACCGGACCCTGCCGCCCGGCCGGGCGCGGCGCTGGTGGCTGATGGAGCGGGTGGCGCTGATCGCCGCCATCGAGCACTACACGGCCTTCCTCGGCAACTGGGTACTGAACGCCGAGGAGTTGGACCGGCGGGGCGCGGACCCGACGATGCTGGACCTGCTGCGCTGGCACGGCGCGGAGGAGGTCGAGCACCGCTCGGTCGCCTTCGAGCTGTTCATGCACCTCGACGGCGGCTACCGGCGCCGCGCCCGCACCTGGGCCACCGCGTTCACCGCGCTGGTCTTCCTCTGGCAGCGCGGCACCCGCTTCTTCATGGAGAACGACCCGACGCTCGTCGACGGCCGTGCCTCGGTGGGCCAGTTGGTCCGCAAGGGCCGGGAGGGTGTGCTGCCGTCCACACCCGACCTGCTGCGGGCCGTCCCGCGCTACCTCAGCCGGGCCTACCACCCCTCCCAGGAGGGGAACACCGCCCAGGCCGTCGCGTACCTGGCCAACTCCCCCGGCGCCAACGGAGGCCGCTGACATGCCCCGTCTCCGTACCGTCGTCCTGATCGCCGGGGCCGCGGTCCTCGCCAAGCGCGCCATGCGCCGCCGGATCACCGCCGCCCCGCTCTGGCCGATGCCCGCCCTCGACGAGCCGACCTCGGGCCGCGGCCGGCTCGCGACCGTGACCCTCAGGGTCCTGGTCGCCGAGCGCACCGAGCCCGCCGAGGGCGTGGTCCGGCTCCGCCTGGAAGGCACCGGCCTGCCCGCCTGGCAGCCGGGCGCCCACATCGACCTGATCCTGCCGTCCGGGCTCGTCCGCCAGTACTCGCTGTGCGGCGACCCGGCCGAGACCGACGCGTACACCGTGGCGACCCGGCTCATCGAGGACGGCCGGGGCGGTTCGCGCGAGGTGCACGAGCAGCTCCACGTGGGCACGGAGATCGAGATCCGCGGGCCGCGCAACCGCTTCCCGCTCGTCGACGCCCCGGCGTACGTCTTCGTGGCGGGAGGCATCGGCATCACGCCTGTCCTTCCGATGCTGCGCGCGGCGGAGGCGGCGGGCGCGGAGTGGCGGCTGCTGTACTGCGGGCGCAGCCGCGCGACCCTGCCGTACGTGGAGGAGATCGAGAAGCTCGCCGGCGGCAGGGTGTCGGTGGTGACCGAGGACGAGTCCGGCCGCCCCGACCTCGGCTTCCTCGCCGAGCTCGCCGAGGAGGCGGTCGTCTACTGCTGCGGCCCCGAGGGCCTGATGGCCGCGGTGTCCGCCGCGCTGCCCGAGGGCCGGACCGCGCACCTGGAGCGCTTCTCCCCCGCCGGTACGGCGGGCGGCGGCCCGTTCGAGGTCGAACTGCGCCGCTCCGGGCGTACGGTGACGGTGGCCGCCGACCAGTCGGTCCTCGCCGCCGTCCGGGGCGCGGTGCCCGGGGTCGCGTACTCCTGCGAGCAGGGCTTCTGCGGCACCTGCCAACAGCGGGTCCTGGAGGGCGAGGTCGACCACCGGGACGAGCTGCTCACGGACGGAGAGCGGCCGGGCTCGATGCTGATCTGCGTCTCGCGGTGCGCCGGGGAGCGCCTGGTACTGGACCTGTAGGGGTCGGGTCAGGGCAGGATCAGCCAGTCGAAGGCGAGGGCGGCCGCGAGGCCGCCCACCAGGAGCCAGGTGCCCAGGCGGGTACGGCCGTTGCGGGAGAGCTCGATCACGACGCCGCAGAGGATCATCGCGAGCCCGTACACGCCGACGACCAGAACGGACGTCCGGCTCGCGAGCCGGATCGCCAGGACCACGGCCATGGCGACCAGCAGAACGGACGCGGCGGCTATCCGTAGTTGGCGTGCCTGCTTCGGGCTCAAACCGGATGTGCTCATGTCGAGGGAGCGTATCGGACGCCCGTTAGGCTGTTCGCATGACGACCGGAGTGCGCCGCAGGATGGGCGTCGAGGAGCGCAAGCAGCAGCTGATCGGGGTGGCCCTCGAGCTGTTCAGCCACCGCTCGCCCGACGAGGTCTCCATCGACGAGATCGCCGCGGCCGCGGGGATCTCGCGGCCGCTGGTCTACCACTACTTCCCCGGCAAGCAGAGCCTGTACGAGGCGGCGCTGCGGCGGGCGGCGGACGAGCTGGCCGCCCGCTTCCTGGAGCCGCCGCATGGGCCCCTTGGCGCGCGGCTGCTGCGGGTGATGGGCCGGTTCTTCGACTTCGTCGACGACCACGGCCCGGGCTTCGCGGCGCTGATGCGGGGCGGCCCCGCGGTGGGCTCCTCCACGACGAACGCGATGATCGACGAGGTGCGGCAGGCGGCGTACGAGCAGATCCTGGCGCACCTGGAGGTGGAGACCCCCTCGGCCCGCCTGGAACTGGTCGTCCGCTCCTGGGTGTCGCTGGCGGAGTCGACGGCGCTGATCTGGCTCGACGGGCGTCGGGTGCCGCGCGCGGAGCTCGAGCTCCAGCTGGTGCACGACTTCGCGGCCCTCGCGGCGGTGAGTGCGGCGTACGACACGGAGATGGCGGACATACTGATCCGCATGCTCGCCGACGAGCCGTCGGACGGCCCGTTCGGCGAGCTGGTCGGCCGGCTCATGACCCTGGTACCGAGGGTGCCGGCGCAGGGCGCGCGCTAGCCGCCGGGTGGGCACCCCCTGAGGAGTGCCCACCCGGCCCTGTGCTCAGCCGGCCTTGAAGACGGCCACTGTGCGGGACGGGACCGTGAAGGTGCCCGTCGTCGGGTCGTAGGACGCCGACTTCGCCGTGGTGTCCGCGCCCGCCGCCTGGAGCGGGTGGAGGGCGTAGGGCTTTCCGGACAGGGCCGCGATCCGCTGGGGCTGCCGCTGCGGGGTCGCGTTGAAGACCGCCACGAGGTCGCCCAGACGCATGGTGATCACGCCCGGGGTCTCGTCCGTGCCCGAGAGCGGGAAGGACAGGGCGTCCTGGACCTGCCCGGCGGTCGCCAGGGAGAAGGCGGGCTCGGTCGTACGGATCTTCTGCAGGTCCCGGTACGCGGCCGAGGCTCCGTCGATCTCGGCGCAGCCGACCGTCAGTGAGGGGGCGGTCAGCAGGGGCTTTCCGTACCCCCACTTCGGCTTGTTGTCCGCCGCCGGCGGCAGGCCGCGGCCGAAGCCGTTGCCGTCCCGGCAGTCCCAGTGGATCGCGTTGAACCAGTCACCGCTGTCGTACGAGTTGCGGTCGAGCGACTTGGAACGCAGCAGGTCAGAGCCCGCCTGGGAGAGCGCGGGGCCCTGCGAGAGCGTCGCCGTCGCCATGGCGAGGACCTGCATGCGCGCCCGGTCGGCGGCCGAGGTGGTCGCCGGGAGCTTGAAGGCGAGCGCGTCGTACAGGGTCTCGTTGTCGTGGGCGTCGGCGTACGCGAGCGCGTCGCCGGGGGCCGCCGCGTACCCCGCCGGGGAGCCGTTGTAGTCGACCTGGCTGCCCTTGACCGTACGGCCCGAGGTGTCGGTGAAGGTGTAGTCGGCGAGGTTGCCGGAGAGACCGACCTTGATCAGGTCCTGGTAGTGGAGCAGGCGGGCCTTCTGCTGCTCCGGGGTGCCGTTGGCCGTCGAGGAGTTGGGGTCGGTGAAGAGGCCCGAGGCGAAGCCCTGGACGCCCGGGTCCTCGTCGAAGGGGCCGCCGCCGCGCACGGCGTCACGGGCCCGGTCGGAGAAGGTCGCGATCCCGGTGCCGGCCATGTTCTTCTGGGTGGCCTGGACGAAGCGGGCGTCGTCGGCGATCTCGCCGAAGTTCCAGCCCTCGCCGTAGAGGACGATCGCCTTGCCGTCGACACCGTCCTTCGCCACGGTCAGCGCGTCCAGGGCCTTGCGGACGGCGAGGATGTTCGCCTTCGGGTGGTGGCCCATGAGGTCGAAGCGGAAGCCGTCCACCTTGTACTGCTTGGCCCAGGTGACGACCGAGTCCACGACGAGCTTGCCCATCATGGCGTTCTCGGGCGCGGTGTTGGCGCAGCAGGTGGAGGTGGCGACGGAGCCGTCGGCCTGGAGGCGCTGGTAGTAGCCGGGCACGACCTTGTCCAGGACGGACCTGTCGGCCTGGCCGCTCGCCACCGTGTGGTTGTAGACGACGTCCATGACCGTGCGCAGTCCGGCCCCGTTGAGGGACTGGACCATCTGCCGGAACTCGACCGTGCGGCGGGTGCCTTCGGGGTCGGTGGCGTAGGAGCCCTCGGGGACGGTGTAGTGCAGCGGGTCGTAGCCCCAGTTGTAGGCGTCCTTGGCCGCGGCGGCGGCCACGCAGGCCTGCTGCTCCTCGGAGTCGGGGGCGTAGACCTTCAGGTCGCAGGCGGGGGCGGTCTGGTCGGACTTCTTCTCGGGGATCGTGCCGATGTCGAAGGCCGGGAGGAGGTGGACGTACGAGGTCCCCGAGGCGGCCAGGTCACGAAGGTGGCGCGAGCCCTTGCTGCCCGCGTCGGTGAAGGCGAGGTACGTGCCCCGGTGGGCCGGGACGGCCGTGGTGTCCGCGATCGAGAAGTCGCGGACGTGGAGCTCCTGGATCTGGGCGTCCCGCAGGGGGACGGCCGCGGGCTTCTTCAGGCCGGTCCAGCCCTTGGGGGCGAGCTTCGGGTCCGTGAGGTCGACGACGAGGCTGTGGGTGGAGTCGGTGGTCAGGGCGGTGGAGTAGGGGTCGGTGACCTTGTTGGTGACGAGCCGCTGGACGCTCGGGGCCCAGACCTTCACCACGTACCGGTACGGCTTTCCGGTCCACGCGCGCGTGCCGGTGGCCGACCAGACGCCGGAGGCGTCGTCGCGGCGCATGGGCACGGTCCTGCCGTCGAGTTCGAGGGCGACCGACTGGGCGGTGGGCGCCCAGAGGGAGAGCGTGGGACGGCCGTTGCGGAAGACCGGGCCGAGGTCGGCGCCGGTCGCCTTCGGCGCGTACAGCGCGTCGAGGACCCCGGCGAGCTGGACGCCGGTGGCGGTCAGGACGGCGCCGTTCGCGGCGTACTGGGCGGCGACGAGCTGACCCCCCAGGGCCTCGCGGATCCGGTCGCGGTCGCGCGGGTCGACGGTGAAGGCGCCGTACGACTTCAGGTGCGGGAACGCGGCCTTCTGGGCGTCCGTGAGCTGCGTCCGGTTCAGGCGCAGCACCTGCCGGTCGCCGCTCAGCGCGCCGTCCTCGACGATGATCGAACCGTCGCGGGAGGCGAGCAGCACGCTGGAGGCGGCGGCGTCGCTGCCGTTCCAGGCGAGCGTCGTCCCGTCGATCCAGACGGCCTGGGCCTTGGTGAGGTCCAGGGCCGCGCCGCCGCCCTTGGGCTGCGGGAGCAGGTACTTCTCCTGGCCGCCGAGCAGCCAGACCTCGTGGCCGTTGGCCTTCAGGTCGAGGGACTGGTCGCTGGGCAGGTCCTTCTCGTCGCCCTTGTGGAGGATGTAGGAGAGGGAGGTGGCGCCGGCGGCGAGCGGGACCTCGTAGACGGCTCCGTAGGCGTCGACGCGGACCGGCTCCAGCGGCTTGCTCCAGTCGGTGGGGTTCGCGGCGCCGGTCCAGGTGTGCAGCCCCCAGCCCGTGTAGTTCCCGTCGGCCCGCTTGTAGTGCAGGACGGCCTTGGTCGTGTCCTGCGGCGGGTACGCACCGTCGGGCGCGGAGTTCATGACGGTCGGCTTGCCCTGCTCGATCCAGACCTCGCCGGTGCGGGACAGGTCGACGGTCCGGTCGGCGTCGGTGTCCTTGACGCCGTCCTTGTTCACGGCGATGAAGCCGACCGAGGAGGCGCCGGGCTTGAGCTTGACGTAGGCGAAGGCGCCGTACGCGTCACGGCCGGTGAACGGCTTTCCGGCGGGCCAGGTGGTGCCCTCGCCGTCGGCGATGTCGCCCCAGGTGTAGAGGCCCCAGTCGTCGTAGTCCCCGGCGGGGCGCTTGTAGTGGACGATCGCGTAGTCGCGCTGGGTGGCGGTCGGCGGCTGCTCGACGGCCGGGGCGCCGCTGGTGGTCGCGGTGGTCGCGCTCGCGGTGCGGCCGGCGCTGTCGACGACGACGGCCTTGTAGCGCAGGGCCGTTCCGGCGGGCGCGGTGACCTTCTGGGTGACCTTGTACGGGGCGTGGTCGGCGGAGCCGAGGACCTGCCACTTCCCGGTGCCGGTCTGGGCGGCGAAGACGACGCGGTTGAGCCGGCCGCCGTCGACGTCGGCGCTGATCTCGACGGTGCCGGTGGCTCCGGCGGCGGGCGCCTTGAGGGTGAGCGTGGGGGTGGCGGCGGGCGCGGGGAGCGGCTTGGCGGCCTTGAGCACGAGGGAGCCGAGGGCGGGGACGGTCACCTTGACCTTGGTGTCACCGGCGCTGGTGACGCGGGTCGAGCCGCCGCCGTGGAGGGCGGTGAAGTCCGTGCCGGCGGCGGAGCCGGTGGGGATCTCGACGGTCCTGGCCTCGGTGGAGCTGTTCACGGCGACGACGTACTCGACCTTGGCCCGGGCGTCGGTACGGGAGAAGGCGTAGACGTTGCCCTCGGCGTACCGCTGCTCCTGGACGCCGTCGCGCAGAGCGGGGTGCTCGCGCGTGAGCTTCGAGAGGGCGGCGATCTGCCGGTAGAGGGGGTGCGTGGGGTCGTACGCGTCGGTGGCGTGGGTGCGGTCGGTGCCGAGCTGGTCGTCGTCCAGGTAGTCGGCGGTCTTCGAGGCGAAGAGGGTCTGGCGGGCGTCCTTGTCGCCGCCGGCGCCGGTGTAGCCCTGCTCGTCGCCGTAGTAGACGACGGGGTTGCCCCGGGTGAGGAACATCAGCTCGTTGGCGAGCCGGTAGCGGGCGAGGAGTTCGGCGTCGTCGGCCTTCGGGTTGTCCTGCTTCAGGAAGGTGCCGAAGCGGCCCATGTCGTGGTTGCCGAGGAAGGGCACGGACTCGTAGGCGTTGGCCTTGTCGGTGGTGTAGCGGTAGTCCTGGCCGAAGAGGTTGGCCAGCTTGTCCGCCGGACCGCCCTGGGAGGCGAAGGCGCGGGCGGCGTCCTGGAAGGGGAAGTCGAGGGTGGCGTCGAGGCGGCCCTCGGTGACGTACGGGGCGGTGATCGCCGGGTCGGCGGAGTACACCTCACCGAACATGAAGAAGTCGTCGCGCCCGCGCTTGGCGGCGTACGCGTCGAGGGCGGTGGCCCACTGGGTCCAGAAGGCGGTGTCGACGTGCTTGACGGTGTCGATACGGAACCCGTCTATGCGGAAGTCCCGAACCCACCGCTGGTAGATCTTCTCCATCCCCTCGACGACCTCGGGACGCTCGGTCCAGAGGTCGTCGAGTCCGACGAAGTCGCCGTACTGGGAGGACTCGCCGGCGAAGGTGGAGTCGCCGCGGTTGTGGTACATCGTGGGGTCGTTGAGCCAGGAGGGAACCTTGAGGTTCTTCTTGTCGGCGGGGACGACGGGGGTGCGGGGGAAGGAGTCGGCGTCGACGCGGGGGAAGGTGCCGCTGCGGTCGTCGAAGGGGACGCCGTCGTTCGTCAGGTACGGGAAGGCACCCTTGGAGAGGTAGTCGTACGCCTTCTCCTCATAGTCGACGACGTCGGCGGTGTGGTTGGTGATGACGTCGAAGAAGACCTTCATGCCCTTGGCGTGGGCCTGGTCGATCAGCTTCTCCAGGTCGGCGTTGGTGCCGAAGTGGGGGTCGACCTGGGTGAAGTCGGTGATCCAGTAGCCGTGGTAGCCGGCGCTGGCGTCCTTGCCGGTGCCCTGGACGGGCTGGTTCTTGAAGATCGGCGCGAGCCAGATGGCGGTGGTGCCGAGCCCCTTGATGTAGTCGAGCTTCTTCGTGAGCCCCTTGAGGTCGCCACCTTGGTAGAACCCCTTGTCGGCAGGGTCGAACCCGGTCTGGAGGCGGGTGCCGGTGAGGCGGCCGCGGTCGTTGGCGGGGTCGCCGTTGGCGAAGCGGTCGGGCAGGACGAAGTAGAACTGCTCGCGGGTGAGGTCGTGGCGGGCGGGTTGGTCGGCGAGCGCCCGGTCGGTGGGGGGTGGTGGGGGCGGGGGCGCGGCGGCTGCGGGGAGGGCGGGGCCGAGCCCGACCGCCAGACTCGCGGCGAGGGCGACGCCTAGGGCGCGCGATCGTCCGGTGCGGAACAAGTGCGTTCTCCTTAACGAGTTCGGACACCCCGCCCCACCCCTCCCCGAAACTCTGCCGGGGGCTGGTGGGGGCGGGCCGGTACTACCGGGGGCTTCGCCCCCCGGGCCCCGGGGGGCGGGCGGTGCGGCGGCTTCGCGCCGCAAGGCGGTGGGCGGGTGGCGCGGCAGGTCCGCGCCGCGGGCGGTGGGCGGGGCGCCGCCGGGTGGCGGCTCCCTTTGTGGGCGGGCGTTCCGCCGGGGCGGACCGGATGGGCACAACCCACAAGGGCGGCACCCGGAACAAGACCGTGGGCCACGGCCCCGCGGCGCCGCCGGTGGGCGGTGCGCGCCGCAGGATCGCGACCCCCGTCGTGGGCAAACGTTCCGCCGGGGCGGAACGGGGTGGGCACAACCCACGGGGGCGGTGCCCGAGGCAGGGCCGTTCGGCCGGGCCCCGGCACGGGGGCAGTGCCCGGGACAAGGACGTTCAGCCCGAGCCCCGCACGCGGGCCGCAGCTTCGCGCCGCCGCCGCAACCACCGTCGTGGGCAAACGTTCCGCCGGGGCGGAACGGGTGGGCACAACCCACGGGGGCGGTGCCCGAGGCAGGGGCGCTCAGCCCGTCCCCCGGTACGGGGTCGTTCAGCCCGGCCCCGTACAGGCGCCGTGCGTCACGTGCGGAACGTGTCCGTCAGGGATACCTGGCCGGCCGACGGGACCGTCGCTACGCGGTTCGCGCCCGACTCCCACGTCACGTTGCCCGCCGCGTCCTTGCGGAGGTACTTGTACTCGAACGTCGTGCCCGCCGGGAGGGGGACGTCCAGCTTCCAGGTCGGGTACGACGCCGGGTCCAGTTTCAGCGCCGCCGTCGGGGACCAGTTGCCCAGCTCCGTGCGGTTGCCCGTCACGTAGATGTTCTGGCCCACCGTCGTCGTCGCCGTGACCCCGAAGGACGCCCCCGACGTCGATGAAGGCGGCGCGCACGTGCGCGCGTTCGCGTGCAGCGCCAGCGCCGTGTTCGACCCCAGCGTCGCCGTGAACTGGCCCGACGCGTTCACCGTCACCGGCGTGCCGGTCTGCACGTCGCAGTACGTGCCCGCTGCCAGCCCCGTCTGGAACGTGCGCGTCAGCGAGCCGCTCTCGTGGTTGATCGCGACGTACCCCTTGTCGCCCCGCCCGAACGCGATCGCGTTGTTGCCGTTGTCCCACCAGTTGCCGACCGCCGTGCCGCGCGTCGCGTTGCGGAAGCCCACCATCGAGGCGATCTCGCGCCACGCGTGCTGGCACTTCCACCCGTCGGTGTAGCAGGCGTTGACCTGGCCACCGCCCGGCGCGCCCGCGTCCTTGTCGGACCACTCGTAGCCGGAGTGGACGTCCGGGGAGCCGTACGGCCAGGCCAGCATGAACACCGAGGCCAGGGTGTACGTCGCGCCGTTCTTGTAGTTGAGGGTGTCGCCGCCGCGCTCCGTGTCGTGGTTGTCCACGAAGACGCCCGACGAGCCCGACGGCATGTAGCCCCATGATTCGCCGAAGTTGCTCAGGTACGACAGCTTCTCCGAGCCGAAGATCCGCTTCAGGTCCCGCGCGTAGCGGAACTCCTGCACGTCCCCGTTGCCCAGGTACTCGCTCGGCGACACCGCCTCACCGGCCCCGAATATCGCCTCCTGCTTCCAGTAGACGCCCGGGTTGCTCAGCCGCGACTTGATGTTCGCGAGGTCCGCCGCCGGCATGTGCTTGGCCGCGTCGACGCGGAAGCCGTCCACGCCCAGCGACAGCAGGTCGTTCATGTACGCGGCGATCCGGCCCCGCACCCAGTCCTCGCCGGTGTCGAGGTCCGGGAGGCCCACCAGCTCGCAGTTCTGGACGTTGGCCCGGTCCTGGTAGGTGGAGATGGTGGCCCGGCAGTCGTCCATGTCGGCGCCCGAGTACAGGCCCGGGTAGTCGTACTTGGAGAACGAGGTTCCGCCCGTCCCCGTACCCGACGCGTTCGCCATGTGGTTGATGACGGTGTCGGCGACGACCTTCACACCCGCCGCGTGGCAGGTGTCGACCATCGACTTGAAGGCGGTGCGGTCACCGAGCGGTCCGGCGATCTTGTAGCTGACGGGCTGGTACGCGGTCCACCAGGTCGAGCCCTGGATCCGTTCCTGGGGCGGCGAGACCTGTACGTAGCCGTAGCCGGCCGGACCGAGCTGGTCCGTACAGGCCTTGGCCACCGAGGCGAACTTCCACTCGAACATCACCGCGGTGACGTCCTTGGGCCCGGGTGCCGCCGCCCACGCCGGGGCGGGCGGCGGCGCCGTGACGGCCACAGCGGCTCCCGCCACCAAGGCGAGTGCAGCGGCCACGGTCTTTCTGGCCATGATTCCTCCTGACGACGTCCCTGTCGCAAGAAGTTGCCGAAAATAACAGCAACTGTTTTCAGCCGTGACCGTACGAGCGCCCCGGGGCGGGGTCAACCCTTTGGACCCCTCAACGCAAGCAATTACGCAAGGAGTTGCAGCGAGCGCCCGGCCGGCGGCTGCGCCGTGGAGCCGCGTACCACCAGCTCCGGCTGGAAGACGAACTCCGTGCGCTGCACGGGGTTGCCCTCCACCTCCTCCAGGAGCGCGCCCACCGCCGCCGTAGCCATCGCCTGCACGGGCTGGCGCACGGTGGTGAGCGGCGGGTCGGTGAAGGCGATGAGCGGCGAGTCGTCGAAGCCGACCACCGACACGTCACGGGGCACGTCGAGGCCCCGGGCGCGCACCGCGCGGATCGCGCCGAGCGCCATCAGGTCGGAGCCGCACACGATCCCGGTGCAGCCCTGGTCGAGCAGGATGTCGGCCGCCGCGTGCCCGCCCTCGACGCCGAACAGCGTGGGCCGGATGTACCGTTCGGCCTCCGCACGGTCCAGGCCGAGGGTCGCGTGCAGCTCGGCCGTGAAGCCCTCGGCCTTCCGGCGCGAGGGGACGTAACGCGTCGGCCCGATCGCCAGGCCGATCCGCTCGTGGCCAAGCTCGACCAGGTGCCGTACGGCCATCCGCGCCGCGGCGCGGTCGTCGGGCGAGACGAAGTTGGCGTCCACGCGCTCGTTGTAGCCGTTGATGAGGACGAACGGGACGCCCCGCGCGGCCAGTCGGACGTACCGCTCAGGGTCGGCGGTGGCGTCCGCGTGCAGCCCGGAGAGGAACACGATGCCGGTGACCCCGCGCTCCTCCAGCTGCTCGACCAGCTCGTCCTCGGTGGCCCCGCCCGGCATCTGGGTGCAGAGCACGGGGGTGTAGCCGTGCCCGGCCAGGACCTGCTCGATGACCTGCGCGAACGCGGGGAAGATCGGGTTGGTCAGCTCGGGCACGACCAGGCCGACCAGGCCCGCGCTGCGGCGTTTGAGCCGTACGGGACGCTCGTAGCCGAGCACGTCGAGCGCGGCCAGGACGCGGTGCCGGGTGCCGCCGGCCACACCCGCCTTGCCGTTGAGGACGCGGCTGACCGTGGCCTCGCTGACGCCCGACTGGGCCGCGATGTCCGCGAGCCGCGGGGCGCCGTTCCCGGCGCCCCGCGGCAGGGGAACGGTCACACCGCCCACCAGACGGTGGTGTCGGCGGGCAGTTCCACGACACCCTCTCCGTGGGAGACGGTCTCGTTGGAGAGGAGGAACCGGCCGGGCAGCGGGACGGAGATGGCCCGGCCGGTGGTGTTGGCGGTGCAGACGAAGCCGTCGCGGCGGAAGGAGAGCACACCCTCGGGTGCCTCCAGCCACTCGACGCCTTCGCCCGCACCGAGTTCGGGTCGCTCGCGGCGCACCGCGAGCGCGCTGCGGTACAGCTCCAGGGTGGAGCCGGGGTCGCCCGCCTGGGCCTCGACGCTCAGGCCGCCCCAGGTCGCCGGCTGCGGCAGCCAGCTGCCGCCGTCGCCGAAGCCGTACGACGAACCCTCGACGGTCCACGGGATGGGCACCCGGCAGCCGTCGCGGAAGCCGTCCTGGCCGGTGGCCCGGAAGAACGACGGGTCCTGACGCACTTCGTCGGGCAGGTCGGTGACGTCCGGCAGACCGAGCTCCTCGCCCTGGTAGACGTACGCCGAGCCGGGCAGCGCCAGCATCAGGAGCGTCGCCGCCCGGGCCCGGCGCAGGCCGAGCGCGCGGTCGCCGGGCTCGCGCAGCTGGGTGCCGAGGCCCGCCGGGTTGGCGAAGCGGGTCGCGTGCCGGGTGACGTCGTGGTTGGAGAGCACCCAGGTGGTGGGCGCGCCGACCGGGCGCATCGCGGCGAGCGAGGCGTCGATGACCCGGCGCAGCTCCTCGGCGTCCCAATGGGTGCCCAGGTACTGGAAGTTGAAGGCCTGGTGCATCTCGTCGGGGCGGACGTAGTGGGCGGTGCGCTCGACGGTCGGGGTCCACGCCTCGGCGACGAGGACGCGCTCGCCGTCGTACTCGCTCAGGACCTGGCGCCAGGAGCGGTAGATCTCGTGGACGCCGTCCTGGTCGAAGAAGGGCATGACGTCGTTGCCGAGCAGCTTGAGCTGGTCGTGGGCGCCGATGTCCGGGAGGCCCTCGGCCTTGACCAGGCCGTGGGCGACGTCGACGCGGAAGCCGTCGACGCCCATGTCGAGCCAGAAGCGCAGGATGGAGCGGAACTCGTCGCGTACGGCGGGGTGTTCCCAGTTGAAGTCGGGCTGCTCGGGCGCGAAGAGGTGCAGGTACCAGTCGCCGTCCGCCACCCGCGTCCAGGCGGGGCCGCCGAAGATGGACTCCCAGTCGTTGGGCGGCAGTTCGCCGTTCTCGCCCTTGCCGGGGCGGAAGTGGTAGCGCTCGCGCAGCGGGGAGCCGGGGCCCTCGCGCAGCGCGCGCTGGAACCACTCGTGCTGGTCGGAGGAGTGGTTGGGCACCAGGTCGACGATGATCCGCAAGTCCAGCTCGTGCGCCTCGCGGATGAGCGCGTCGGCGTCGAGCAGGTTGCCGAACATCGGGTCGATGGCCCGGTAGTCGGCGACGTCGTAGCCGGCGTCGGCCTGCGGGGAGGCGTAGAAGGGGCTGAGCCAGACGGCGTCGACGCCGAGGTCCTTCAGATACGGCAGCCGGCTGCGGATGCCCTCCAGGTCGCCCATGCCGTCGCCGTTTCCGTCGGCGAAGCTGCGTGGGTAGACCTGGTAGATCACCGCGTCTCTCCACCAGCCCGTGTGCGTGCCGGTGGTCGGGGCGGCGGCGGGGGCAGCGAGATGCTGGGTCATGTCTTCCTTGATCGGTAAGGAGAGGCGTAAGGACGAAGACGAATACGGGAGCGGGCGGACAGCCGCCGCTAGCCCTTCACCGCGCCGGCGGACATGCCGGTCACCAGGTGCCGCTGGACGAAGAGGAACACCAGCGCGGCCGGGAGGGCGATGAGGACGGACGCCGCGGACATGGGGCCCCACTGGGCGCCGTACTGGTTGACGAACTTCTGCAGGCCGCCGGCCAGGGTGAGGTTCTCGTCGCCGACCATGAAGGCGGAGGCGTAGGCGACCTCGCCCCAGGCGGTGATGAAGGAGTAGAACGCCGTCACCGCGATGCCGGGCTTGGCGAGCGGCAGGATGAGCCGCCAGAAGGTGCCGAACGGGGTGAGGCCGTCGACCTGCCCGGACTCGTCGATCTCGCGCGGGATGGTGTCGAAGAAGCCCTTCATCATCCAGGCGCAGAACGGCACGGCGATGGTGAGGTACGTGATGACCAGGCCGGCGGGCTCGTTGAGCAGCCCCATCGACGACATGATGTTGTAGATCGGCACGATCAGGACGGCGACCGGGAACATCTGGGTGATCAGCAGCGTCCACATCAGCCCGCGCTTGCCGGGGAACCGGAAGCGGCTGACGGCGTAGCCGGTGGTGGAGGCGATGAAGACCCCGAGGACCGTGGTGAGACCGGCGACGAGCAGCGAGTTGCCGAACCAGGTGAGGAACGGGGTGTCGTTCAGCAGGTTCGTGTAGTTCTCGAACGTCGTCTCCTTGACGAAGTCCGTGGTGGTCGCGTACTTGGCCGGCTTGATCGAGGTCAGGAAGACCCAGAGCACCGGGAAGACGGCGATCACGGAGGCCACGATCAGGGTGGCGTGCAGCCCGACCGAGGCGAGCGGCGAACGGCGGCCGCGCATCGGGGTGTTGGCGGTGGTGTTCGTGGCGGTGGTCACCAGACTTCTCCCTGCTTGCGGAGGACGCGCCGGTAGACCGCGGCGAAGACCATCAGGAGGACGAGGATCAGGACGCCCCAGGTGGACGACTGGGCGAAGTCGCGGGGGCTGATCTCGAAGGAGAACTTGTACGCCTGGGTGACCAGGATCTGGGTGGCCTCGCCGGGACCGCCCCGGGTGAGCAGGAAGATCACCGGGAACATGTTGAAGGTCCAGATGGTGGACAGCAGGATCACGGTGGTGGACACGGACCGCAGTCCGGGCATCGTGATGTGCCGGAAGCGCTGCCAGGCGTTCGCGCCGTCCATCTCGGCGGCCTCGTACAGCTCACCGGGGATGGACTGCAGCCCGCCGAGGAGGGCGACCATCATGAACGGGATGCCGAGCCAGACGTTGACGGCGATGACCGAGAACTTGGCCCAGGTGGGGTCGTTGAGCCAGGGCAGCGCGTCGAGGCCGCCGCCGGCGAGGATCTGGTTGAGCAGACCGCGGCGCTCGTCGTAGAGGAAGCGCCAGGCGAAGACCGAGACGAAGCCGGGCACGGCCCACGGCAGGATCAGCAGCAGCCGGTAGAGCGAGCGGCCCGCGATCTTCCGGTTGAGCATGTTGGCGAGGACGAGGCCCAGGCCGAAGGTGACCGAGACACAGGCGACGGTCCACACCAGCGTCCACCCGAGGGTGGAGAGGAACTGGTCGCCGCTGAGCGCGTCGGCGTAGTTGTCCAGGCCGACGAACTCGTACGTCGCGGGGATCTCGTTGACGCCGATGGAGCGCGCGACGTTCCGCTCGTTCGCGTCGGTCAGCGACAGGTAGATGCCGCGCACCAGCGGGTAACCGATGATCACGCCGATCACGATCACCACCGGGGCGACCATCGCCCAGGCGTACCAGTGGGTGGAGAGGGAGCGCCTGAGCGGGCCCCGGGATGTGCCAGTACCGCGGCGCCGGCCGCGGGCGACGCTGTCGCCCGCGGCCTTCGCCACCGACTGGCTGCTGGTGTCCACAGCCATCAGTCGGCCTGCCTTCCTTCTACTTCCAGTCCTTCAGGAGCTTGCGGTAGGACTCGCCGATGGCCTTGGCCCCGGCCTCCGGGGTGGCCTGGCCGGTGAGGACCTTGGCGTACTCGACCTTGACCGGCTCGAAGAGGCTGCCGCCCTCGGGGATCCAGGGGCGCTCGACGGCCTTGTCGACGACGGGCTTGAAGAAGCCGATCATCTGGTTGCTCGCGACGTCGGGCTTGACGTAGACGGACTCGCGGGTGGGGAGCAGGCTGAGCTCCTTGGCGATCTGCGTCTGGGTCTCGACCGAGGTCATGTACTCGGTGAAGGCGTAGGAGGCGTCCAGGTTCTTGGAGCCCGCGTAGATCGCCAGGTTGTGGCCGCCCTGCGGGGCGCCCTGGGCGGCCGAGCCGGCCGGGACCGGGGCGATGCCCAGGTTCGCCTTGTCGGCGAACTCCTTGCCCGCGAAGGTGTCGGTGACGGCCCACGGACCGTTGATGATCATCGCGACCTTGCCGTCCTTGAAGGCGGCCTGCATGTTGTCCCAGCCGTTGGTCGCGTCGGTGATCGCGGCCTTGGAGTCGACCAGGTCCTTCACGGTCGCCAGCGCCTTGACGCCGTTGGCGTCGTCGACGGTGACGGTCTTGGTCTCGGCGTTGACCAGGTCGCCGCCCTCGCCGTACAGGAAGGAGAGGAACCAGTACGGGTCGTCACCGCGCAGGTACATGCCGGTCTTGCCGGTCTTCTGCTTGATGGTGGCGGAGGCGGTCTTCAGCTCGGCGATGGTCTTGGGGACCTCGACGCCGGCGTCCTTGAGGATCTTCTTGTTGTAGAAGATGCCCATGGAGTCGATGACCTGCGGCACGGCGTAGGTCTTGCCGTCGAACTTGGTCGAGGCGGCCGCCTGCTTGAGGAAGTCGCCCTCGTCCTTCAGGGCCGGGGTGCCGTCGAGCGGCTGGAGGTAGCCGAGGCTGGCGAAGTCCGGGGTCCAGGCGACCTCGGAGCGGATGACGTCCGGGGCGCCGGAGCCGGACTGCGCGGCGTTCTTGAACTTGTTCTGCGCCTCACCGAACGGCACGTTCACGTACTTGACGGTGACCTTCGGGTGCTTCTTGGTGAAGTCCTCGGCGATCTTCTTGAAGACCTTGTCCTCGGAGCCGACCGTGGAGGTGTCCCACCAGGTGACGGTGCCGGAGAGCTCGCCGGAGCCCTTCGAGCCGCCGCCGTTCGCCGAACCGTCGTCACTTCCGCACGCCGCCAGGGTCACGCCCAGGGCAGCGACCAGCGCGGTGGCCGCTATGCCACGCCGCATGTGAACTCCTTCAACTGATCCCGGGGTGACGAGGGGCTGGAACCTGCCTCATGCGACCGCTCCCTCGCGGCGCGCCGGGTTGCCAGGAACGTAACAGGGATGAAAACGAGCCGAAAGACCTTGCGAGAACTTTCTGCAAGACCCGGCGATCGTTACATCGACGTGTCCTGAAGGTTGCCGACGAGTCGCTTGACAGCAGGCCCAGGCCCTCCCCAGGCCCTCTTGCGGCCGTCCCCCAGCCCTGCAAGTCTTTGCATCATCTCTTGCAGGACCGTTTCACGGCCGCTCCGACCTCGTTGTCAGTACGAGTCGTCCGCACGAAACCCGCCCCGGAACACGCGAGAGGGACACCGCACATGGCCCACGAGCTCACCTCACCGTCGATGTCGGACTCCGCAAGCTCTTGCGGAAGCCCCGCACGGCCCGGCTGGTGGCGGGACGCCGTCATCTACCAGGTGTACGTCCGCTCCTTCGCGGACAGCGACGGCGACGGGATCGGGGACCTGCGCGGCGTACGGGAGCGGCTGCCGCACATCGCGGAGCTCGGCGCGGACGCGGTCTGGCTGACGCCGTTCTACGCCTCCCCGCAGGCCGACGGCGGCTACGACGTGGCGGACTACCGCGCGGTGGACCCGGTCTTCGGGGACCTGGCGGACGCCGACGACCTGGTGCGCGCGGCGCACGGGCTCGGCCTGAAGGTCATCGTGGACATCGTCCCCAACCACACCTCCGACCGGCACCCCTGGTTCCAGCAGGCGCTCGCCGGGGTGGGCCGGGACCGGTACGTCTTCCGGCCGGGCCGTGGCCCGGCCGGCGCCGAGCCCCCCAACGACTGGGAGTCGGTCTTCGGCGGCCCCGCCTGGACCCGGGTCGCGGACGGCACCTGGTACCTCCACCTCTTCGCGCCCGAGCAGCCGGACCTGAACTGGAAGAACGCGGAGGTACGGGCGGAGTTCGACTCGGTGCTCCGGTTCTGGCTGGACCTGGGGGTGGACGGCTTCCGGATCGACGTCGCCCACGGCATGGTCAAGGCGGAGGGCCTGCCGGACATCGGGCACGGGCAGCAGGCGAAGCTGATCGGCACCCAGCGGCTGCCCTTCTTCGACCAGGACGGGGTGCACGAGATCCACCGCGGCTGGCGCCGGCTCCTGGAGTCGTACGGCCCCGACCGGATCGGGGTCGCGGAGGCCTGGGCGCCGACGCCGGAGCGGCTCGCCCTGTACGTACGCCCCGACGAGCTGCACCAGGCCTTCAACTTCCAGTTCCTGAACTGTCCGTGGGACGCGACGGCGCTGCGGTCGGTCGTCGACGAGTCGCTGCGCGCCACGGCCTCGGTGGGCGCCCCGACGACCTGGGTGCTCTCCAACCACGACGTCGTCCGGCACCCCACGCGGTACGGCAGCCCGGCGCGCGGCCGGGCGGCGGCGCTGCTGATGCTGGCGCTGCCCGGGTCCGCCTACGTCTACCAGGGCGAGGAGCTGGGCCTGCCCGAGGTCGTGGACCTGCCGGACGAGCTGCGGCAGGACCCGGCGTTCCTGCGCGGCGACGGGCAGGACGGGCTGCGCGACGGCTGCCGGGTCCCGCTCCCGTGGACGCCGGAGGGACCGTCGTACGGCTTCGGTCCCGGCGGCTCCTGGCTCCCGCAGCCCGCGGAGTGGTCGGGCCTGAGCGTCGCCGCGCAGGCCGCCGACCCGGGTTCGGACCTGGAGCTGTACCGCCGGGCGCTGCGGCTGCGCCGCGAACACCCCGCGCTCGGCGCGGGCGAGGCGGTGGAGTGGCTGGACGGACTCCCGGAGGGCGTCCTCGCGTTCCGGCGCCGTTCGGAGGGCGGGGACGTCCTGGTCACCCTGAACACGACGGCGCGGGAGGTGCCCCTGCCGCTCACGGCCTCTCCCCTGCTGAGCAGCACCCCGCTCCCGGGGGTTCTCGTACTCCCCTCCCCCGCCACGGAGTTCACCGCCCGCGCCGCGCATGCGCACAACGTCCGGGTTCCCGCCGACTCCTGCGTTTGGTGGGCAATCTGACGTGCGACCGGTACAGTCCAATCCCATGACCGCGCGGCTTGCCGACATCGCAGCCCAGGCGGGGGTCAGTGAAGCCACAGTCAGCCGCGTGCTCAACGGCAAGCCCGGCGTGGCCTCGGCCACCCGTGAATCCGTGCTTGCCGCACTCGACGTCCTCGGATACGAGCGTCCGGTCCGGCTGCGTCAGCGCAGCGCCGGGCTCGTCGGACTGATAACCCCCGAACTGGACAACCCGATCTTTCCCGCGCTCGCGCAGGTCATCGGGCAGGCCCTGACCCGGCAGGGCTACACCCCCGTGCTCGCCACACAGACCCCCGGCGGGTCCACCGAGGACGAGCTGACGGACATGCTCGTCGAGCGGGGCGTCTCCGGGATCATCTTCGTCTCCGGGCTGCACGCCGACACCACCGCCGACATGACGCGCTACGACCAGCTGCGCGGCAAGGGCGTCCCGTACGTCCTGATCAACGGCTTCTCGCCCAAGGTGCAGGCCCCCTTCGTCTCGCCCGACGACCGGGCCGCGATGCAGCTGGCGGTGACCCATCTCGCCGCGCTCGGGCACACCCGGATCGGGCTGGCGGTGGGCCCGAAGCGGTTCGTGCCGGTGCTCCGCAAGATCGAGGGGTTCCAGCGCGGGATGAAGGAGCGGCTCGGGCTCTCCCCGGAGGAGTCCGAGGAGTTGATCCAGCACTCTCTGTACACGCTGGAGGGCGGGCAGGCCGCCGCGGGCGCGCTGATCTCGGCCGGCTGCACGGCGGTGGTCTGCGCGAGCGACATGATGGCGCTCGGCGCCATCCGGGCGGCCCGGCAGCAGGGGCTCCAGGTCCCCCGGGACGTCTCCGTGGTGGGTTTCGACGACTCCCCGCTCATAGCGTTCACCGACCCGCCGCTGACCACGATCCGCCAGCCCGTGCAGGCGATGGGGCAGGCGGCGGTGCGGGCGCTGCTCGAAGAGGTCGGGGGTACCCCGGCGCCGCACAGCGAGTTCGTCTTCATGCCTGAGCTGGTCGTTCGCGGTTCAACCGCTTCGGCGCCGAGTCAGGGCAATCCCTGACGGTCCCGGCACGCGCCTCCGTCTCAAGGCGGAGCATGTGCGCCCCGAACCCGTCGGAGGGATGATCGGACGAGGGGAATGGATCTGGCAGACTCTCCTCCTATGGGTGAAGCGACCGTGAAGAGTTTGGAAGGCCGGACGGCGGCCAGCCCGTCACCCATGTCGGACGGTGGCGGTGTGCGGGCCAGGCTTCGCATGCCGCGACGCCCCCGGATCTGGTTCGAGATCCTGCTCATCGGTGTCAGTTACTGGACGTACTCGCTCATCCGCAACGCGGTACCGGAGCAGAAGGCCCAGGCGCTGAAGAACGCCGACTGGATCTGGGACGTCGAGAAGAGCGTCGGACTGGCCTTCGAGCAGACCGTCAACCACGCCGTGAACTCGGTGACATGGCTGATCGTCTCGATGAACTACTACTACGCCACGCTGCACTTCGTCGTGACGATCGGTGTGCTGGTGTGGCTGTACCGATGGCAGCCGGGCCGCTACGCGGCGTCCCGCACGGTCCTGTTCGCCACCACCGGTGTGGCCCTGGTCGGTTACTACCTGTATCCGCTCGCGCCGCCCCGGTTGATGAACGGCCAGTCCTTCATCGACACGGTCCTGGTCCACCACACCTGGGGCTCGATGGCCTCGGGCAACCTCAAGCACATGTCGAACCAGTACGCGGCGATGCCGTCGATGCACATCGGCTGGTCGCTCTGGTGCGGTCTGACCATCTTCGCCCTGGCCTCGGCGCCCTGGGCCAAGATCCTCGGTCTGCTCTACCCCGCCGCCACGCTGGTCGTGATCGTGGCCACCGCCAACCACTTCTGGCTGGACGCGGTGGGCGGCATGATCTGCCTCGCCTTCGGCTTCGCCGTCTCCTACTTCTGGTACGGCTCCCTCCCCAAGGGCCTCCCCAAGCTGGTGGAGACCCCGGCCCCGGTGGCCCGGGGCGGCCCCTCCTCGCGGACGGCTGAAGCCCGCGAGGAGGAACAGGAGAAGGAGCGCGCGACCCGCTAGCCCCTAGCCCCGGTGCGTGATGCGGCCGCCCGCGATCGTCAGGCGGATCGGGGCCTCAGCCGTCTCGTCCGCGGGAGCCGTCGTCGGGTCCAGGGTGAAGGCCGTCAGGTCGGCGCGGAGGCCCGGGGCGATGCGGCCGCCGAGGTGCTCCTCGCCCGCCGCGACGGCCGCGTGCGTGGTCAGGCCCTCCAGGGCCATCGAACCGGTCAGGCCGTGTCGGGCCGAGGCGGCCCCGCGGGGGGCCTGGGCGGTGGCGAGGACCTGGCGGGCGTCGTAGTGGGCGATGGGCCAGTCCGAGCCGAGCGCCAGATGGGCGCCCGCGTCCCGCAGGTCCCGGCAGCGCCAGGCGCGGTCCGCGCGGACGTCGCCGAGGCGCTTGGACCACTCGTCGGTGTGGTCGGCCCGGGTGTACGCGGTGTGCGGGGGCTGCATCGAGGCGACGACGCCGAGGGCCGCGAACCGGCCGAGCTGGTCGTCGGGGACCGTCTCGATGTGCTCGATCCGGTGCCGGGGGCCCGGGGCGCCGAGCGCTTCCACCGTGTCCAGGACGTGCCGGACCGCCGCGTCGCCGATGGCGTGCGTGGCGGTGCCGACGCCGGCCTCGTGGAGGTGGCGTACGGCGGCCGAGTAGGCGGCCGGGTCGGGCCAGAAGGCGTCGGTGCCCTGGCCGTGGCAGTCGGCGTGCTCCAGCCAGGCGGTGCCGCCCTCGACGGTGCCGTCCATGAAGAACTTCACCCCGCCGACCCGCCACAGCCGCCCGGCCCGCTCCTGGAGCCGTACCAGCTCGTCCAGCTCCTCGACGGTCGCGCCGGGCATGCACCAGGGCGCGAGCCGGAGCCGGAGCGGCAGGTCGCCGTCGGCCTCCAGGGCCGTGAGCAGCCCGGGTACGTCGTGGCCGCCCATGTCCATGACGTGCGCGCCGGTCAGTCCGGTCGCGGCCATGGAGCCGAGCAGCTCCACCAGCCGGTCGCGGCGCTCGGTCAAGGGCTGGGCGGGCAGGACGGGGGTCATCAGGTCCATCGCCGCGTGTTCGATCAGATGGCCGGTGGGCCGTCCGTCGGCGTCGCAGACGATCTCCGAGCGTTGCGCGAAGGTGCGGGGGCCGTTGACGGCGGCCAGTTTCAGGGCCGTCTCGCTCGCGAGGGCCGAGTGTCCGTCGTAGAGGCGCAGGAAGGCGGGGGCGCCGCCGAGGACGTCCTCGATCAGCTCGCGGTGGATCGGCCGGCCGCCGAAGGCGTTGTGGTCGAGGCCGAAGCCGATGATCCAGCCCTCGCGGCGTTCGGCGCCGGCCAGGGCCGAGCGGAGGCCGTCGAGGTCGCGGACGGCGGAGAGGTCCGTCCCGGTGGCCATCTCCAGGCCCCAGACCGGGTGGCTGTGGGCGTCGGTGGGGCCGGGGGTGAGGGTGGCGCCGCCGAGGTCGACGGTCTCGGTGCCGGGTCCGCGCCAGTCTCGGGCGTCGGTCGCGTCGCCGACCGCGGTGATCAGTCCGTCGTGGACGGCGACAGCGGTGGCGTGCGGTCGGTCGGGGTCGAGGGTGCGGACGTGGGCGTCGACGAGGACGAGGTCGGGGGCGGGCACGAGGTTTCTCCTTCTGCGGGCTCTGCTGCGAAGTTCGCGTAGACCTCGGGGCGCGTGCGGCGGAGCCGGTACGCGAGGAGGAGGCCGAGGACGAAGACGGCGGGGACGAGGGAGATCAGGATGGTGTTGACGGTGGTGGAGGCGCCGGTGAAGAGGTCGACGTGGGTGACGACGAGACCGATGGCCCCACCGAGCAGGACGAAGGCGGCGACGGGCGCGACCACCGTGCGCAATGTGCCCTCGTCGTGGCTGATCCGGCGGAAGAAGAGCGGTACGGCGAGCGCCGCGAGGAGCTGGAGGACCATCAGGCCGATCATGCCGGGGGTGTTCACCCAGAGCAGCAGTTGCTGGTACGGGTCGGCTCCGGCGGCCGCGAAGCCGACGACGACGATCGCGCCGAGGACGGTCTGGAGGATGCCGGAGACGTACGGGGAGCGGTGGCGCGGGTGGACGCGGGCGAAGGCCGCGGGCAGGACGCCTTCCTCGGCGAGCGCGAGGCCGTACCGGTTGATCGCGTTGTGGAAGGCGAGGAGCGAGGCGAGGACGCTGGTGACGATCAGGATGTGCATCAGATCGGCGGCCCACGCGCCCACGTAGGTGGTGATGGCGGCGAAGAAGAGCCCGCCGGGGTCGTCGGTGGCGGCCTGGACGACCTTGTCCTGGCCGAAGGCCTGGATGACGGTCCAGACGACGAAGGCGTAGAAGAGGCCGAGGAAGCCGACGGCGATGTAGGTGGCGCGGGGGATCGTGCGCTCGGGGTCGCGGGCCTCGCGGCGGTAGATGACCGTCGACTCGAAGCCGGTGAAGGCCGCGAAGGCGAAGGCCAGGACGGCGGCGGTGCCGGGGACGAGCACGTTGCCGGGGGCGAAGGAGGTCAGGGTGAGCCCGTCGGCGCCGCCGTCGAGCAGGACGCCGCCCGCGAGGAGGACGAGGATGCCGGTCTCGGCGACGAGCAGGACGCCGAGGACCTTGGCGCCGAAGTCGATGGAGCGGTAGCCGCCGTACCAGATGAGCAGCAGCCCGGCGAGGGAGACGGGGAGCCAGGGGATGTCGATTCCCCACAGGGCCTGGCCGGTGTCGGCGGTGGCGGTGCCGAGGAGTCCGTAGACGCCGATCTCCATGCCGTTGTAGCCGAGCATGGCGAGCAGGGCGGCGGCGATGCCGACGGGCTTGCCGAGGCCGCGGGTGATGTACGCGTAGAAGGCGCCGCCGTTGCGGACGTGCCGGCTCATGGCGGTGAAGCCGACGGCGAAGACCGCGAGGGTGATGCCGGCGAGGAGGTAGCCGGCGGGGGCGCCGACTCCGCCGAGGACGACGGCGATCGGGGCGACGCCGGCCATGACGGTGAGCGGGGCGGCGGCGGAGACGACGAAGAAGGAGACGTCGGCGGTGGAGAGCGTGCCGGTTCTCAGCCCCTTGGGAGCGGTGGTGGTAGTTGAGGACATGGAGCGGGAAGCCCTTCCGAGGCAGGAAACCTAAAGGCTTTCGGTTCGCGCAATGTAACCTCGCGTTCAACGATTCGGGAAGACCTGACCAGGGGGAAAATCAATCATGGGCCGGCCCCGCAAGCCCCTCCTCGACCGCGAGCGGATCACCACGGTGGCGCTCGAACTCGTCGATGAGCGGGGCGAGTTCAGCGTCCCGCAGATCGCGAAGCGGCTCGGGGTGCAGACGGCGTCGGTGTACCACCATGTGGACGGCCGGGACGGGATCGTGGAGCTGCTGCGGGAGCGGGTCAGCGCGGCGATCGACGGCTCCACCCTGGAGACGGGACCGTGGGACGCGGCGATGGCGGCCTGGGCGCGCTCCTACCGCGCGGCCTTCGCGGCCCACCCCCGGGCGATCCCGATGCTGATGACGTCACCGGTGCGGGCGCCGATGGTGCTCGCCCAGTACGAGGCGGCGGTGACCCTGCTGCTCGCCGTCGGCTTCGACAACGCCGACGTGATGACGGTGATCGTCGCCCTGGAGAACATGGTCCTGGGCTCGGCGCTCGACCTCGCGGCCCCGGACGCCATGTGGGAGCTGCCCGACGAGGTCACGACCCCGCGGCTGGCCGAGGCCCTCGCGGCGGTCGGCCCGGCCCGCGCGGACGCCGCGTTCGACCTGGCCCTGGAGGCGTTCCTGGTGCACTGCCGGGCCCTGCTCGAGCACGCGGACGGCTGATCCCCCGCGCCCCTACGCCCCGTAGAAGTGCTCCTCGACGACCGCGCGGGCCCGGCGCGTGATCCGCCGGTAGTCGTCGACCATCTCCCCGACATGGCCGGGGCCGTACCCCAAGTACCGCCCGACCGCCGCCAGTTCGCGCCCGTCCGAGGGGAAGGTGTCCCCGGGCCGGCCCCGTACCAGCATCACCGCGTTGCGGACGCGGGTCGCGAGCACCCAGGCCTCGTCCAGGATCTGGGCCTCGTCCGTGGGGATGAGCCCGGCGGCGTGGGCGGCGGCCAGGGCCTCCCGGGTCCGGGTCGTGCGCAGCCCCGGCTCGGCCCAGCCGTGCCGCATCTGGAGCAGCTGGACGGTCCACTCGACATCGCTCAGGCCGCCCCGGCCGAGCTTGGCGTGGAGGGTCGGGTCGGCGCCGCGCGGCAGCCGCTCGGTCTCCATCCGGGCCTTCAGCCGCCGGATCTCGCGGACCGGCTCCTCGCCGAGGCCCTCGGCCGGGTAGCGCAGCGGCTCGATCAGCTCGATGAACCGCCCCGCGAGCTCCGCGTCGCCCGCCATCGGCGCGGCCCGCAGCAGCGCCTGGCTCTCCCAGACGAGGGACCAGCGGCGGTAGTAGGCCTCGTACGACTTCAGCGTACGGACCATCGGGCCGCTCTTGCCCTCCGGGCGCAGGTCCGCGTCGATCAGCAACGGCGGGTCGGCGGTGGGGACCTGGAGGAGCCGGCGGATCTCGGAGACGACCCGGTTCGCCGCCTGGGCGGCCTCCTGCTCGTCGACGCCCTCGCGCGGCTCGTGCACGAACAGGACGTCGGCGTCGGAGCCGTAGCCGAGCTCGTGGCCGCCGAAGCGGCCCATCCCGATGACGGCGAACCGGGTCGGCAGGGTGTCTCCCCAGCCCTCCCGGACGGCGGCGCGCAGCGCGCCCGAGATCGTCGCCGCGTTCAGGTCGGTGAGCGCCCGGCCGACCCGGTCGACGAGCGCGCCCGGGTCGAGTTCCCGGGGGCTGTCCTCCGTACCGTACGAGCCGATGAGGTCGGCCGCGGAGGTACGGAACAGCTCGCGGCGCCGTACGCCGCGGGCCGCCGCGACCGCCTGCTCGGCGCCGTCGGCGCGGCCGACCGCCGCGAGGATCTCCTGCTCCAGATGGTCCCGGCCGCGCGGCTTCAGACCCTCCGGGTCGCCGAGGATCGCGACGGCCTCCGGGGCGCGCAGCAGCAGGTCGGGGGCGAGCCGGCCGGCCGAGAGCACGCGGGCGAGGTTCTCCGCCGCCGCGCCCTCGTCGCGCAGCAGCCGCAGGTACCAGGGGGTCTTGCCGAGCGCGTCGGAGACCCGGCGGAAGCCGAGCAGTCCGGCGTCCGGGTCGGCGGAGTCGGCGAACCAGCCGAGGAGCACCGGAAGCAGCGTCCGCTGGATCGCGGCCTTGCGGGTGACGCCGGAGGCGAGCGCCTCCAGGTGGCGCAGGGCGGCGGCGGGGTCTGCGTACCCGAGCGCGACGAGCCGCTCGCCGGCGGCCTGCGGGCTGAGCCGGGTCTCGCCGGGGGTGAGCTGGGCGACGGCGTCGAGCAGCGGCCGGTAGAAGATCTTCTCGTGCAGCCGGCGGACCACCGAGGCGTGCCGCTTCCACTCCTTGTTCAGCTCGACGACCGGGTCGGTGCGCAGGCCCAGCGAGCGGCCGAGGCGGCGCAGGTCGCTCTCGTCCTCGGGGACGAGGTGGGTGCGGCGGAGCCGGTAGAGCTGGATGCGGTGCTCCATGGCGCGCAGGAAGCGGTACGCCTCGTCCAGCTGGGCGGCGTCGGCGCGGCCGACGTAGCCGCCGGCGGCGAGCGCCTTCAGGGCGTCCAGGGTGGTGCCGCTGTGCAGGGTCGCGTCGCCCCTGCCGTGGACCAACTGCAGGAGCTGGACGGCGAATTCGACGTCGCGCAGGCCGCCGGGGCCGAGCTTCAGCTCGCGCTCCACCTGGGCGGCCGGGATGTTGTCGACGACCCGGCGGCGCATCTTCTGCACGTCGGGGACGAAGTTCTCGCGCTCGGCGGCCTGCCAGACGAGCGGGGAGACGGCCTCGATGTACTCGGCGCCCAGCTCCGGGTCGCCCGCCACCGCCCGGGCCTTGAGCAGGGCCTGGAACTCCCAGGTCTTGGCCCAGCGCTGGTAGTAGGCGAGGTGGGAGGAGAGGGTGCGGACCAGGGGGCCGTTGCGGCCCTCGGGGCGGAGGTTGGCGTCGACGGGCCAGATGGTGCCCTCGACGGTCGTCTCCGAGCAGATCCGCATGAGGTGGGAGGCGAGCCGGGTCGCGGCCTGCATCGCCTTGCCCTCGTCGGCCCCCTCGACGGCCTCGGCCACGAAGATCACGTCGACGTCGGAGACGTAGTTCAGCTCGTGGCCGCCGCACTTGCCCATCGCGATGACGGCGAGCCGGCAGTGGGCCGCGTCGGCGGGGGCGGCGGTACGGGCGATGGCGAGGGCGGCGCGCAGCGTCGCGGTGGCGAGGTCGGCCAGCTCGGCGGCGGTCTGGGCGACCTCGGCGGAGCCGCAGACGTCCCGGGCGGCGATGGCGAGGAGGCAGCGGCGGTAGGCGACCCGCAGGGAGACGGGGTCGGTGGCCTCGGCGAGGCCGTGCTCGAACTCGGCGACCCCGGGGTTCAGGTCGGCGGCCTCGTAGGTGACGAGGGCCTGCCAGTCCTTGGGGTGCCGGGCCAGGTGGTCGGCGAGCGCCTCCGAGGCACCGAGGACGCCGAGCAGCCGGTCCCGGAACGGCTTGGCGGAGAGCAGGGTGGCGGTGAGCGTCTGGCGCTCCTCGTCGGGCTGGGCCTCGACGAGCCGGACCAGGCCGCGCAGGGCGAGGTCGGGGTCGGCGGTCGCGCCGAGCGCGTCGAACAGGACGGGGTCGTCGCGCAGGGCGGCCAGCTCGGGGAGGTCGAGGAGCCGTTCGGCGCCGGACGGGTCGGTGAAGCCGTGCCGCAGCAGGCGGCTGAAGGTACTGCTCCTGCGTCCCGGCACCGCCGCCATTCCGCCGCTCCCTCCACACCGTCGGGGCTCCTTCGAGCCCCGCGATCGAGCCTATCCGGAGGGCGGGGCCGGGTCGCCTCGGGGCGCGGGCCGCAACCCTCACAGATCGGACCTTTGTTTCGTAAGAGATCACACGTGATATCTCGCACATTCCTTACCGTTTGCAGCCGATGAACCGTATTGCTTGTAACTCCATCTCCAGACACAAGTACTGTTCGTCGCGCACACCTTCACCACAGATCCACCACAGATAGTTGCGCCACTCGCAGCTCCTCGCTCCTCGCTCCACACCCCTCGCCTCCGTCACCGGGTCACCCCCTGTCTGAAAGCACACACACTCGATGCCTGGCCGCCACCGCCTCCGTTCTGTCTCCGTGCTGACGAAGACAGCCGTCGCAGCCGGTTCCTTCGTGGGACTCCTGCAGCTGACCTCCGGCTCCCCCATCGGAGCCGACACGTCCGCCAGCCTTTCCGCGGCAGACCTGCCGCCGGCCGACGACGCCCCCGCCGGCACGGCCGACAAGGCCACGAAGACCGCCGAGACGGCCACCGCCAACAGGGCCGTCAAGACCGACGGCCGGACCGGGACGGCCGACGGCGGCGCGAACGCCTCGTCCGACGCCGGGACCGTCGGCCGGTTCGCGACCGCCGCGACGCCGAACGCGCGGACGGCCGTGGCGCCGGTCCGTACCGCCGACATCGCCGTGGCGCAGATCGTGGCCCACCCGGACGACGACCTGTACTTCATGAACCCGGACGTCGTGCAGTCCATACGCTCCGGCAAGTCGCTGACCACGGTGTACCTGACGGCCGGCGAGGCGAACGGCGTCAACGGCCCCGGCAGTGTCGCCAACAAGGCCAACTACGCGGCCGCCCGGCAGAACGGCATACGTGCCGCGTACGCCGAGATGGCCACCGGCAGCCGCACCAGCCCCTGGGACCGCGTCTCCATACCCACCGTCGGCGGCGGGGCCGCGCAGATGGACGTGCTGCGCGCCGCGCCCCACGTCAGCCTGATCTGGATGCAGATACGCGAGGCCGGCGCGATCAACGCCGACCGGCCGAACAGCCTGAACGGCCTGTGGAACGGCCGGGTCCAGACCCTCGCCTCCCAGCGCGCCACCGGCACCCCGGTCACCACGGACTTCACGTACAGCAAGGACCAGGTGATCGACGCGATCACCGTGGTCCTGGAGCGCCTCCGGCCGACGTTCGTCCGGATCATGGACCCGACGCCGGGCCGGAACCTGAAGACCGGGGCGCTCACCGACCACCAGGACCACCTCTTCGGCGCCCGGTTCGCGCAGGCCGCCCTGGAGCGGTACGCCGCCAAGGGCACCGACTCGGGCCGCCCGCACTTCGCCGTACAGAACTACCTCGGCTACCCCACGAGCGGACTGCCGTCCACCCTCGACCCGGAGACGGCCGGGAACAAGCTGAGCACGATGAAGACGTACGCCTGGTCGGACGGGGTCAACGACTGCGGCGACCCGGCCGGCTGCGGTGACCTCAACGTGGCCGCGCGTCCGGCCGGCTCCGGCTGGACGAAGACCGTCCGGTACGCCCGTGGCAACTCCACCTCCTGGGTGCAGCGCGGCCCCGACGGCAGTCTGTACGCGTTCTCGGTGCTCGACGGGCGCCTCGCGGTGTGGACGAAGGCCTCGGCCGCGACCGGCGACTGGCAGGGGCCGGTGCTCCTCGAGGGCACGGGTCTGGACAGCGGCGTGACGTCGGTACGGCTCCGGGACGGGCGGATCGCCGTATTCGGCGTCCGGACGACCATCGGCACGACGGCGGGGAACTACCGCCGTGAGGTCGTGACGACCGAGCAGACGACGCTCGGCGGCGCCTTCGGCGCGTGGCGTTCGCTCGGCACGCCCGAGCAGAACGACTCCCTGGGCATGTCGAACATCAGCTCCCCGGCGGCGGCGGTGGACGGGACGGGCCGGATCACGGTGGTCCTGCGCGACAGCGCCCACCGGCTGAAGGCCCGCGAGCAGCAGGCGAACGGCGCCTGGGGCCCGTGGCGCAACCTGTCGGCGAACACGCCGACGGCAGCGGGGGCCCCGCCCGCCAAGGCGGCCACCGGCCAGTCGACCGCTCCCGCCGCCGCGGCGGGCGTGGCGGCCACCCCGGGCCAGGAGCCCACTCCCGGCCTCGACGCCCATCCCAGCCACGAGGCCACCCCCGGCCAGACGGCAGAGGGCAGGGCCACCGCGAGCGCGGCTGCCGCCACGGGCGTGACCTACCGCGGCGCGAGCGGCGGCAGCGCCGCGAGCGGCTCCAACAGCACCCTGACCGCCACCGGTCTCGCCGCCCTCCTGTACAGCGACCCGGTGGCGACGACGGACGCGGCGGGCCGGATCCACGTCTTCGCCGGCACGGCGAAGTCCGTCCTCACCTGGTCGCAGCCGAGCCCCGGCGCCCCGCTGAGCATGGCCCGGGCGACCGGTCTGCCGGCGACGACGCTGGCCCTGAACGCGAGCCCCTCGCCGACCGGCGACGGCGTACGGCTCTGGTTCCGCAAGCCGTACTCGGGCGACGTCCGCACGGCCGACTTCCCGGGCTCGGGCGGCCGCTTCGTCGGACCGGCCGTCGAGCTGGCGGGCGGGGTCCTCGGCCCCGGCCCGCTCGGCGGCAGCGGGACCGGCATGCTCGCGGTCCGCTCCCGTACGGGATTCCTGGCGACGTCGCCCGGCAACGGCGGCACGGGAGCGCAGCCGCTGTGGACGCTGCAGAACTTCCTCTTCTCGGGCGCCCCGGGCGGGGTCGTGGACGGCGTAGCGGTGATGGGTCTGGACGGCGAACTGCACTGGACGCCCGCGGTGCGATGAGTTCGGGCGGGACGCGGGGTCATACATCTGTGGACGTACGTATGACCCCTCTCGCCCCGCTCCCGAAAGAGGAACGCCGATGACCCCGGAACCGACCCTTGACCCCCGCTACAGCGACCCGAAGGCCCGGCCGGCGGAATGGGCGGCGGTCTCCGCCCGGCTGGCCGGGGCCGAGGTCTTCTGGCTGACCACCGTCCGCCCGGAGGGCCGCCCGCACGTGACTCCGCTGATCGCGGTCTGGTCGGCGGACGCGCTGCACTTCTGCACCGGTCCGGACGAGCGCAAGGCGCGCAATCTGGCGGAGAACGGCGAGGTCGTCCTGACCACCGGGACGCCGACGCTGGAGGACGGCTTCGACCTCGTGGTGGAGGGCAAGGCCGTCCGGGTGACGGACGAGGCGCGGCTGCGGGCGCTGGCCGACGCGTACGTCGAGAAGTACGGCGAGGACTGGCGATTCGACGTGCGCGACGGGGCGTTCGTGGGCGACGGTGGGACCGCCCTGGTGTTCGCCGTCGCACCGCGCACGGTCTTCGGCTTCGCCAAGGGCGAGCAGTTCGGTCAGACCCGCTGGCGCTTCTGAGGAGACCTTCCATGAACTGGACGCTCGAAGTCGTCCTCGTCCCCGTGACCGACCTGGACCGGGCGAAGGAGTTCTACGGCGAGAGGTGCGGCTTCACGATCGACCTCGACACCGAGGTCGCGCCGGGCATCCGGATCATCCAGGCGACGCCGCCGGGCTCGCGCTGCTCGATCTCGATGGAGAGCGGCATGCCGCCGATGCCGGGCACGAAGCCGATGACCCCGGGCAGCCTGCAGGGCCTCCAGCTGTGCGTCACCGACATCGAGGCGGCCCGCGAGGAGCTGCTCGGCCGGGGCGTGGACGTCTCCCCGGTCCGCCGCGTGGGCGCGTCGGGCTGGGAGGAGGGCAAGGGCGAGACGTGGAACTCGTTCCTCACCTTCGCGGACCCGGACGGCAACGGCTGGGTGGTCCAGGAGGCCCCGTCGGAGCTGTCGGAACGCTGAGCGGGGGCGGGAGAGAGACGGTCTCACTCCCCCACGCCGAACTCCACCCGGTAGTACCGCACCCGCTCGTCCTCGCCCACGTACCGCATTCCGGCGCCCTCCATGACCTTCTGCGAGGCGACGTTCCCCAGATCGGCGTCGCCCTTCGCCCCGGCGACCCCCTGCGCGCGGGCCAGGTCGAGCAGCGCGCGCAGGGCCTCGGTGGCGTACCCCCGCCCCCGTACCCCGGGCACGAGCCCGTACCCCACGGTCACGAACCGCCCCTCGTCGGGCGGCCCGTGGAACCCGATCCCCCCGACGGCGACCCGGTCCTCCCGGCGCCGTATCTCGTACGGCCCGAACACCCCGGGGTCCCCGTGCTCGTCCCGCGCGTCCAGGAACCGCCGCGCCACGGCGACATCCACGTCGGAGGGGTACCCCTCCGCCCACTGCCCCGGGAACGCGGGCACAAGGCCGACGATCCGCGCCGCATCGTCGGCACTGAGCCGCCGCAACACCAGCCGCTCACTCAACAACTCGTCCATCCCGCCTGACTACCACCCGACCGCCCCACGTCACATCAGGTTTTCAGGAGGGAGGGGCTGTCGGAATGACGTCGGGGCGCCGGTCGGGGTGTGCCGCGCACGCCTCCGGCTCCGGGACGGGAATCGGTCGTACCGTGCGAGCAACCCGTCCGGATACCGGACAACGTCCCGCCACTCCGGCGTTCCCCTGGAGGTCATGATGCCCAGTCCGCCCCAGCCGTTCGGCACCGTCGTCAGCACCATCGGCGTCAATCTGCGGAAGTACCCGAGCACCGACTCGACCATCGTCGGCAACCTGAACCACGGCGCCGAGATCGGTCTGCGCAGCAAGGTCCACGCCCAGACCATCGACGGCAACAGCATCTGGTACCTGCTGCGCGACCAGGCCGTCTGGGTCGCCGCCCGGCACGTGGACAACACAGGAAACGTCCCGCTCTCCAAGGACGTCGAACCGGCCGCCCCCCAGGGCTGACAGCGCCCAGCCCCTTCGGGGCTCGCCCCGAGCGACCCGGGGCCGGCGACCCACCGCCGCCGGCCCCGGTCCCGGCTACAGCACCGGCAGGTTCTTCCGCAGCTCGAAGGCCGTGACCTCGGAGCGGTACTCCTCCCACTCCTGCTTCTTGTTGCGCAGGAAGTGGCGAGCCGGACCTCTGTCCTCGTGTGATCCCTGATTTCCCAGGTGGGCAGGGCTCGCAAGGAGTGGTTCTAGGTGGCCAGCAGTGGCCCTAGGGCGCCTTCGGACGGCCCGAGGACGGCCCGGGCCAGCCGCCGGACTCAGCGCGGCGGGCTTGCTGGTCCGTGGCTCACGCGATCACCCCATACGCCAACGAGTCCCCCCAGTGTGAACTCAACGCACCCCGCGGGGGACCAAGTTCGGAAACAGCCGTCGCCCGTGCTTCGTCAACGCTAGCCTCCTCGAAGGATAGTGAAAATCAGCGAGAGGGGGCCCAAAATTAGCGCTACCCCAATGGATGACGCCAGCGCCTGGAGCATCGGAGTTGTACGCGCCTGCGATCAGTTCGTCGCCCAGGTCGCATCTATCGAGGAAATCAATAGGACAGTAATCCCCGAAATGGAGGAGAGGCACATCAAGAGCCCCTTCGGCCCTCTTGATGAAATCGGCCAGTACCTTTCTCCAGACGAAAAGCTCGTTTTCGCCAAAGGGGCCAGAGAACTCGCTAACGGCATACTTGAAGTCACCGAGAGAGCCAAGCGAGGGGAAACAGGTGATCCCTTTAGCGTCAAACTGCACGGTTCAGCCGGCGCCGCACTCTCACACATGGTCAGCTACGGGGCGAGGTTCATAAACGCCGATCCACAACATCAACTCTTGCGGAATTCTCTCCTTGTCTCAGCGGTTTCCGGCTTCGAGGTTCTCTTTGGTCGAATTGCCCGCGCCATCCTCGACATCAACCGCGCCGCATTCATGGACTCCGACCACGGCTTCACCCTCCAGCAGCTATCCGAGTTTGGATCACTGGACGACGCCCGCGAGTTCCTAATCGAACGCCAAGTCACCAAACTCCTCTACGAGAGCGTAGACGGATGGGACAAGTGGCTCAAGCGAGCCAGCGGGGGACTCACCATGTCCGATCTCCCAGTCGAGTGGATGACAGTCCGCGAAGGATTCGCCAGGAGGAACCTAATCGTCCATGCTGACGGAGTGGCAAATCAGATATACCTAGGAGCTCTGAGAAACCTGGACAGCAATCGCAACTGGGGGGTCAAGCTCAACGAGAAGCTAAGCGCTGATGGCGACTACCTTTCCGACTTCCTGCAGGAGCTCATGGCGCTCGGAAGAATTCTCTCCGTTGGAATCGGAATCAGGATGCGTAAGCGCGACGAGCAGGCATTCCTGTCCAGCCTACAGGGCGACACCTATAGAAGTGTCAGGTCGGGCCACTGGAAAGCAGCCATACACACCTCAGAATACACACTGCGGCACAGTCTGCCGCGCAACAAAAAGATTGGCGCGCAGGTTTCATCATGGGTCGCCCGGAAGGCTCTATTCGGTGTCGATCAGATTCGCCCAGAGGTGGAGACGTGGGATGTAACCGGCCTCGCTCCCGAGCTCTCACACTATAAGCATGTCCTCCTGAATGAAACCGAGGCGGCTGTGACAGAAATTCGAAAGCTGCTGGAAATGGGGAAACTCACAGCATTCGAGATCGCGGTCGATCCCCTGTACGAACAGGTGAGGAAATTCATCGTCAATACCTCAGCCAAGCCAATTTCGCATGAGGCACGGGAGGAGATTTAGCGACCGCTCGAAGATATCGATGAGACCGACATCGCCGGGGCGGAGAGCAGTCGTCACTTGAGGCACCAGGCCTCGAAGTCGCCAGCATCGCTACGCTGATCATCAGGACGTCACGGATCGGGAGTGTGCATCAGGGATGGGTCCCAAAACCCAGAGGGTCTACGAGACGATTCGGACCTGGATCGAGACGGGCCGATACGGGCCCGGCGACAAGCTTCCGTCCGAGCGGGCGCTGAGCGCCGAGCTTGCGATCGGTCGCACTGCGCTGCGTCAGGTACTCGCGCGTCTCGTGAGCGAGCACTTCATCAGAGCCCATGACCGCAGCTCGTACCGGATCCTCGGCGGCGGGAGCACCCCGGCGCCGGCCGAGCGGGAGCCGTGGAAGATCCACGGCTCCCGCCACGTCTACGAGAACCGTTGGGTCAATCTGGATCTGGTCGACGTGGAGCCTCCGGGCGTGGAGCGCTTCGAGCATCACGTGGTGCGCCTCTTCCGTGTAGCCGTCACCGCCGTGATCGACGACCAGGACCGCGTGCTCATGCTGTGGAGGTACCGCTTCGTTCCTCAGCAGTGGGGCTGGGAGCTGCCCGGAGGGATCGTGGATCCGGGCGAGGACGCCGCCGCCACGGCCGCGCGCGAGACCGAGGAAGAGACTGGCTGGCGGCCCGGCCCTGTCGAGCACGTCGTGAGCTACCAGCCGATGATCGGCATGGTCGACTCACCGCACGAGATCTTTGTGGCTCGTGGAGCCGAGAAAGTCGGCGAGCCTACGGACGCGGAAGAGGCGGGGGAAGTCGCCTGGATCTCCCTCGACGACATTCCCCGACTGATGTCTGAGGGCAAGCTCATGGGTTCGGGCACACTCGTGGCGCTGCTCCACATCCTGGCGTCCCGCACTAGAGGCGACCGGTAAGCAGCTCCACGCGGCGGCGATACCGCACGGATCCCGTGCGGTTCGCCAGCAACCTGGCTTGTTGAAGGTGGGACCGCGCGTCTTCCAGCTCCCCCCGGGCCAGGTGCGCCTGAGTGAGATCGCAATGCAGGCCGGAGTTCGCGCGTACGAAGGAGACGTCCGCGCTGGCCAGGGAGGCGTACAGCTCTTCCATTGCTGAGGCATCCCCGAGCTTGGCAAGGACGTTCCCGCGCCACCTCGCCAGGTGGTCCGTATTGAGGAAGATGCTCAGCATGTCGGCATCACGCACTTCCCCGTCATCGGGGAGAAGCGACGTTGCTCGCTCAAGCGCCGCCCGTGCCTCTGACTCCCAACCTTCCCCAGCCGCTGCGCACAGCTCGGCCTCGGCGGCAGCGAGCCACGCACGCAGCCGCGGCGACTGACGCTCGGGGTAGGTGCTCTGCGCATCTCGCACCAGTTCGATCGCGAGCTGGGGTCGACCGGCGTCCGCGAGTACGTACGCCTGCTCACCCATGGCGTGCGCAAGGTAGAGCGGGGACTCGGCGTCCTGGGCGGCTCTCTTGGCGAGTTCGTACCTCCGCCATGCCCTGTCCACCGCGCCGGCGTCCAGCGCCTGCCATGCGGCGAGGGTGGACGCTCCTGCCAGCGCAGTCGCGATGGGCTTCCGCATCCCTGGCAGCACGGCGAAGGTCAGCGCCTCTTCCATGGCCGCCAGGTGACCGTTCATCTGGTCGACCAAGCCGGTCGCGCCCATCTGGCGGTCCATGGTGCGGAGCAGCTCTGTCTGTGCGAGGAATGACGGGACCATGGACTCACTGAGGCTGCCCGCCGCATCGATCCGGCTCAGCAAGTCCGCGTAGCCGTCCACCAGTTGCTCAGGTACATCGGGCTCGCCTCGCAGTTCGTCGTCCGTGACGCCCAGGAGCGGCCGGAGGATCACGGCGTACCGATCCGTGATGGTGCGTCGGCCGTTCTCCCACTCCGAGATGTAGGTCTTGAGGCTCGCCGCCGAGGCAATGTCGAGCAGCCGTTGCTCCGCGAACCTCCGCATCTCGTAGATCAATCGATCCTGCGACCACCCTCGCGCGGTCCTGAGTGCCCTTAACCCCTTAGTCACGCCGCCTCCTACAAAGCCCCAGGTGAGAGCCGGTTAACACCCTCGAGGTTAACCCCAGTTGGCTACCGCAGCACCCAACTCAGGCCGTTCTCTGGAGACGCACACCAACACGCACCCGACACCGAGGGTTGCATCTGGTGCGCACCAGATGCCAAGCTATTGGTGCGCACCAGATGGGCCGGAATGGTCCGGGGCTGGTGTGCCCACAACTCAACAGAGTGATCCACCGCAGCAATACGACCGTGAGGACGCCGGCCGAGGTGAGTGGAGACCAGCCGATGGAGAACGGGCCCGTGTCACAACCGGGCCCCACGCCCGCAGGGGGACCCACAGTCGGCTCTAAAGAACCGCGTGGCCACATTGACGCCGCAACGGCTCCGGGAACCAGACCTCCCCGGAGTCAGCGGCACCACGCGAGTAGGAGGTCTGAACTGCTCCACCCACCCCTTCCGCAGCCTCTAGCTGCGGCCGGTTGCCTCCTCCGCCCGTCCGGCCGCCCTCGGGTCGTACGGACGGGGTCGAGGGGAGCCGGATTCCTGGTTCCAACGGCGAGAGGCCCCGGAGGTGCAACTCCGGGGCCTCGTTCCGGGCCGTTCCTGACTGAGAGGAACACACCCAATGAAGTCCATCGCTGCACTTCAGGCCGTTGTTACGGCCACTCCGTTCGACGGCGAGCCGTCGGCGGCTGAACTGGACGCGATCGAGCAGGAGATGCCGCTGATCCTGGCGGAGGTCGACCTGCTCGACGCGCAGATCGCGACCCTCGACCACACCCCGACGGTGCTCGACTCCCGCCGGATCCGCCGGGCCCGCCGCCGCGTCCTCGCCGCCCGCACCGCCCTCACCAACAAGGCCGCCACGGGTTGCCCGGAGGTGGCGTGATGGCCACCACGATCACCGCGCACATGTCCAACCGGCAGGACCGCTGGCGGATGTATGTGGTGCTGCCGGGCCCGGTGTCGCAGTGGCCCGAGTACGACCTCGGGCCGGGCGAGGTGCCGACCGTTCGGGAGCGTTCACGGGCGCTGAACGCGCTCGGCTACACGTTCACCGGCGACCCGGACTGGCGGTGGACCGAGTCGAGCGTGTGGCCGGATGACCCGGCCTCCGCGGTACGCCTCATCGCCTCGATCGAGGTGCGGGAGGCCCGAGAATGAACAGTGTTCAGATCCGTTCAGCCGAACGCGCGCTCTCGGTCGGGACGTGGCTGATCGTGGCCGGGGCGATGCTCTACTCGATCCTCACCGTCACCCCCCTGATGGCGGCTCACACGCCGGACGAGTGGGACTGGACAGCGCCGATCCTGCCCCTGGTGGTGGACGCCGCAGTCGTCATCGTGGTCCGCCTGGACGCGGTCCTGGCCCGTCTGGGCGGGCACGGTGGCCGATGGCCCATCGCGCTGCGGTGGATGACCGGCTGCATGACCCTGGCCCTGAACGTGGCCGACTCCGCGCTGAGGAAAGACCTGGTCGGCGTGGCCGTCCACGCGGTCGCACCGCTTCTTCTCATCGTCACGGCGGAGACCGGACTCGCCTACCGGCGGGCCATCAGCGCCGCTCTCGCGGCGCTGGAGCTGGAGCGGAAGGCCGAGCAGGCAGAGCGCGACCGGGAGGCCCGGGAGCGGCGCGAGGCGCAGGAGCGGCGGGTCCGCGAGGAGCGCGAGCACGCCGAGAGACTGGCTCGTGAACAGCGCGAGCACGAGGCCCGCCTCGGCCGTGAACAGGCCGAGCGGGAGGAAGCCGCACGGCGTGCCGAGCGTGAGCAGTCCGAGGCGCGGGAGGCGGCGGAGCGGGAGGCCCGTGAACGCCGTGAGGCCGAGCGTGAACAGCAGCAGCGGGAGCGTGAACGCCTGGAGCGGGAGGCTGAACAGCGCCGCGAGGCCGAGCGTCTGGCGCACGAGGCCGCAGCCCGCCGCGAGGCGACGGACCGGGAGGCGCGGGCGGCTCGTGAACGGGCCGCGCTGCTCGCCGACGGTCCGGTGAACGCCAAGCTGCCCGAGGACCACGCGCGCCAGATCGTCGCCGCCGCGTTCACGGAGGGCATGTCGGTGCGGGCGGCGGCGGACCTGTGCGGCTGGTCGATCGGCTGGGTCTCCACTCGCTACCAGGAACTGCGCGACACCACGACCGGCCGGATGCTCGAAGGTGCCACGTCGTGAACGGCCTGCCGGTCTACCGGTGGCGCCTTGCCCCCGACGGCTACGCGACCTACCGCCAGCTGCGCGCCCTCGGGCTCCGTCCCGGCGGACAGGACGTCGCGGCCCAGCTCGAACGTCCCCGCCGCCGGCGGGGGCCGCTGGTCGCCTACCTCTACCGCATCGACCGGGCCAAGCCCGTCCGCCCCATGACGCCCGCCCGCTGGGCGGCACTGGAGCGGGCGAACGCTGCCCGTCGGATGTGCCCGAACTGCCGCCGCGACGCCGGGTATCGCATCCCGCCGTCGCTCGGCATGTGCACCCCTTGCGCCGACGCCTGACATGACAGGAGAAACCGAGCATGAGCAGCACCACCGAGCAGAGCAACACCGAGGCCGAGCAGCAGGGCACGCACCACTACGTGCTCACGCTCGACCTGCCCGGCCGGATTGCCGGTAGCTGGCAGGGCACGGTCACCCCGGGTTCCGGTGACACCCGGCAGGACGTTTTCGTGATGCTGCGGGAGCACATCAGCGAGTCCAGCCCCGAGTTCGCCAGGGCCAACGTCGTCTTCTTCTCCCTGGAGCCGAACCAGCTCTGACCTGCAACACCTCGCCCAGCAGAGCCCGCACGCCGCGCCGTAGGAAGCATCGCGTGCGGGCCCTGCTGTTCTCCGCGAAGGAGTGCACACCAGCATGACGGACACCACCCTCGCTCCGGTAGCAGGCACCGACGCCCCTCCGGACACCACACCGACCCCGACTCCCGAACCGAAGACCTCCCAGGCCGCCGTCGTGGAGCACACTCCCGGCGGGTGGCCGGTCGTCCCGCTCGCGATCACCAGCACGAACACCACCGCCTCCCTCCTGGCCGCCGCCGCGCTGGTCGGGGGTCCGGCCGCGCTCGCCGTCGCCGCTACCAGTGCGGTCGTGCTCGGCACCGCTGCTGCGGCCACTCGCCACCGCCACGACCGCAAGACCAAGCCCAACTCCAAGGCCACGAACGGCCGTGCGGCACACAAGGGCACCAAGGCTGGAGCAGCGTCCACCGGCCGGCGCGCCGGGCGTGTGCCGACGCAGACCCGTAACGGGAACTCCGGCGCCACCAAGACCGCTGGTCGCGGTACCGGATCCCGGAGCACCGCCTCTTCCCCGACCGGGAAGAAGCCCGCCGGGCTGAACAGCAGCAGTCGCAAGACGCCCAAGACCGGTGCATCCCATGCCGGTTCGTCCACGGCTCGCAAGCCTGCGGGTCGCGCGGGGCAGGTCAAGGCGCTGCGGGATGCCGCCCGGCAGACCTCGCCGTCCCGGGCCGCTCGCCGCAATGACACCAAGGGCGCGCGCCGTTCGGTGGCGGACGCCCGCCGTCAGGCCAAGGCCGACCAGCGGTCCGCGTCCCTGGCGAAGAAGGGGCCGCTGGGCCGGGCCGTGGGCAAGGCCGCGGGTCGCATCGGCAAGGCCCGTGGGGCGGCGATAGAGCGGGCCCGCGCGGCGCGGGACCGGCGGGCGGCCGGGCAGGTCGACGGCCAGCGTGACCAGGTTCGCAAGGCCCCGGCCCGGAAGGAAGCCCGGAAGGCTCTGCGTAGGTCGGCGGCCCGGTTCCAGCGGCGCCGCCTCCTGGCAGCGCTGCTCGCCGGGGCGCTGGGCATCGTCGGATTCGTGACGTCGCCGATCGGGCGGAAGCTCCGTCTGCCGTGGCTGATCCACCCCGGACGGCGCCTCTACGCCCGCCTCATGCGTACTGCCGCCGAGCAGCGCGCAGGGCGGGATGAGGAGATCCGGGCCGCGCTACAGGACGACGAGGCCGCCATCGACGCCGAGGCCGCCGACGAGGGATCCGAGCAGGTCAGGGACACGGCGGAGCGTCCCGCCGGCCTGGTTCCCGCAGCACCCACCAGCAGTGACACCACCGAGGGAGAGATCGTGTCGGGTTTCCGGTTCGAGGAGTACGCCGCGGAGATGGAAGCCGCGGCCAACAGCTACGAGCCCGAGGACGCCATGGAGATCCTCGCCATGGTCGAAGGGCTGCCCGCCGCGCTGACCAGCGTGGCGAACGTGATGAAGATCCTCGCCGAGCGGTCCGACTCCGAATTCCCGCTGGAGAAGGAAGTCGCGGACGGCTTCAGCGACATCTACGGCGCCCTCATGTCGGCAGTCGCGGTCGCGGAGGACATGGGGCCGCTGTTCCGCACCGCGCATGAGCAGGACATCGCCCGCCACGAGGACCCGCGCAACGGAACCGAGGCCGAGAAGGGATGGAACGTCTGACCATGGCCAACAACACCGCCACCACCACGGGGCCGGTGTGGGACTGGACCGCCGGTCACGGACCCGTGACCGGCGCCCTGTCCGCCACCACCGGAGCCCTCGCCATCGCCACCACCGGCGCCGCCACCGGAATGCCGCCCGGCTGGGCCCTCGCCGTCGGCGCCGCCGGCGCCATCGGCCACACCATCACCAGCCTGAAAGACCGCCTCTCCGCCCGCACCGTCTCCATGCGCGCCGCGGCGTGGCTGGTCGGCGCCGGATGGACCACCTGGGCCATCACCACCGGCCCCCTGACCTGGGCCGCCCTCGGCTCCCTCGCCACCCTCGGCGTCGGTCTCGGCGCCGCCGCCCGCTCCACCCTCCTCTACGAAGAGGCCCGGGAGCTGGAAGCGATCGCACAGGCCGAACGGCAGGTCGCCCGCGAACTGTCCGCCGAACGGCGCGCGATCGCGGCCGAGTGGGTGGACCGGATCCAGCGGGTCTGCGGCATCACCGTGCGGGTCCTGGCCGTGGAGCAGTGGCCGACTGGGACCGGGTTCACGATCGATGCCGAACTGCCGCCCGGCGGTACGACCTACGACCGGATCGCCCAGCACTCCGCGCAGCTCTCTGCCGATGCCCGTCTGCCGCACGGCTGCACCGCCACCGCGTCGCAGGGCATCGACCAGGGCCGCGTCCTGATCGACGTGACCACCGTGAACGTCCTCGCCGAGGAGATCACGTACCCCACCGACTACGGCCCGCTGTCCCTGCTCACGGGGATTCCGTGGGGGCTGCGGACGAACGCGGACGAGGTCAGCGTCTACCTGCGTGAGCAGTGCGCGCTGGTGGTCGGGCCGACCGGTTCGGGCAAGACGAACATGGTCCACACAATCCTCGCCGGATTCGCCCGCACCACCGACGTCCTGACCTGGGTGATCGACCTCAACGCCGGATCGGCCGGCCTGCCCTGGGTCCGCCCCGCCCTCACCGGAGACGGAACCGGGGGCGAGGCGATGAGGCCGGGTGTCGACTGGCTCGCGGCGGACTTCGACGAGGCCATACTCATGCTCGACGCGGCCGTCCGCATCGCCAAGCACCGCAAGATGGCCTACCAGGACCTGATGTCCAAGGCGAACACCGATCTGCTGCCCGTCTCCGCTCAGATCCCGCAGATCGAGATCGTGATCGACGAGGGCGCCGAGATCCTGGTCAGCACCGACCGCCAGATGAAGCAACTCGCCGCGAAGATCCTGGAAGTGATCCGGATCGCCCGCGCGATGGGCCTGCGGACAGTCCTGACCGCCCTCGGCGCCACCGGCGCCGTCCTCGGGAACATCATGATCCGCCGTGAAGCGAAGGTCCGCGTCGCTCTCACGGGCGGTGAGAAGGAGGGCATGGATCTGGGCAAGCAGTTCCCCGGCTCCCGTGGGCTGCGCGTGGACCAGGCCCCCTACAAGGGCTCCGGATTCATGGGCACCCCTGAATCACCGGCCGCCCTGTTCAAGTCGTGGCGGATTCTCCCGAACCAGATCGCCGAGATCGTCGCCGCCACGTCCGACCGGCACCCCGTCCTGGACGCCATCTCGGCCAAGGCTGCGGGCCCCGACTACGCGCGGCGCTGGGACCACGCCCGCACCGCGTGGATGCGCGACCACATCCACACCTCTGCGGACAGCGAGCCGGCTCCCGCTGCCCGGACAGGCCTGGACCTGTCCGCCCTCAGGTCCGAGCAGCAGCAGCCTGCGGTCGAGTCGGAGGCTGACGCGCTGGCTCGGGCGTTCCGCGAGCAGATCGACGCCCAGTTCGCCACCACGCCCGAGCCGGACGCCGAGCCGGAGGGCGAGCGGCCGGCCGGGCTGAATCTCTCGGCACTCCGCAACGATGCGGGCACCGGCCCGGACTGGCTGGCTTCGGCGGTCTCGGCGATCCGCGAGGCCGGGCCGGAGGGCATGAAGCCCGCGGCCGTCGCGGACATGGTGGGCCGGGGGCGGGAGTCGGTCCGCAAGGCCCTCAAGGCCGCCGCCGAGCGCGGCGAACTCCTCTACCGCGACCGGGGTCCGCACTCCGTCTACGTCCACCCCGACCACGCCTGAACGGCCGCACACCGCTACTGCCTACTGCCTACCGCCCACGAGGCAGTAGGCAGAGAACGGCCCTCTACTGCCCACACAGGGCGTCTCAACAGGGCTTTGGGCAGTAGGCAGTAGGCACTGGGCAGTAGCCAGTAGGCAGTAGATCCCTCACCCGAGCAACCACCCTCAGCGGGCGGCCCCTCCATCACGGGGCCGCCCGTACCTCGTCCCGGAGGCTGCAATGCCCTATGGACCCACTCTCCAGAGCACCACCCCCACCACCCCGTACGGCGACCCGATCCTGCGGCCCACCGTCGTTCAGCAGCCGGTGATCCTTCCCCAGGAGATCCCGCCCGGCGTCGACTGGGTCACCCTCCCCAACGGCGTCCGCACCCTCGCCTACACCCACCCCACCGCCCCGCCCCCGGCCGCTGGCCCGGTCGCTCAGCCGGTGCCCGCGTGGGCCAAGACCACTGCCCTGCTCGCCCCCACCGTCGGCGGCGGGATCGCAGCCGCCGGCATCGGACTCTCCTACGCAGCCCCGGGACTCATCGCCATGAGCCAAGCCCTCTGGTCCGCCGCCGCACTCATCGTCGCCGCCGTCATCGCCGTCCCCCTCCTCATCAAGGGAGCCCGCCGGGCCACTGGCACGGGGCGGGAGGGGTCCACGCACATCACGCAGAACTTCACCGCGACCGGCCTGTTCGGCCGCGCCAACGGCACCATCAACCACCGCTGAAACGCCGAGAGCGGCCCCCGTCTCGCCAAAGTCCGGGGCCGCCCTCATCCAGCACCGATCAAAGAACTGGAGACATCCAGCATGACTCATCCGACGCCCATCCGGCGAGACGGCGAGCGGCCGTTACACCTCGGCACTGCGCTGTTCCTGGCGGCGGCTGGAGTGCCGGTGCTGCCGCTCCGGGCAGGGAAGGTGCCATTCGGCAACTGCCCTTCCTGCACAAGCAACGCGTGCGGCGGCCGACCGAATATGAAGACGCCCGGCCCCTGCACCTGCCCGCTGGTCTGCCACGGCTGGGCCGCCGCCACAACCGACACCGCCGTCCTGTCCTCCACGGCTTGGGCGGCCACGTGGCAGCACGCTGAGACGGTCGCTTACCACCCCGGCGGCGCCGGTTTGACCGTGGTCGACCTCGACGACGCCGACGCGGTCGCGTGGGCCCGCGAATCCCTTCCCCCGACCCGTACCGTGCCGACCACGCGTGGAGAGCACTGGATCTACAGGGGCGCGATGCGCTCAGCCAACCACGTACGGCCTGGCGTGGACATCAAGTCCCTGATGGCCTACGCCCGCTGGATCGGCACCGGCACCGGCAGCATGGCGCCGCTGCCGCCGATCATCCTCGCGTTGGTGGCGAGGGAAGAGACCACCCCGCCCCGCCAGGGGGTGGACTCTTCGTCTCCCACCCGCGGCACGTGGGACCGCAGCGTCGCCACCGGCTGCCGCCACACCGGTACCTACGTCCAGACCGGCCTGCAGCGCGGTCTCGCGCGTATCAAGGCCCACCCCGACAGCGGTGCCGGGACAGCCGCGTACGGGGTCGCCCGGTTCCTCGCCAATCAGCACAACGCCTGCCCCGGACCATGCGGCCTCGGCCTCTTGGGCCAGCAGATCGCGGACGCCGCCGTCTCAGTCGGCGTCCCAGCCCCCTACGCGCAGCGAGCCGTCGCCAACGGCTTCCACAGCGCCCTGGGAGCCACGGCATGAGCGCCGCCCAACAGCCCCAGCGACTGAAGGCCGTAGGCGCCCTAAAGGGCGTCGCCGAAGGCGTCCTTTCGAGCCCTGACCCGCACCCGACGTCTGGCCCCCGCATCGTCGGGATGCTCCACATCACCGCGCCGCCGAGCCGCTACGCCATCCCCACCGCCACCTCGACATGCGAATGCGGACGCAACCGCAGCGCCGTCGGACGGCCCCAGGTACTCGCCCTCATCGCCGACCACACCGCCCACCGGGACCTGTGCCCGCTCCTGCAGGAAGGGAGGACCGCCGCATGACCACACACGACCCCGAACTGTGGGCAGGGTTCGAGGAGATGTCCGCCGAGGACGTCGCCGGGCCCGTCTGGGACGAGCCGGTACCCATCAACCCGCGCGGCCCGCTCCCCGCCTTCCCCATCGACGCACTGCCTGACTGGCTCGGCGCCATGACGGCCGAGGTCGCCGAGGAGACGCAGACCCCCGTCGACCTCGCCGGATGCCTCGCGCTGGCCGTCATCGGCACCGCCGCCGGCGGACGCCTCACCGTCAACGTGCGCGGCCAGTGGAGCGAACCGGTCAACCTCTACACCGCCGTCGCCCTCCCGCCCGGCAACCGCAAGAGCGCTGTGTTCGGGCTCATGACCAAGCCCCTGCTCGCCGCCGAGCAGGCGCTCATCGAGCTGACGGCGCCGCAGCGGGCCGAGGCCGCGGCTGCCGCGCGGATCGCGAAGGCGGCTGCCGAGCGGGCCGAGAAGTTGGCCGCCAACGCCGAGCCGGACAAGGTCGCTGATCTGACCGCCTCGGCCGTGTCCCTGTCGGATGCCGCGGAGCGGGCCGTGGTCCCGGTCGAGCCGCAGCTCATCGCCGACGACATCACCGCCGAGAGCCTGACCACGCTCCTCGCCCAGCAGGACGGACGGATCTCGATCCTGTCGCCCGAGGGCGAGATCTTCGAGATCATCGCGGGCCGCTACTCCGGCGGCACCCCGAACATGGGCATCTTCCTCAAGGGCCACGCCGGGGACATGGCCCGCGTCAACCGCCAGGCCAGAGACGCCCAGTACATCGAGAACCCCGCCATCACCATGGGCCTGGCCGTGCAGCCGGCCGTCCTCGACGCCATCGGCCAGATCAAGGGCGCCGACGGACGCGGCCTGCTCGCCCGGTTCCTCTACTCCAAGCCCGAATCCCTCGTCGGCCGCCGCAACCTCACCCCGCAGCTGCTCTCCCCGGACACCGCAGCCACCTACGCCCAGAACCTCGGCCGCCTCGCCCTGACCCTCGCGGCCTGGACGGAGACCGCCACTCTCACCCTGGCGCCCGAGGCGGACGCGGTCCTGCTCGCCTACCAGCGCGTCACCGAGTCCCGGCTCGGCAAGGGCGGATCCCTCGCCACCATCATCAACTGGGCCAGCAAGCGCGACGGCGCCGTCGCCCGCATGGCTGGACTCCTCCACCTCGCCGCCCACCCCGAGGACGCCTGGGATCGGCCCATCGGCGCCGAGACCATGGCCGCCGCCACCCGCCTCGGGGACTACTTCACCGCCCACGCCCTCGACGTCTTCGACGCCATGGGCGCCGACCCCGCACTGGCAGCCGCGCATACCGTGCTGACCCACCTGCGCGAGACCCGCACCACCGCCTTCACCAAACGCGACCTCTTCCGCGCCATGCCCCGGGGCGAGTTCCCCGCCATGCGCGACCTCGACCCCGCCCTGAGCCTCCTGGAGGAACACGGCTGGGTCCGCCAGCAGCCCCCGCCGCCCCGCACCGGACGCGGCGGCCGACCGCCCTCCCCCCGCTACGAGACCCACCCCCGCGCCACCCCCGGCGCCTGAAAACCCCCCAACCCACTGACAGAACTGACAGAACCTCCCAGCACGGAACCTGACCTGCGGAAACAGGCACTCCCGGAGCGCTGACAAAACTCCCGGAAACTCTGACAGAACCTCGGCACCGTCCAGCGGCCCGCTGTGACAGAACCCCGCCCGGAGGTTCTGTCAGAGTTCTTCGAGGTTTTGTCACGACAGTCGATGCCGCCAAACCCGCAGCTCAGAAGCCGTACGGCGCGGTTCTGTCAGTTCTGTCAGCACACCCCGGGGTTCTGTCACCCCAGACCGAGCTGAAGGATCCCAATGGCAACCGCCAAGATGCCCCCGACGGTCACCGAACTCCCCGACCGGTACCTCACCCCGGAAGACATCGCCGCAATGTTCTCCATCCCCATCGAGACCGTGTACCACTGGCGCAAGCAGCGCACTGGCCCGCCCGGATTCCGCGTCGGCCGTCACGTCCGCTACGACCCCGCTGCCGTCCAAGCCTGGGTCACCCAGCAGAGCGACCTCGACGCCGCCGCCTGATCCACCCACCTCGGCCCGTGGTGCTCCCCACCGGAGCGCCACGGGCCTTCCCGTACCCGAAAGGACCGCAGCCACAATGGCCGGCCACATCCAAGACCGCTGGTACAAGCCCGAGACCGGCACCGACGGAAAGCCCCGACAGGTCAAGACCGACCGCCACGGGCTCGGGCTCCGGTACCGCGCCCGCTACATCGGCCCCGACGGCACCGAGAAGTCCAAAAGCTTCCCCGACAAGCAGAAGCGCCTCGCCGCCAAGTGGCTCTCCAGCATCGAGGCCGACATGTCCCGGGGCCAGTACGTCGACCCCGCCGCGGGCCGGACCACGTTCCGGGAGTACGGCGAGAGGTGGCTCGCGTCCCAGACGACGGACCCGACCACGCGGACGGCGGTGAACGTGCAGCTTCGGCGCCACGCGTTCCCGTACATCGGAACGCGGCCGCTCGACTCGTTCCGGCCCGAGCACATCCGGGACTGGCTGAAGGAGCTGGAGACGGCGCTGCCTGTGTCCTCGTACCGACGCGTCATTTTCGCGAGCGTGTCGGCCGTGCTCGCGGCAGCCGTCGACGACGAGCTGCTCGCCAAGAATCCGTGCAAGTCCCGCTCGGTCCGCCCGCCAGCGCCGGTATCGCCCCGGGTGAGGCCGTGGACCCCGGAGCGGCTGTTCGCGGTGCGGTCCGCTCTCCCGAAGCGCTACCGGACAATGGTCGACGTAGGCGGCGGGTGCGGGCTCCGTCAGGGGGAAATCTTCGGTCTGGCCGAGGAACACGTCAGGTACGACGACGGTTGGCTTCACGTGGCCAACCAGGTGAAGGTGGTCAACGGCCATCTCGTCTTCGGCCCGCCGAAGCGCGGGAAAGAGCGTGACGTCCCGCTCCCCCGCCAGGTCGCCCGGGTCCTCCGCGAGCACGCCGAGGAATTCCCGCCCGTCGACGTCTCCCTGCCGTGGCTGAAGCCGGACGGGCCGCTCATCACGAAGCGGCTGTTCTTCTCGCTCACGGGCGGCGGGGCCGTACGGCGGACCGACTTCAACACGAGGGTGTGGAAGTTCGCCCTCGTCCAGGCCGGCGTCATCCCGGAGCCCGAGGAGGGCGAACGCCACCAGGCCGCCCGCGAACACGGGATGCACGCGCTGAGGCACTTCTACGCCTCGGTCCTCCTGGACGCCGGCGAGAACATCAAGGCGCTGAGTACGTACCTCGGGCACAGCGACCCCGGCTTCACGCTCCGGGTCTACACGCACCTCATGCCGAGCAGCGAGGGACGCACCCGCCGGGCCGTGGACGACATGTACTGGACCCCCGGTTCGACGCCAGACGGCCCACAGACGGCCCAGGGCGAGTGAGACGACTCAGGGCCAGCGGCTGAGTGCCGCCGGCCCTGATCGTCGTTTCGGGGAGACGCCCCCGCTGACCTGCGCCTACAGCACCGGCAGGCTCTTCCGCAGCTCGAAGGCCGTGACCTCGGAGCGGTACTCCTCCCACTCCTGCTTCTTGTTGCGCAGGAAGAAGTCGAAGACGTGCTCGCCCAGGGTCTCCGCCACCAGTTCGCTGCGTTCCATGAGGTGGATCGCCTCGCCCAGGTTCTGCGGGAGGGGTTCGATGCCCATCGCGCGGCGTTCCGCGTCCGAGAGGGCCCAGACGTCGTCGTCGGCGCCGGCCGGGAGTTCGTAGCCCTCCTCGATGCCCTTGAGGCCCGCCGCCAGGAGGACCGCGTAGGTCAGGTAGGGGTTGGCGCCCGAGTCGATCGAGCGGACCTCCACCCGCGACGAGCCCGTCTTGCCCGGCTTGTACATCGGGACGCGGATCAGGGCCGAGCGGTTGTTGTGGCCCCAGCAGATGTACGAGGGGGCCTCGCCGCCCGCGCCGGCCGCGCGGGAGGAGCCGCCCCAGATGCGCTTGTAGGAGTTGACCCACTGGTTGGTGACGGCCGAGATCTCCGCCGCGTGCTTCAGCAGGCCCGCGATGAAGGAACGTCCCACCTTGGAGAGCTGGTACTCCGCGCCCGACTCGTAGAACGCGTTCCGGTCGCCCTCGAAGAGCGAGAGGTGGGTGTGCATGCCCGAGCCCGGGTACTCCGAGAAGGGCTTCGGCATGAAGGTCGCCTGGACGCCCTGCTCCAGCGCCACCTGCTTCATCACCAGGCGGAACGTCATGATGTTGTCCGCCGTCGACAGCGCGTCCGCGTAGCGGAGGTCGATCTCCTGCTGGCCCGGCGCGCCCTCGTGGTGGGAGAACTCCACCGAGATGCCCATCGACTCCAGCATCGTGATGGCCTGGCGCCGGAAGTCCATGCCCACGTTCTGCGGCGTGTGGTCGAAGTACCCGGAGTTGTCGGCGGGGGTCGGCTTCGAGCCGTCCAGCGGCTTGTCCTTCAGGAGGAAGAACTCGATCTCCGGATGGGTGTAGAACGTGAAGCCCAGGTCCGAGGTCTTGGCCAGAATGCGCTTGAGGACGAAGCGCGGGTCCGCGAAGGACGGCGAGCCGTCCGGCATCAGGATGTCGCAGAACATCCGGGCCGTGCCCGGGGCCTCGGCGCGCCAGGGCAGGATCTGGAAGGTGCCCGGGTCCGGCTTCGCGATCATGTCGGATTCGTATACGCGGGCGAAGCCCTCGATGGCGGAGCCGTCGAAGCCGATGCCCTCGTCGAACGCCTGCTCAAGCTCGGCGGGCGCCACGGCCACCGACTTCAGGAAGCCGAGGACGTCGGTGAACCACAGCCGCACGAACCGGATGTCGCGCTCTTCGAGCGTCCGGAGCACGAATTCCTGCTGCTTGTCCATTTCCACACCCATCTTTGCTGGTCAGGCCGCCTGTTCCCACCGCCTCGGGCACATCGGAGGGCACCTGAGCATCCCACCACATGGTTTCGCGCACGTTGCACACCCATAGTGCCCGCTCGCGTGTGACTCAGGTAACGGAAGACAGGCCGGATCCGGGCGTCTGTTCGCTCCGCGGTTGCCCCCGAGTGTCCCCTCCAGGCCCTCCGGCCACTACGATCTCCGGCCATGGGGGGACCTCTGTCCGTACGCCGGTCCCGGCGCGCGCGTCCCATGGCACTGGCGAGTGCCGTGGCGACGCTCCTCGCCGCGCTCTTCGTCTGTCTGGGGAGCGGAGAGTCCGGTTCCGCGCACCACGGGCGCGACACCTCCGCGGACCGGGTCGCGGGAGCCACCGGCGCCGCGCCCGTCGTCCCCGTCTTCAGCGAGTACGTCTGTCCTTATGACCGCGACGGCTGCTCCCTCTTCCCCTCGCTCAGCCCGGCGGTGCTCACCGCGCCGCCGCTCGACCCCCCGCCGCAGGCGGAGGGCCGGCTCCCGGGCCCCGTGGCGGCGTACGACACCGCCCGGGCACCCCGCTCGGCCGCGCAGCCGCGCGCGCCGGACCTGCACGTCCTTCAAGTCCTGCGGACGTAGCCGGCGGGCCACCACCCCTTGCCCCGCCCACGGCTCACGCCCGACGCCTGACGCCACCCCACATCCGAGAAGGACGACCACCATGGCCGCCAACCGCTCCGCCAACGCCGACCGCCGCGCCCGAATAGAGGAGATGCGCCGCGCCGAGCAGGCCCGCGAGCGCCGCAACCGCTTCATCACCATCGGCGTCTCCGCCGTGGTCGTCCTGAGCCTCGTCGGCTTCGGCGGCTACGTGCTCAACCAGCAGTCCGAGAAGAAGGAGAAGCAGGAGGCCGCCGCCAAGGCGCCCATCAAGGACGAGAAGTCCTGGGACGCCAAGAAGCTCGGTCGCAACCACGTGACCACCCCGGTCTCCTACGAGATGAAGCCGCCGGTCGGCGGTGACCACGACCAGGTCTGGCAGAACTGCGACGGCGACGTCTACACGACGCAGATCGCCGACGTGAACGCCGTCCACTCGCTGGAGCACGGCGCGGTCTGGGTCACGTACAGCAAGAAGGCCCCCGAGGCCGAGGTGAAGAAGCTGGCCGAGAAGGTCGGCAAGACCCCGTACACGCTGATGAGCCCGATCGACGACCAGGCCGGCGCGATCATGCTGAGCGCCTGGGGCAAGCAGGTGACCGTGGACAGCGCGAGCGACCCGCGGGTCGACGCCTTCTTCACCAAGTACGTGCAGGGCCCGCAGACCCCCGAGCCGGGCGCGGCCTGCACCGGTGGTGTCGGAGCCACCCAGTGAAGCTGACCCGTACGCACGGGGCCTCGATCGCCGCCGTCGTCCTCGCGCTGCTCTTCGCCGGGGGTGCCGTCACGGTCGCCTCCGGAGAGGACGAGGGCGCGGCTGCGGCCTCCCCCGCCTCGGTGTCGGCGGACGCGGGCTTCGCCCGTGACATGTCCGTCCACCACCAGCAGGCCGTCGAGATGTCGTTCATCGTCCGGGACCGGACCGAGGACGCGGACGTGCGCCGGCTCGCGTACGACATCGCCAACACGCAGGCCAACCAGCGCGGCATGATGCTGGGCTGGCTGGACATGTGGGGGCTGCCGAAGGTCGAGTCGGGCACCGAGCCGATGGCCTGGATGGGCATGGGCGGGCACGGTGACACCGGTCCCCTCGACGGGGCGCTGATGCCGGGGATGGCGACCGACACCGAGCTGGACCGCCTGCGGAAGGCGAGCGGCAAGGAGGCGGAGATCCTCTACCTCCAGCTGATGATCGACCACCACAAGGGTGGTGTGCACATGGCCCAGGGCTGTGTGGACAAGTGCTCCGTGGAGGTCGAGAAGAACCTCGCGCAGGGCATGGTCGAGGCCCAGGAGTCCGAGATCGGGCTGATGACCATGCTGCTGGAGCAGCGTGGAGCCAAGCCTCGCGGCTGAGCCCCGCACCCCGGCCCCCGTGACCCCAGCGGTCGCGGGGGCCGTCGCGTACGCGGACAATGGTTGACGCTCGGGGACGTACGACGACGTGACTACGGAGGTACGCACCCCATGACCACGGCGAAGGACATCATGCACCCCGGGGCCCAGTGGATTCCCCGGCACGAAACGCTCGACCGCGCGGCCCAGCTGATGCGCGACCTCAACGTGGGCGCCCTGCCGATCGCCGACGAGAACGAGCGGCTGTGCGGCATCATCACGGACCGCGACATCGTGGTCGGCTGTGTGGCCATGGGTCACGACCCGGCGAAGGTCACCTGTGGCGAGATGGCCAACGGCACCCCCCGCTGGATCGACGCCGGCTCGGACGTGGGCGCGGTCCTGGAGGAGATGCAGAGTCATCAGATCCGCCGCCTCCCCGTCATCGAGAACAAGAAGCTCGTCGGCATGATCAGCGAGGCCGATCTGGCCCAGCATCTGACGGACGAACAGATCAAGGCGTTCTGCGAGAGCGTCTACGCCGCTTCCTGAGGCCCGAGTCCCAGGACGGGGGTTCCGCCGGGGTGCAGTACCGCCCCGGCGACCACGTCCGGGCGGTCCAGCATCATCAGGTGGCCCGACGGCTCGACCGCCTCGTAGCGGGCGTCGAGCCGTTGGGCCAGCTCGCGTTGGCGGCGGGCCCAGCGGGCGGAGCCGTCGGGGGCCGCGAGGACGGTGACGGGGACGCCGGGCGGCAGCGGCCGCTCCTCGCGCAGCGCGAGGAGTTCGGCGGCGACCGCGCGGTAGTGGGCGTTCTCCAGGAGCGTGCCCCGCAGCACGCGTGAGGTGCGGTAGCAGCGGCGTACGAGGTCGGTGGGCGCCGGGTCGCCGCCCGACGCCCGGGAGAGCCGTACGGTGGCGCGGCGGACGGCCGGGCCGAGGGCGGCCGGGGCTCCGGCGGCCGAAATCAGGGTGCCGAGGCCGCGGGCGGCGGCGGTGCGCAGGGCGGGGGCGGCGGGCGTACGGGCCTGCTCCTCGACGGACGCGTCGACGAGGACGAGCCCGGCGGTGCGGGCCGGGTGCAGCCGGGCGAAGGCCTCCGCGTGGAACCCGGCGATGGAGTGCCCGACGACGGTGACAGGCCCCGCGGGCAGGGGCAGCGCGTCGAGGAGGCCGGCGATGCGGTGGGCCTCGCCGGTGGCCGAGGGCGGGACGGCGGCGGGGGCGGAGAGGCCGTGGCCGGGGCGGTCGAAGCGGACGACCGTGCGGTGCGGGGCGAGCAGCGGGACGACCGGGTCCCAGTCGAACCAGCTCATCCCGAGGCCGGCGCTGAGCACGCAGACGGGTCCGGTGCCCTCGACGACGACGTGGTGGGCCACTCCCCCGACCCGTACGAACTCGCTCACGGTCGCTCCCCTCGCTCCCTGGCCACGGAGACGGCGAGGACGACGAGCCAGACCGCGACGAGGAGGACCTGGAGCCGCTGTCCGGCCCCGAGCGCCCAGGTGTCGTGGCCCGCCTCGAAGGCGGCGACGGCGGCCAGCGTCCAGACGGTGGCGGCCAGTTCGACGGCGACGAGGGCGGGGCCGAACCGGGCCAGCGGCCGCCACACGCCGTGGCGGCGGGCGGCGTAGGTCAGCAGGAGCATGCCGGCGATGGCCGCCGCCATGGCGAGGCTGGAGCTGACCGCGTGGGCCGCATGGGTGAACGGGACAAGGCCTGCGTCCTCCCGGGCCGCGCAGGCCGGGTCGGCGGTGGGCGTGCAGCTGAGCGGCAGCCGCGAGTCGGCGACGGTGGCGGCCCCGAACAGCGCGAGGGCGACCCAGCCGGCGCGCACGAGCCTGCCGGGGCGGGCCCGTCGGCCGCTCCACAGCGCCGTCAGCGCCGCCGCGAGGATCAGGAGGCCGGAGGTGAGGTCGCTCGCGCGGAAGAAGTCGCCGTGCGGCTGGTCGGTGGCCATGAGCTCGGAGACGTACGACCGGACCGGGTCGAGCCCGGTCCGGACGACGGCTTCGAGAATCCACGCGCTGTAGGTGAGCGCGCCGAGGACGAGCAGGACGGCGGTGGCTCGCGCGGCACCGTCGGGCCGGGCCGGGGCGGGCCCGGACGAGGCGGGCCGGGGCAAGGACATAGTGGTACGGATGCTATTCGGGCACGGCGGTGTCCCGGTGGTCGGGGTGGACCCAGCTGGGCTTGCGGTACTTCAGGAGCGCCGCCGGGATCGCGAGGCCCAGGAACAGCAGCCCGCCGCCGACGATCAGCAGATAGCGCCAGAGCGGCTGGTTGCCGAACTGGTCGGGCGGTACGAAGCCGATGACGAGCGCCACCACGGAGGCGACGAAGCCGATCCCGGCCACCCACGCCACGGCGGGCACGCGGAAGCCGCGCTCGACCTCCGGCTGGGTCTTCCGCAGCTTGACGACGGCGACGAACATCAGCAGGTACGCGATGAGATAGATCTGCACGGTGATGACGGAGAACATCCAGTACGCGCTGGAGACGTCGTCGCTGAAGGCGTAGAGGACGCCGATGAGGGTGGTGATCACACCCTGGGCGATCATGATGTTCTGCGGGGTGCCGTACCGGTTGAACCGCTGGAGCGCGGGCGGCAGATACCCCTCCTGACGGGAGAGCAGGACGAGGCCCTTGGCGGGTCCGGCGAGCCAGGTGAGCATGCCGCCGAGGGCGGCCATGACGAGCATGATGCCGACGACCTTGGTCATCCAGCCGATGTGGAAGTGGTCGAAGAAGGCCTGGAACGCCTGCATGAGACCGGCGGTGAGGCTGAGTTCCTTCGACGGCATGACCCAGGCGATGGCCAGGGCCGGAAGGATGAAGATCAACAGGACGAGGCCGGTCGCCAGGAACATCGACTTCGGGTACTCGCGCTTGGGGTGCTTCAGCGAGGAGACGTGGACGCCGTTCATCTCCATGCCCGCGTAGGACAGGAAGTTGTTGACGATGAGGACGAGGCTGGCGAGGCCCGTCCACGGCGGCAGCCAGTGGTCGGGGCTCATGGGCTGCGCGGAGGGGTTGCCCTGGCCGAGGAAGACGATGCCGAGGACGACGAGCAGGACGCCCGGGATCAGCGTGCCGATGACCAGGCCGAAGGAGGAGAGCCCGGCGACCGTCTTCGTACCGCGCGAGGAGATCCAGACGCCGGTCCAGTAGACGACGATGATGACGATCGCGACGTAGAGGCCGTTCTCGGCGAGGGAGGGGTCGATGACGTACGCGAAGGTGGAGGCGACGTACGCGAGCAGGCTCGGGTAGTACGCGATCGTCATGGCGAACTGGCACCAGACGGCGAGGAAGCCGAGCGGCTTGCCGAGGGCCTCGCTGACCCAGCGGTAGATGCCGCCCGTCCAGCCGGAGGCGAGTTCGGCGCCGACGAGGGCGGTCGGGAGGAGGAACACGACGGCGGGGAGGAGATAGAGGAAGATCGCGGCGAGTCCGTAGATGGCCATGGCCGGGGAGGGCCGCAGGGAGGCGACGGACGCCGTGGTCATCAGCGCGAGGGTGACCCAGGAGATGCTGTTCATTCCCGGGGGACGCCCCCGGGCCCCCTGGCGTTTCGTGCCGTCGTCCTGAGGGACCGCCTCGATGACTTCGGCGGCGTTCCGCTCCGACTCCGCGGGGTCGTCAGTGGTCGTCATGGGCTCATGATCAACGGGACCCGGCGGCCCCGCATGTCGACGGCGAGCGTCTTCAGGACACCTTCACGGACACCGGTCGATCACAAAATCCCTCGCTCCTCCATAATCAGCTGGCCTAACGTCAGGCTCCTGCAATCTCAGCGATCCCCGGAGGACGCCCGCATGACCACGCCCCACCAGAACCCCGAGAAGAACCCCTGGGGTCCTCCGTCCTCGACGCCGCCCGGCCCGCCTCCGGCCGGTGCGACGCTGCCGGGCCTGCCCCCGTACGGCATGCCCCCGACCGGCATACCGGGGATGCCGCCCCCGTACCAGGAGCCGAAGAACGGGCTCGGGGTGACCGCCCTGGTCCTGGGCCTCGTCGGTCTGCTCTTCGGGGTCTTCCCGTTCACGTTCTGGCTCGGCGCGATCCTGGGCATCATGGCCCTGATCTTCGGCATCATCGGCCACGGCAAGGCCCGTCGGGGCGAGGCCACGAACAAGGGCATGGCCCTCTCCGGGATCATCCTCGGCGCGGTCGCGATCGTCGCCTCGATCGCGTGGCTGCTCGTCGTGGTCGTGGCGGTGAACGACGTCAAGAACGACATCGACGAGGAGATCGCCAAGCAGGACAAGGCCTCCTCGGCCCCCACCACGCCCGGCGCGACGAGCGAGCCCGAGCCGGAGCCGACCGAGACCGCCCCCGCCGCGCTGAAGTTCGGTCAGACCTTCACGTACGAGGACGGCATCAAGGTGACCGTCTCCAAGCCGCGCGCGTACCAGCCCGACCAGTTCGCCGCCGGACACACCAAGGGCAACAAGGCCTTCCAGGTGACCGTCACGATCGTCAACGGCAGCAAGGAGACCCTCGACGTCACCGGCGCCCTGGTGGACGCCAGCGACGCGGAGGGCGCGCAGGCCGACGCGATCTTCGACGGCAGCGACGCGACGACGATGTTCCGGGGCAACGTGCTCCCCGGCAAGCAGGCCAAGGGCGACTTCGCCTTCTCGCTCCCCGCCGCCGCGGCCGGCGAGATGCAGATCGAGCTGGCCCCGACGATCCTCGAGCACGACGAGGCGATCTGGACCGGCCCGACGAAGTAGTCACGTCGGCGTACGCAGGACCTGGCGTCGGCGTACGCAGGACATAGCGTCGGTCTGACGATTACACTGGGCGGGTGCCTCAACTACGCCTCGCTCTGAATCAGATCGACTCGACCGTCGGCGATCTCACCGCCAACACCGAGGCGGTCGTCCGCTGGACCCGGCACTGCGCCGAGCAGGGCGCGCATCTGGCCGCGTTCCCCGAGATGGTCCTGACCGGCTACCCCGTCGAGGACCTCGCGCTGCGCTCGTCCTTCGTCGAGGCGTCCCGGGCCGCCCTGCGGGCGCTCGCCCGGCGCCTCGACGCCGAGGGTCTCGGGGAGCTGCCCGTGATCGTCGGCTACCTCGACCGTTCGGACCGCGCCGAGCCCCGGCTCGGCCGGCCCGCCGGTTCCCCGGAGAACGCGGCAGCCGTGCTGCACCGGGGCGAGGTGGTGCTCCGGTTCGCCAAGCACCACCTGCCCAACTACGGGGTCTTCGACGAGTTCCGCTACTTCGTCCAGGGCGACACCATGCCCGTCGTCCGGGTCCACGGCGTCGACGTTGCCCTCGCGATCTGCGAGGACCTGTGGCAGGACGGCGGCCGGGTGCCGGCCGCCCGCAGCGCCGGTGCCGGGCTGCTCGTCTCGATCAACGCCTCGCCGTACGAGCGGGAGAAGGACGACACCCGGCTCGAACTGGTCCGCAAGCGCGCCCAGGAGGCCGGCTGCACCACCGCGTACGTCGCGATGATCGGCGGTCAGGACGAGCTGGTCTTCGACGGCGACTCGATCGTGGTCGACGCGCACGGCGAGGTCGTGGCCCGCGCCCCGCAGTTCTCCGAGGGCACGGTGATCGTGGACCTCGACCTGCCGGCCGCCGCGCCCCTCTCCGACGCGCCGACGGGCGTCGTGGACGACGGGCTGCGGATCGACCGGGTGGTCCTCTCCGAGGACCCGCTGCCCGCGTACGAGCCGGAGTTGACGGGCGGTTACGCGGACCGGCTCGACGACGACGAGGAGGTGTACTCGGCGCTGGTCGTGGGCCTGCGCGCGTACATCGCCAAGAACGGCTTCCGTTCGGTGCTCATCGGCCTGTCGGGCGGCATCGACTCGGCGCTGGTCGCCTCGATCGCCTGCGACGCGGTCGGCGCGCGGAACGTGTACGGCGTCTCGATGCCCTCGAAGTACTCCTCGGACCACTCGCGCGGCGACGCCGCCGACCTGGCCCGGCGCACCGGCCTCAACTTCCGTACGGTGTCGATCGAGCCGATGTTCGACGCGTACATGGGCGCGCTCGGTCTCACGGGCCTCGCGGAGGAGAACCTCCAGTCCCGGCTGCGCGGCACGATGCTGATGGCGATCTCCAACCAGGAGGGCCATCTCGTCCTCGCTCCGGGCAACAAGTCCGAGCTTGCGGTGGGGTATTCAACGCTGTACGGCGACTCGGTGGGCGCGTACGGGCCCATCAAGGACGTCTACAAGTCGACCGTGTTCCGGCTCGCGCGCTGGCGCAACCGGGCGGCCGAGGAGCGCGGCATGACCCCGCCGATCCCGGAGAGCTCGATCACCAAGCCGCCGAGCGCCGAGCTGCGCCCGGACCAGGTCGACACGGACTCGCTGCCGGACTACGACGTCCTGGACGCGGTCCTGGCCCTGTACGTCGACCGCGACCAGGGCCGGGACGCCATCGTCGCGGCCGGCTTCGACGAGGAGCTGGTGACGCGGACGCTGCGGATGGTGGACACGGCGGAGTACAAGCGGCGCCAGTACCCGCCGGGCACCAAGATCTCGGCGAAGGGCTTCGGCAAGGACCGCCGCCTCCCGATCACGAACCGCTGGCGGGAGTCCCCGAGCCACTGACGGCGTGCGTCGGCTCCTCGGCGACCGGGGCGCTTCCCGCGACGACGCGGGAGGCGCCCTCCGTCGTACCCGCACTCGTACGCGTACGGTCCAGCAGGCCCGCCACCACGGCGATCGCCAGGCCGACCACCGCCAGGCCCGCGCCGACCAGGGTCGGGGAGGTCCAGCCCCAGCCGGTGGCGACGGCCGCGCCGCCCGCCCAGGCGCCGCCCGCGTTGGCCAGGTTGAAGGCGGAGTGGTTGGAGGCGGAGGCCAGGGTCGGGGCGTCCTTGGCCTTGTTCATGACCAGCATCTGGAGCGGGGTCGTGGTCATGAAGCCGACGGCGCCGAGGACGACGACCGTCACCAGGGCCAGCCACGGCACGTGGATCGTGAAGCGGAAGGCGACCAGGACGAGCGCCAGGGCGCCGAGGGAGCCGTAGAGGGTCGGGCGCAGCGCCCGGTCGGTGAGCGGGCCCGCGGCGAGGGCGCCGGCGGTCATGCCTATGCCGAAGAGGGCGAGGACCAGGGTGACGGAGGACTCCCCGAAGCCCATCACCTCGGTGGTCATCGAGGCGAGGTAGGAGTAGACGGCGAAGACGCCCGCGAAGCCGAAGACGGCGGTGAGCAGACCGAGCAGCACCTGCGTCCTGCCGAGCGCACGGACCTCGCGGCCCAGGCTCTGCCGCTCGTCGACGGGGACGTCCGGCACGAGCCGGGCGAGCGCGGCCATGGCCAGCAGGCCGATGACGGTGACCACGAGGAAGGTGGAGCGCCAGCCGAGTTGCTGGCCGAGCAGGGTCGCCGCCGGTACGCCGAGGATGTTGGCGACCGTGAGCCCGAGGAACATCGTGGCGACCGCCCGCGCCTGCCGGCCCTCCACCACCAGGCGCGCGGCGACGACCGCCCCGACGCCGAAGAACGCGCCGTGCGGCAGCCCGGCGAGCACCCGGCCCGCGACCAGCCAGCCGAAGCCGGGGGCGAGCGCGGAGGCCAGGTTGCCGACGACGAACAGCGCCATCAGCAGGAGCAGCATCTTCTTGCGCGGCACGCGCGAGCCGAGGGCGGTCAGCAGCGGGGCGCCGACGACGACGCCTATCGCGTACGCCGAGACGAGGTGTCCCGCGGTGGGGACGGAGGTGCCGAGGTCGTCGGCGACGTTGGGCAGCAGGCCCATCATCACGAACTCGGTGGTGCCGATGCCGAAGGCGGAGACGGCGAGCGCGAGCAGCGCCAGGGGCATGGGGAGAGCCTTTCCAGACGAATAGTTCTTCGACTGAACAAATACTCTCAGGCGAAATGTTCCCCTCGGCTTCGGCCCGGTGAAGAGAAGGTTTCGGGCCGGAGCGCCTGTGACGGCGGCGCGCCCGTGACAGCGGCGCGCCCCTGATCAGAGGGTGACGCGGGCCGCGATCGGCAGGTGGTCGCTCTTCGTCGCCGGGAGCGCCCACGAGGACACCGGCTCGACGCCCTTCACCAGGATCTGGTCGATCCGCGCCATCGGGAACGAGGCCGGCCAGCTGAAGCCGAAGCCGTCGCCCGAGGCGCCCTGGGTCGAGCGCATCTGCGCGGTCACGGCGTTGAGCGCGCGGTCGTTCATCGTGCCGTTGAGGTCGCCGAGCAGGACGATCCGCTCGTGCGACTCGGCCGCGATCGCCTCGCCGAGCAGGTTCGCGCTGTTGTCGCGCTGGTTGGCGGTGAAGCCCGCGTCCATCCGGACCCGTACGGACGGGAGGTGGGCGACGTAGACCGCGACCTCGGCCTTGGGGGTGGAGACGGTGGCGCGCATCGCCCGGGTCCAGCCCATGCCGATGTCGACGGGGGCCGCGCCGTGCAGCGGGTACTTGCTCCAGACGCCGACCGTGCCCTGCACCGAGTGGTACTTGTACGTGTCGGCCAGGCCCTTCTCGTAGACCGGGACCATGTCGCCCTTGAGCTCCTCCAGGGCCACCACGTCCGCGCCGGACCCGGCGATCTGCCGGGCGGTGCCCTCGGGGTCGGGGTTGTCGGCGTTCACGTTGTGGGTGGCGAAGGTGAGGTCGCCGCCCGCCTCCGACTTGTCGGTGATCAGGCCGCCGAAGAGGTTCAGCCAGACCAGGGCCGGCAGGAGCAGGGCGATCAGCGCGGTCGCGGAGCGCCGCAGCACGGCGAGGACCAGCAGGACCGGCACGAGGACGCCCAGCCAGGGCAGGAAGGTCTCGGTGAGGCTGCCCAGGTTGCCGATCCGGTTGGGGATCTCGGCGTGGAAGACCATGAGCAGGGTGAGCAGGACCGCGCAGACGGCGAGCAGGATGCCGCGGCGCCAGATGCCCCGGTCCCCGCGCAGACGGTCGAGCGCCGCTCGGAACCGGGATCCGGAGCGCTCGTTCCGGGCGCCGCCGTTCTCGGTCTCCGCCATGTCCACCCGCGCCATCACTCAGTCCTCACTGCCTTGCCGTCGTGCTGCCTTGCCCCGTGACCCGACGTCGACACTAGGTGATGCCGGGCCCGTCGTACTGCCACGTGGGACGACGGGGCCGCGCGGCGGGTTCCGGCGGTCTCCGTGCGGTGGGGTGGCTGTGACAGAACGCGCACATTCGTACGTTCGTCCCGAAATTCTTCCGTGTCGGCGGTGTGAACAGCGCCACCTCGCCCCACTTCCCCCGTCCCCGCGCGAAGTGCCACCATGGATGTGGTCCGGGGACGCCGTCAGGGCGCCTCGAGATGACGAAGGAGCCGTTCACCATGACGCTTCAGGCTGCCCAGAAGCAGTCCCCCGACAGCAGCAAGGCGCTGTACGGAGGCAAGGGCACGCGACGTATCACCGTCCACGACATCGCCGCCGCCAAGGCCCGCGGTGAGAAGTGGCCCATGCTGACCGCCTACGACGCGATGACCGCGTCCGTCTTCGACGAGGCCGGGATCCCCGTCGTGCTCGTCGGCGACTCCATGGGCAACTGCCATCTCGGGTACGACACCACCGTGCCCGTCACGATGGACGAGATGACCCTTCTGTCCGCCGCCGTCGTACGGGGCACCAAGCGCGCCCTCGTCGTCGGCGACCTCCCCTTCGGCTCGTACCAGGAAGGGCCGGTCCAGGCCCTGCGCAACGCGACCCGGCTCGTCAAGGACGCGGGCGTCGGGGCGATCAAGCTGGAGGGCGGCGAGCGTTCGCTGCCGCAGACCGAGCTGCTGGTCCAGGCCGGCATCCCGGTCATGTCCCACCTGGGCCTGACCCCGCAGTCCGTGAACACCATGGGCTACCGCGTGCAGGGCCGCAGCGACGAGGCCGCGCACCGGCTGCTGAGCGACGCCAAGGCGGCGCAGGACGCGGGCGCCTTCGCCGTCGTCCTGGAGCTCGTCCCGGCCGAGCTGGCCGCCGAGGTCACCCGCTCCCTGCACATCCCGACCATCGGCATCGGCGCGGGACCCGACACCGACGCCCAGGTCCTCGTCTGGACCGACATGGCCGGTCTCACCGGCGGCAAGGTGCCGCGCTTCACCAAGCAGTACGCGAACCTCCGCGCGACCCTCGGCGACGCCGCCAGGGCCTTCGCGGAGGACGTCACCGGCGGGGCGTTCCCCGCCGAGGAGCACACCTTCCACTAGCCACCGTGGCACGGACCGCAGCCCGCCGACTTCCCCCATCGGCGGGCTGTCGGTCGTCTGTCGGTACGTTGTCGGTGGTGCCTGATGTAGTGGGGTCCATGACGCGATCCACACACAACGCCGTCGAGGTACGAGGCCTCGTGAAGCACTACGGCGAGACGAAGGCCCTCGACGGGGTCGACCTCGACGTCCGGGAGGGCACGGTCCTCGGCGTGCTCGGCCCGAACGGCGCCGGCAAGACCACCCTCGTCCGCTGCCTGTCCACCCTGATCGTCCCGGACTCCGGGACCGCCACGGTCGCCGGGTTCGACGTGGTGAAGCAGCCCCGCCAGCTCCGCCGCACCATAGGCCTGACCGGCCAGTACGCCTCGGTCGACGAGAAGCTGTCCGGCTGGGAGAACCTGTACATGATCGGGCGGCTGCTCGACCTCTCCCGCGCGGACGCCCGGCGCCGTGCCGACGAGCTCCTGGAGCGGTTCTCGCTCACCGAGGCCGCCAAGCGGCCCGCCATGCAGTACTCCGGCGGTATGCGCCGCCGGCTCGACCTCGCGGCGTCGATGATCGGCCGCCCGGCCGTCCTGTACTTGGACGAGCCCACCACCGGCCTCGACCCGCGCACCCGCAACGAGGTCTGGGACGAGGTGCAGAGCATGGTCGCCGACGGCGTGACCGTCCTGCTCACCACCCAGTACATGGAGGAGGCCGAGCAGCTCGCGAGCGAGCTGACGGTCATCGACCGGGGCAAGGTCATCGCCAACGGCAAGGTCGACGAGCTGAAGGCCCGGGTCGGCGGCCGCACCCTGAAGGTCCGCCCCGTGGACCCGACGGAGCTGCCCGCCATGTCCGCCGCGCTGCGCGAGTCCGGTCTCGACGGCATCGCCGGCTCGACGATCGTCCCCGACGAGGACGCGCTGTACGTGCCGATCCTCAGCGACGAGCAGCTGACGGCCGTCGTGGGCCTGCTCGGCGCGCGCGGCTTCGGCATCGCGCACATCGGCACCCACCTGCCCAGCCTGGACGAGGTGTTCCTGGCCATCACGGGCGAGAAGTCGTCCGCTTCCGACACGATTTCCGAGGAGGTCGCCGCATGAGCACGACCACGACCACGGTCACCAAGCCTCCCGTCGACGCCCCTTCCCCGGTGCAGCGGACGCCCGTCGACGAGGGCCGGATCGGCCTGCGGGCCAATCTCCGCCACATCGGCGCCCTGGTGCGGCGCAACGCGCTGCAGATCAAGCAGGACCCGGAGTCGATGTTCGACGCGGTCCTGATGCCGATCATCTTCGTCCTGCTGTTCGTGTACGTCTTCGGCGGCGCGATCTCCGGCAAGGGCAACAACGACGCGTACGTGAACTACGTGGTGCCCGGACTGATGGCGATGATGGGCATGAACATCGCCATGGCCGTCGGCACGGGTGTCAACGACGACTTCAAGAAGGGGGTGATGGACCGGTTCCGCACGATGCCGATCGCCCGGTCCTCGGTCCTCATAGCGAAGATCGTCGTCGAGATCGGCCGGATGCTGATCGCCACCGCGATCCTGCTCGGCATGGGCTTCATCCTCGGCCTGGAGATCAAGACCTCGGTCCTCGACCTCTTCGGTGCCATCGGTCTCTCGATGGTCTTCGGCGCCTCGCTGATGTGGATCTTCATCCTGCTCGGTCTGACGATGAAGACCGCCCAGGCCGTCCAGGGCATGGCGATGCTCGTCCTGATGCCGCTCCAGTTCGGCTCCTCGATCTTCGCCCCGACCTCGTCGATGCCCGGCTGGCTGGAGACCTTCACGGACTACAACCCGCTGTCGAACCTCGCCGACGCCGCCCGCGCCATGATCAACGGCACACCGGTGGGCGACTCGGTCTGGATGACGCTCGGCTGGGCCGTGGTGATCACGGCCGTCACGGCGCCGCTCGCGGTGGCCAAGTTCCGCAAGAAGACCTGACCGGCACAGGGATTCAGGTCTACGGGGATCAGGACTCGACGCGCCCCTGGATCGCGTCGGCGCGTTCGAGCAGGGCGGCGGCCTCCTCCAAGGAGAGGCCGTCGCCCTCGGCGTAAGCGGCCTCGAAGGCCTCGTCGCCGAGGACCGAGCGGACCAGCTTGGTGGCCCGCTCCAGGTTGTCGTGCTCGGGCGGGGTGAGGAGATGGGCCTCCGGGAGCAGGCCCTCGTGCGCGCCGAGGAACTGGGCGCCGACCACCGCGCCGGGGCCGCCGAGCCCGCCCAGGGCCCAGGCGGCGGTGACCAGGTGGATGGCGGGCATCTGCGGGGCGACGATCATCGACAGGGTGCCCAGGGACCGTTCGAGGGCCTCCTTGGCATAGGCGAGGCCGGAGGCGTACCGACCGTCGAGGTTGTCCAGCCAGCCGAGGCCGCCGAGGGTGAACCCGCCGAAGATCGACAGCGTCGCGGAGCTGAAGTCGTCCAGGAGCGCGGTCAGGTGCTCGCGGGCCTCGGCGGTGCGCCCGGTCCGGCCGAGCAGCATGGCCAGGAACAGCCGGGCGGCCAGCGTCGGTTCGTGTCCGCGGTTCTCCTCGGCGCCCACGACCTCGCGCAGGATCTCCTCCGCCTCCTCGGCGCGACCGGTCATCGAGAGCATGTCGGCGTACCGGGCGCGCAACAGCGCCATCTGGGACTGGGCGCCGATCCGCTCGGCGTACCCCATCGCGGCGACGAAGTCCTCGGCCGCGCCCTCGAAGCGGAGCCGCCGCTCGCGGGCCTCCCCGCGCGCGGAGAGGGCCTCGGCCGCTCCCCAGGAGTCGCCGAGGCGGACGAAGATCTCCAGGCCCTCGTCGGCGTCGTCGGACGCGTCGCCGGCCCAGTCCACGCGGTTGGCCAGCATGTTGGCGCGGAGCGTGAGCGCGTTGGCGAGCTCCCACTCGTAGCCGAAGCGGCGGCAGGCGTCGACGGTGGCGTCCAGCAGCTCCCGCATCCGGCCCGCCTCGCCGATGATGATGACGGCGAAGACGGCGAAGGTGCCGGGCAGTCGACAGGTCTGCGGGAGTCCGGGCCGGTAGACGGCGGTGATCCGCCTGAGCCGTTCGATCCCCTCGGGCCTGGTCCAGTCGCCCGTCATGTGGTCCATGTTGAGGAGCCCGATCAGCCGCACCCCGCGCCGGGCCTCCCACAGCTGCTCCTCGCTCAGCGGCGGGGGCGTGGCCGTGCACGGCTCGTGGAGGGGAACGACGGGGGCGCTGGGCGGCTCGAAGGGGTCGGGGCCGAGGGCGGCGGCGGCCTCGGACCAGTGCAGGGCGTCGGCGCGCAGGTCGCGCATCTGCCAGTACCAGAGGAGGCAGTGGACCAGCAGGAGCGCCTCCTGCTCGTCCCGGGCGGCGACGGCGCGGCGCAGGGCGGTGCGCAGGTTCTCGTACTCGGTACGGAACCAGGCCATCGCCCGGACCTGGCCGTCGCCGCGGAGCGCGGGGTCGGCGTGCCGGGCGAGCTCGCGATAGTGGACCAGATGCCGGCGCTCGGCCTCCGCCCGGTCCCCGGCCTCGTCAAGCCGCTCCCCCGCGTACTCCGCGACCGTCTCCAACAGCCGGTACCGCATGCCCCCGTCGTCACCGGGCGCCGCGACCACCAGCGACTTGTCGACAAGGGAACCCAGAACGTCGAGGGTGTCCGCCCCGGAACCCGGCACACACACCGCCTCCGCCGCCTCCAGGTCACACCCGCCCGAGAACACCGAGAGCCGCCGCAGCACCGCCCGTTCGGGCTCGGACAGCAGGTCCCACGACCAGTCGACCACCGCCCGCAACGTCTGCTGACGCGGCAGAACCGTCCGCGCCCCCGAGGTCAGCAACCGGAACCGGTCGTCGAGCCGG